>UNSJ01000004.1 GCA_900548405.1 Candidatus Gastranaerophilales bacterium | reverse complement strand
CGTCACATTGGAGCTTTGTCAAAACTTCTCCAACTAACGTAGCAGCTTTTTTACTAAATCTTTTCATTTATTGCTCCTTTCAATTCTTGACCATATTATTTTTATTTATTATAACACTTTTTTATTAAGGGCACAAGCTTTCCCAATCAGGTTCACCATCTTCTTCACCGGGTTCTATAATATGCTCTCCGCTTTCAAGCATAACCTGCAGTGTCCATTTTAATTGCTGTTTATACCTTTCTCGCGCACGTTCCTGCGTTTTTGCACAAAAAGTAAAGCTCGGGATTTCTTTTATTTCTACATAAAAGTATGGATTTCCGTCAAAATCCAAATCCTGCCCTTCAATTAATGTCCAATCAAGGTTGAGGTAGTAATCTAAATCTTTTTCAGCCATTTAACCTTCCAAAGATTTTTCATTCAACGGCTGATTAATCATAATTCCTTCACCGCCGATAACTTCAGCCTTGTTGCCTTCAATGTATAAATATACAGGTTTATCTGTATTTCTTTTAGCAGTCTTTATCAATTGATAAAGTCTTTTATAAATACTGTCAGTTCCTCCGCCGTTTTCAAAAGCAGAATTCAAGTTAATAACAACTTTATCTTTTGTTTCGTTAATTGAGATTACGCGTGTTCCTGCAGGAATTTCAGAGTAAACCCCTTTAGCTTTTTCATTTTGTCTTGGGCCTGCAATCAAACAATCAATTGCAAATTTAATTTTTGTTCCGTCAATATCTTTATCATATTCACGGTTAACAGCTTTATACACTTCCTCTTTATTTGCATTTTGTCCGATAAAATAAACATTAACATAAACCTTTTCTTTTTCCTGAGGTTTAGGTGTTTCTTCATCAGGCGGCAGTTGATTTTCAGGCACAGGAAGCAGCGGCCCTGAAACATTTTCATCATTGTGATAAAACATTCTTAATGTAAGAAAACCGCAAACTGCAATCATAATTACGGCTGTAACCAACAGAAACATTCTTTCATTTTTACGCATAATTTATTCCTTATCCTTAAGAACGGTCATTCTACCGTCAACAGTTATTTTTTTATCACTGATTTTCACATTTTCAATGTTAAATCTCGCATCTTTATTTTCCAGTATTTTGGCAGAAAAATCAAGTGGGTTGATATAATTTAAAATTCGTGAAAATTTATTAACATCTAAAGACATATTGTTATTAACAAAGCTTGTATCAGCCAGAACAATTCTACCTTTATCCACACATAAATCAGCACTTATAACAACTTCTTGAGATTTTCTCATAAAAGGCATGGCATATTTCATAACATAGTACATTTTTCCATTTTTAAGTTTAACATTTGTTGAAGTTATTTGGAAAATGTTAAAATTTCCGCCAATGCTGTTAATATCATTTAAAAGTCTTTTATAATCAGAAGAATTCATTGTTTTATTCAAATCTTCTTCTGTTATTTCTGTTTTAAAAGCAACGGGAATGTCTTCTATCACAGTTACATTTCCTTGTTTATCCTGAACTATGTAATTAAAATCACATAAGGTTTTTGCATTAAAGTAGGAGATGTAAACACCCTGCACATTAACATCTTTGCCTGTAATTTCCAAAGATTTAAATTTACCGGCCTTCAAATCCCTTACGCTGTAAGAATCCAAATTTACTTTAATATTCCCGCTTAAAATATTTTTTTTGATTGCTTTTTTGGTAAGGCTTTCACCGATTTTTTCGGCTAAAAAGTTTTGTCCCGTAACATTACTGAAAAATCTTGAAACATTAGATGTTAAACTATAAGGTTCGGCACAATACAACGTTTCGCAATCTGCAGCAAAAGATATTGAACCTAAAGCCATAATTCCCAGCAGCAATATTATTTTTTTCATTACAAAAACACTTTCTTAACTCTTATTTTATCATTATCTGCAATCCCAACCGCGCAGATTTTCTCTACGTTTTCATTATAAATCAAAATAACAAAATCGCCATGCCTTATATTTTTATTTAATAAAAATTGTCCGTTTCGAATTTTATATAATTCTTCTTCACTTACCTCGAGTTTAGCTATATCAAGCATTTCAACAGGATTAATCAAATTCCTGTTAACATCAAGGTCATCATCAAGCATAACAGATTTTTCTATGAAGAACTTTCCTGCCTGAGTTCTTATAAGCTTTATTAAATGTGCCCATGCACCGAGATTTTCGCCCAAATCATGCGCGATTGAACGTATATATGTACCTTTTGAACATTTAATCAGAATTTCAGCCTGCTGCAATTTTTCATTAAAAGATTTTAGTTCAATCCTTTCAATAACAACTTTTCTTGGCTGAATTTCAACTTCTTCATTATTTCTCGCATACTCGTAAAGCTTTTTGCCTTTAACTTTTATTGCAGAATATATAGGCGGAAGCTGGGAAATTTCACCTTCAAAACTCTTTAATCCTTCAATAACATCTTCTTTTGATACCTTAATATCTGAGGTAAAAGTCTTTTCACCTTCCAAATCATAAGTCGATGTCGCTGCACCGAACTGAACTGTTGCAAGATACTCTTTATCGTCATTCAAATATTCAATAAGGCGTGTAGCCTTACCTATACATATAGGTAAAACCCCTTCGGCAAATGGATCAAGAGTTCCTGTATGTCCTATTTGTCTGATTTTTGTCAATCTGCGCAGTCTTGCAACAACATCATGAGAAGTTATACCTTGCGGCTTGTAGACATTCAGAAACCCGAACAGCGGATTGTGAGGTGAGGCTGAAAGACTTTTTGCAGGCAAAGGCGACACCGTTAATTGCGAACAATCAAGCTTCGGACTCCCATCACACACAACTATAACTCTCCTCGTGAAATTTTATCAATTATTTCGCTTACTCTTGAGCCCTGTTCAAGTGAATCAGTATAAACAAATTTTAACTCGGGCGTTAAACGCAAACGAATACGTTTGCCAACTTCATAGCGAATTTTAGGGGTACTTTTTTCAATAGTTTCTTTAGTCTTTTCAACTTGTTCATCAGAACCTAAAACACTGTAAATAACTTTTGCAAAAGAATTGTCATGAGAAACTTCTACATCCAAAACAGACACAACGCCTGCAAGTCCGCGAATTTCTCTTTGCAATATATCAGAGATATCTCTCATTAATTCTTTTCTAACACGTTCATTTCTAAGAGTCATAATTTTCTCCTTGGTATAATCAATTATAACATGAAAGAGACAAAATTTAATAAACCAAATAACTAAATTTAATAAACTATACCCTTGACAATTCAAAAAACATAGTAAATAATAAGTATAATAGTAAATTTTTAAATAGGAGAGACAGTATGTACAGTAATAATGCTATGAAAGTTGCCCCCCCCCCGACAAGCGTAGCCGCTTGACCCGCCAAACTGGGGCTTTTAATGATTTTAAGGGATTGTTTCAAGGGTTTACTCTCGCCGAAGTTTTGATTACTCTCGGAATTATTGGTGTGGTTGCAGCAATGACAATGCCTGTATTAATCGCAAACCATAGAGAAAAGGTATTAGTAACAAAGGTTAAAAAATCATACTCACAACTCCAAAATGCACTAAAAATGTATGCTGCACAGAACGAATGCTCTGATATAAGCTGCATTTCAGATACAAACCAAACAAGCGAACAACTTGCAGACAAACTTTTCAGTCAATTTCAAGGTGGACATAGGTGTACATCAAGAAGTGGAATATGCAAAAGCATTTCAATAAAAAGTAACAAGCCATATTATGTTGACGGCAAGACAGCAACAGGAGATGCATTCGCTCCAAACTTTGTTTCATCCAACGGAACTGCATATAAAGTCGTTCAATATTCTACATGTGTGCGTGATGCTACAAGTCCTAAAAGAGATGAGAACGGCTATATTATATACGATGAGAACGGCAACCCGGAACTTTCTAAATATAAACTATATTATTGTGCTCTGTTTTATATTGATGCAAACGGAGTAGAAAACGGCCCAAATCAATTTGGAGCAGACATATACAGGTTTGACTTAAATTATAACGGTAAATTCGTGTCTTATACAGATATAATCCCAGTATTAACTAAAGGGAAATTAGAGTATACACCTTACGAAATCGGAAAGCCTAAAGAATAAAGACTTACAGACTCTTTCTTTCCAACTCCTCTGTCGTTGAAACTTCGATAATATCACCAACTTCAATATTATTGAATTTAGCAAACGAAATACCGCATTCAAAACCTTGAGCAACTTCTTTCACATCATCTTTGAAACGTTTAAGCTGGTCAATTGCACCTCTGAATATTTCTTTGCCGTCACGGAGAAGAACAGCATCTTTGCTTCTTACAATCTTACCTTCAGTAACATAGCAGCCTGCAATTCTTGTTGTTTTGCCGATTGTAAATACCTGACGAACTTCTGCTTTGCCGAGCTCAACCTCTTTAATTTCAGGTTCAAGAAGTGATAACATAGTTTTTTCGATATCTTCAAGGATTTGATAAATAATATCGTATTTTTTAATTGTTACACCTTCTTTTTCTGCAGCGACAAGTGCATTTGAATCTTCCTTGACAGTAAAGCCCAAAATTAAAGCGTTTGATGCAGATGCAAGCATTACATCAGCCTCGGAAATGTCACCTACACCTACGTGAATAATTTTTGTCTTAATTTCACTTGATTCAACCTGAGCAATTGCTTGAGATACAGCCTCAGCAGAACCGTTAGTATTAGCTTTAATAATAAGGTTCAATTGCGGAACATCATCTTCACCTGCAACAGCTTCACGTCTTACATGAGCAGGAAGCATTGCATCAAGACGTTTATTACGTTCTTTTTCTTTACGTTCCTGAACAATTGTTTTCATTTCTTTTTCGTTTTTAACAACTTCAAAATAGTCACCTGCCTGAGGAACTTCTGTTAACCCCAGAATTTCAACAGGAGTTGAAGGTTCAGCCTTTTGAATTCTTTCACCTGCATCAGATAACAAAGCTCTTACACGCCCGCAAGCCGTACCGACAACAATGCAGTTACCAACGCGCAATGTACCGTTTTGAACCAATAATGTTGCAACAGGACCTTTACCTTTATCAAGATTTGCCTCAATTACAACACCTGAAGCTTCAGCTTTCGGATTTGCTTTTAAATCCTGTACATCAGCAACCAAAAGAATATATTCTAATAGTTCATCAATACCTAATCCCTGTAAAGCCGATACTTTAACAGTGATTGTATCTCCGCCCCATTCTTCAGGAACAAGACCATGTTCTGTTAACTGCTGCAATATCTTATCAGGGTTTGCACCCGGCTTATCAATTTTGTTGACGGCTACAATAATAGGTACTTCTGCTGCTTTTGCGTGGTTAATAGCTTCAATTGTCTGAGGCATAATACCGTCATCAGCTGCAACTACCAGAATTGCAATATCAGTAGCTTTCGCACCGCGTGCTCTCATTTCGGTAAACGCTTCGTGACCGGGAGTGTCAACAAATACAATCTTTTTATCCTGAGTATCATCCAAAAATACAGTATACGCACCGATAGACTGAGTAATTCCGCCGACTTCGGTTGCTACAATTTTGTGTTTTGATGCACGTATGCTGTCCAATAAAGTTGTTTTACCGTGATCAACGTGTCCCATAATACTTACAACAGGTGCACGTCTTTTCAACAATTTTTTATCAACTTCTGTCAGCTTTTTAACTTTTTCTTCTTTTTCCAGTTCTTCTTCCATGAAAGCATCTAAATCTTCATCAAGAACTTCAAGTTCGTATTCAGCGCAGACTTTTTTAATTACATCAACATCAATCAACTGGTTAACGGTTGCCATAATCCCTTGAAACATTAAAAATTTAACAATTTCAGCAGGTGTCTTCTGTATTTTATCAGCCAATTCACTGATAGTCATTGCTTGATTTACGACAAGCTGTTTAACTTCAAGAATTTCTTCTTCTTTATGCGATCTTTTTTTATGTTTTTGAGCTGCAGCTTTTTCTAAAGAAATTCTTTCCTGTTCTTCTTTTTTAGAGTTAAAATCTTTACCTTTTTTCTTAACTTCAGGACCTGTACGTTTTCTTGAAGGACCTTTGTTATCATAAATTTCCTGTGAAATTATAGTTCTTTGAATAGGTTTTCTTTCACCTGAAGCTGAAGATGGCTTTTCAAAAGGTTTTTTACTTGCAGGAGCCCCGTCACGTCTTTGCGTGAAAGGTCTTTGCGGCCTATCACCATTTTGAGGTCTGTCAGTACGCTGAGTATTATCACCATATTGAAGTCTTTCACCGCGAGGTTGCCTGTCGCCATATTGAGGCCTGTCAGTTCTTTGCGGTCTATCGCCTCGCTGCGGATATCTTCTTTCAGAATTATTTCTTTGAGGTCTTTCTGTTGTATTAGCTTCACCAGCAGATCTTTGAGGTGCACGTCTGACTATTTCCAAACGGCTCTGAGGTTTAGGTTTAACAACTTCAACTTTAGGGGTTTCTGTTTTTTTAACCTCTGGTTCAACTTCTTCTTTTTTAACTTCTTCTTTAACTTCCGGTTCGGCAGTTTTAGCTTTTTTAACAACAAAAGCTTTAGGTTTTTTAACCTCTTTCACTCCGCCGGCATTTATAAAATCTTTCAACTTTTTCACCTGATCAACAGTTACAGTACTTGAATGAGTTTTGCCTGTTATTGATAGCTGTGCAAATTTCTCTATGACTTCCTTACTGGTAAGCCCAAGTTCCTTAGCTAATTCATTTATTCTTATTGTCTCAAAACTCATTTATTAATTTTCCTTTCAAATCTTCCGGTACAGAAGCTTTTAACGCTTTTGAGATTCTGTTTTTTTTAAAAGCAGCTTCTATACAAGCATTATTATAGCAGAGATATACCGATCTGCCAAATATTTTATTACAGTGGTTTATAATAACGTTTCCGTGCAGGTTTTCCTTAGTAATTTTTATTAACTCATCCCTGTTTTTAATCTTACCGCATCCTGCACATTTTCGTTCAACCACTAATTCACCTCTGCCAGTTTTTCCAATTTTAATTTTTGGTCGTGTTCCATAAGCAATCCGATGAGTTCGTCCAAATCACCGTCAATTACAGTATTAACATTCAGGTTATGGTTAATTCTGTGATCTGTAAGTCTGCCTTGAGGGAAATTATAAGTTCTTATACGTTCGCTTCTGTCGCCTGTACCGACTTGGGAGCGTCTTAAATCAGTAATTTCCTGCATTTGCTTTTGAACTTCCATATCATAAAGTTTTGCTTTAAGAATTTGCAATGCACGTTCTTTGTTTTGCAACTGAGAACGTTCTTCCGTACAGAAAATCATAATTCCGGTAGGTTTGTGGAAAACACGCGCCGCAGTTTCAACTTTGTTAACGTTTTGACCGCCAGCACCGCCTGAACGAGCTGTTGTTATTTCAACATCGTTCATATTGAGTTCAACTTCAACGTCATCAACCTCAGGCATTACGGCAACCGTAGCAGTTGATGTATGCACACGCCCTTGAGATTCTGTTGCAGGAACACGCTGAACACGATGAACTCCTGATTCGTATTTCAATTTAGAATAGATACTGTCGCCTTTCATTGAAATAATAATTTCGGAAACACCGCCCGCTTCGCATTCTGTTTTACTTAACACCTGTGTCTGCCAGCCCTGCTTATCAGCATATCTCATATACATTCTTGCAAGGTCGCCTGCAAAAATGTTCGCTTCGTCACCGCCTGCGCCGCCTCTGATTTCAAGCATAATATCTTTGTCATCCATCGGATCGCGCGGCAATAAAAGCACTTTCATTTTTTCTTCAAATTCGGGAAGTTTCGCTTCGTTTTCTTCCATCTCAGCTTTTAAGAACGATTTCATTTCGTCATCAGATTCTGAACGAATCAATTCTTTAGCTTCTTCAATCGCATCAACAGCCTTTTTCCAAGCATAATAAAGTTCTACTGTTTCTTCCATTGACTTTCTCTGTTTAGAAAGGTCCCTAAATTTATTGTAATCCTGTATTACAGCCGGATCTGATAATGTAACTCCCAGCTCGTTATATTTCTTCTCTATTTGAAGTATTTTGTCTAACATATCTTTCATAACCTGATTATATCAAGAACAAAATATTTTTCAAATTACCTGATTACCATTTTAAAGATTGGAAATATTTTTTAGATTTGTCATCAGGATTTTCATTTATCATAGCAAAATAAGTACAGGCTCTGCCGTTATAACTTGCAGTTTTTGCTGTTTTATCACAATAACTTTTGTCATCAGACCAGGATATAAGCTTGTCCTGCTTTGCATCAACAACAAATAAAAAAACATCATAACCTGTCCTGTTAGGCTTTTTGCTGCCATTAATATCAACAAGTATATTAAGTCTTGAATTGGTGAAAGTTTCGCCAGGTATTTAAAATAAGTTTCCCTAAATTCAACAGAACCATTCCAACCTTCTTGTTGTCCGAGAATATAGTTTTGGTGTAAATTCTCACCGAGTTCTTCTTTAGTACTAATTAAAGCTTGAGATAAAATACTGTATGATTTTTAAACTGGTTTTCCAAAACCATATTTCGATAATTTGCAATCAAAGCAGGAATAGTTAATGCCGCAACAACACCAATAATACCGAGTGTGACCAACACTTCTGCGAGAGTAAACGCATACTTGCTTAGACTGTTCAACATGGCTACGTGCGTAGCACCTTCGGCGAGAGTAAATGCAGGAGCTTTTAGAGTGCCCCCCCCCCGACATAACTAAATTTTTTCATAAATTGCTCCTTTCTTTTTATGCATAACCAAATGTAGCGGGTCCAGCGGCTACGCTGGTTGCTCCTTTCATTTGCTTAATCTTAGGTTGTTATGTTTGCTATTAATTATATCAAACTTCTAAACGGTTTTCAATATTATTTATTATACAAGTTTTGGTTGATTGCTTAATTTGAAATTTTGGGTATAATTGTTTTGAAAATTAAAGGAGAAGGAAATGCTGGAATACTTTTTAGGTTCATATATAGTAACAATAGCAGGTTTGATAGGGGCTTACCTATGGGGTGAACACGTTCATGCAGGGACAGGATTGGCGTGTGTTTTCATTGCGCTTGTTCTTAGCGTTCTTGAAGTAAGTTTATCTTTTGATAATGCAGTAGTTAATGCAATGAAGTTAGAAAAAATGAGCCACAAGTGGCGTCACAGATTCTTAACCTGGGGCATTATTATAGCAGTTTTTGGTATGAGATTTGTATTCCCTATTTTAGTTGTTTCAATTTTTGCAAAATTAAGTATGATTGATGTCGCAAAAATAGCTTTAACAAATGCTGACAAATATGCATATTATCTGCACCAAACACACGCACCGATTGTTACATTCGGCGGAATGTTTCTGGTAATGCTGTTTCTTAACTACTTCTTTAATCACGAAAAAGATGTGCACTGGCTGAGACCGCTTGAAAACTGGCTTTCACATTTAGACCACTTAAAAGGAATTGAGGTTGTTATATCATTATTAATGCTTTTGGCAACACAAAATTTTGTACCTGCCGAACAAAAAGTACATGTAATGATTGCGGGTATTTCAGGTATTATTACATATCTTGTTATTGACGGATTTACACATTACCTTGAAAAACACGAAGAAATGCGTCTTGCAAAATGTGCAGCCGGCTCTGTCGGATGTACGGGGTTAATCAGTTTTATTTATCTTGAATTAATTGATGCTTCGTTCTCACTTGACGGAGTTTTAGGAGCTTTTGCATTATCAAAAGACATTATTATTATTTCAATAGGGCTTGCAATCGGAGCAATGTTTGTTCGTTCTTTAACTATAATGCTTGTTGAAAAGAAAACATTAAAACAGTTTTTATATCTTGAACACGGAGCACACTGGGCAATCGGAGCTTTAGCTTGTTTAATGCTTATATCAACAGTTAAAGAAATTCCTGAAGTTGTAACAGGAGGTATAGGTTTAGGATTTATTGTATGCGCATTAATTTCTTCAATAATGCATAACAAAAAAATGGAAAGACTTCTTGCAGAAGAAAAAACAGGAAATGAAAATGCTTAAACTTCCTTTAGTTTCATTTATTGTAACTTCATATAACTATGAAAAATATATTTTAAAAACTCTTGAAAGTATAAAAAATCAGACCTATAAAAATTTTGAGATTATCGTGGTTGATGACTGTTCTTCAGATAACTCTCGCCAAATTATAGAGCAATTCATTTCCGAAAATCAGGATTTGAAAATAACAATGCTTATTCATGAAGAAAATCAGGGACAGCTTGCATCAATGATAAAAGGGTTAAAACATGCTCAAGGGCAGTTTGTAAGTTTTGTTGACAGCGATGATGTTCTCATGCCTGAATATGCACAAGCTCATATAAGGGTGCATCTTGAAACATCAGTTGCATTCACTTCCTGCCAAATCATTGAAATAGGAGAGGATGATGAAGTACACACTATGAAATCAATCGCATCACCTCATAGCGCTGCATTAGATAAACTTTTTGAAGTTGAAAAACCAGAATATAAAATTTTAAAAAGGAAACGTTTCGGCGGCTGGTACTGGTCACCTAACAGCTCTGCAATTTTTAGAAAATCATCATTAGAACTGATTAAGAATTATAAAAACACAGACAAATGGAAGATTTGTCCCGATAAATTCTTATTTAATTTTGCAAACCTAATCGGAGGTTCTGCAATAATTTATGCACCGCTTACAGGATACAGAAGACACAAAAACAACGCAGGCAGCTGCTCGCTTGTTACCGGCAATAAAAAATTACACAGTGATTACACAACTAAAATAAATATTGTAAACAATATTAAAATCCGTCCGGAAACAATTAAATTTTTGTGGCAGGAAAGAAAAACTTTAGGATATCGAAATACCCTAAAGTTAATCGTACAAACATTATAATAAAACCCGATATTACAGGAAAAGCGGCTACGCTCCGTTTTCTTTAGTATTGACTTGAGAAGTGCTTGAACTTCCTGTCACGGGTGGAGCGGCTACGCTCCTAGAATTTCCAGCTGTTTAAGTATTCTTCCTGTTCAGGAGTTAATGTATCAATTTCAATTCCCATTGCTTTTAATTTCAACTCTGCAATCTTTACATCAACTTCATGAGGAAGTGTATATAATTTATTTTCCAATTTACCGTAATTTTTAACAAGGAATTCAATACCCAAAGCCTGGTTAGCAAAGCTCATATCCATAACGCTTGCAGGGTGTCCTTCCGCTGCAACGAGGTTAACAAGTCTGCCTTGGGCAAACACGTAAATTGATTTTCCGTTGTTAAGTTTGTATTCTTCCAAAGATGGTCTGATTTGTTTAATTTCTGTTGTATAAGCTCTTAAGTCGCCTACGTTAACTTCCCAATCAAAGTGACCTGCGTTAGCAACAAAAGCGCCGTCTTTCATTGTTAATAAATGTTTAACGTCAATAACATGTTTGTCGCCGGTAACTGTTAAGAAAATGTCACCTTCAAGCGCAGCTTTTTCAATCGGCATTACTCTGTAACCTTCCATAGCAGCTTCAAGAGCTTTAAGAGGATCAACTTCACAAACAATAACGTTTGCACCAAGAGCTTTAGCACGCAAAGCACAGCCTCTGCCGCACCATCCGTATCCTGAAATAACAACCGTTTTACCTGCTATTAGAATATTTGCTCCTCTAATAATACCGTCCAAAGAACTTTGACCGGTGCCATATCTGTTATCGTAAAGGTGTTTTGTCAAACTTGTATTTACACCAACAGCAGGGAATTTTAATTCTCCTTGAGCTTCCAAAGCCTGTAACCTGATAATACCGGTAGTTGTTTCTTCAGTAGAACCGATAATTTTTGAAGCAAGTTCAGGTCTTTCGGCATGAATCATAGAAACCATATCGCATCCATCATCAATAACAATATCAGGATTATGGTTCAAAGCTTCTTTAATATGAGATTTATATTGTTCAACTGTTTCGCCTGCAATAGCAAAAGTAGGTATATCATAATGTTTTACAAGTGCAGCAGCAACATCATCCTGAGTAGAAAGAGGGTTTGAAGCAACAAGAACCGCATCAGCACCGCCTGCTTTCATCACCACGCATAAAGCCGCTGTTTCTTTTGTAACGTGAACACATGCAGATAATTTTAATCCTTTAAAAGGCTGCTCCGCAATAAATCTTTCTTGAATTTGTTTTAAAACAGGCATATCTTTAAAAGCCCATTCAATTTGATTTTTGCCCTGATCGGCAAGATTAATATCTTTAATATCGTATTTCATTTCTTTCATCAACATTCTAAGTCTCCTTTTCCTAAAAATTATAGCAGGAATATACATACTCAACCAATTTATGTAAAATTTTCTTAATAATGCATGTCATTTTGTCAAAAAAAAATATTCACTTGAGTTATAAATGAAGTAGTAAGGAGTTTCTCACGTGAAAGTCAGTTTAAACTTAAATCAACCAAACACCATAAATAACGTTAATTTCGAGGGTTACAAACCCATAAAATCCAAATATGGTGATACTGAATACGAATTTAATTATGTTTACGATGATGAAAATTGGGATTGCTATGTAGAACTTTTTGCCGTAAAACAAGATGCAGACGGCAATTATATCAGCAACGGCATCCTCGAAAATGCTGATCAAATGCGTATTGCTGGTGATAAAGAGCGCGGAATTAAACTTGAAAGCGGCAAAGCAACAAGAGTTGACCTTGCCAAAGATTATCACTTAGCTCCTGACGAAGCGTTTGCTTACCACTACAAATTATATCCGAAAGGTCACAACGATGCTCCGCCTGTATATAAACTTGATGCAGGTATGATAATAAATGAATCAGGCAGCACAGGAAAACCTTGGGATGTATATAACATCGTTCCTTACGGTGCCTCAACCGTTACAAAAGGCGGTGCTATGAAATTAATAATCCCTGATAATCACAATATCAGCTGGGTTTATGACAAAGATAATAATATTGTACCTAACAAACAAGTTGATAAAGCAAGAAAATCTTCAAAAAACTTTGCTAACAAAATCGGCGGTTCTTTGGCAGGTATAGAAAAAGATTTGGATGAAGGTAAATTAGACGATTATAGAAGAGTTATCACAACTCCTTTATTCACTGATGATTCACTTACAGCACATGCCTACTGGAACAAAAACTGCTTCCAAATGGCACAAACTTTAGGTAATATAAATAATTACATTTCTGTTCAAAAGAAAATGTTTGCTAAAGGTATCAACCTTGTTTCCGATGGTGCTTATGTTAATGAAGGTTTGGAAGGTGTTCACTTCCAACACATCTTAAAATGGGGTGAAAGATCACCTTACTTTAACTGGTTTAAAATCTCAGGATTACAAGACAGTCCGCTTCGTATGGGCGTATTCGGCAAGAAAACAAACCATGTTACTCACAGAATTGTTAACTCAAAATACAATTACGAATCTCAAAGCGACGGTACAGTAAAAATAACTGCTAACAAAAAGTATGATTCTAAAGCTCCTACATATATACAAATATATGATGACAGACTTGTTAATGCTGATAATTTGAGCGATAAAGAATTAATAAAAGCTTATGATAAATTAAATACAGATAATCACTTGGAAATTAACAATCATAATGATACTGTTGTTCCTTACAGCTTCAGAGTAGATTCTGATGCATACAAAAGAAACGTAGAAATTTTAAACGAATATAATAAGAGCCTTCCTGATCACAAACGTATTAACTACAAAAGCGGTGAAGCAACAAGAATGCTCTCTCAATTTGAATACTTTGGATTGGGCGGAAAACAGGAAAGCGGATTTGAAACTTGGGATGCTAACCCTGATATCGCTAAATTAAACTATGTTTTCTCACACTCTGACACTAAAGCATTAAAAAATATTGCCGATCCCAAAAAACGTGCAGATGCAATGAAACTGATGAAACGCAAAAACATGGAAGTTCAAGATTACGCTGTTTCATCTGCAAAATATTGGACAAATAAAACAAACCAAATTTTAAATCTTAATGCAGCTCAACATCTTAGAAATATAGACGGTATGAGCTCTGATGAAATTTATAATCTGATTGAAAGCCAGTCAAACGGAAAAGTATTCCCTAAAGACCTTGATGTTACGCCTGCTATCGTTAAAAACGTTTTACGCGACAGATATAATCTTGCAGGTGCTGATACCGATGAATCTTATAAAGATATAATATTAAAAGGTTTAATGGATGTACCTTTGGATTCGGTTGAAGTCGGTGATGACATTGTTTCTGTTTTATCTTCTCCTCTTGTTTCAAAAAGAGCCGTTAAAGAAGACCAAATTGGTGTTTCAAGATTTGAAATGTACCAGACAGGCAATCAGCATTTAAGACCTGACACTCAGGAAACTTATGACCTTGCAGATAAAATGTATACTAAAGAAATGTTATCTCTTGCAAAAGAAGTCTTGGATGCTTTGAATACTAAATTACCTGAAGACAATAAACTTAATGATGAAAACGGTAACGCAACACAGTTTGGTAAATACGTTATTCCTTTATTGACTGCTGAAATTGCTAAATTCGCTATCATTAAAGGGGTTAACCCGAACACTGAATTTTCATACAATAAAGAAACAGGAGAAATAACTTATCCTTATAAAGATTTGAAAAATACTTCTCTGTTAGGTATGGGAATTATTGCAGACAGTCCTGAAGATGAAGCTAAATCCGTTATTAAAAAAATTCAAGACGGAATTTCTCGCATCAGCGGTTCCGATAAAGAAAAATTGGCAAGCGCATTATGGAAATCTATTAAAGGTACAAACGCTGACAGTTTTAAACTTGCAGAAATGATTGTAGACAGAGCAGAAGCAGGTTTGGACTGGAGAATTGATGCGACAAAAGATATTGGTGATATTGAATCAGTAAGAAACAAAACAACTGACTTTGAATATACTTGGGATAAAGTTATTGATTTTTGGTCAAGATTTACGGAAGCAGTTAAAGAATCTCACCCTGATGCATATATTGCAGCAGAAGTTACAGATGAAGTAAATATTTATGACAAGGGTTACGGCTCTAAATCAGGCGGAAGATACTCCAACAGTCAGGAAGCTGTTAAAAAACTTTTAACAGAAGCAGGTTTTACAACAACAGTAAATTACAGCTACTTCTCATCAGATATTACTAAAATCTTTGGTAAACTATTTGACTATGACGGACAAAGCAGTACTGACAAAGGGCTTGATCATGACGGAACAATCCTCGATAAACTTGTCGGAAGCGACAATTACTTAAATTCAGCTCCGCTGTATTCATTACTGTATTCATATACATTTGCAGGCAACCACGATAAATGCCGTATTTTAGAAGGTTTTGCAATGGATATGGATTTTGTTCATCACGCTGATTTAACAGAAAAAGGAAACCCTTACCGTGAAAGAGCATATAGAATTCTTAACGGAGTAAAATATGGTGAATTTGTTGATCCTGAAGCTGTACAGAATTACAACTATAACAGAGTAAGTAACATTGCACTTGCTAAGAGTGAATCAATAGCAAGCGGAATGGGAAAAGCTAAAGAAGAATTAGGCTTGAGTCAGGAAAGAAAAGACTACATCTACGGCAAAATGGTTGAAGCACTCAAAAACCTTACTAACAATAAATTTAAAGGTGAAATCCATGATGCTGAAGGCTTTGGAACAAAACCTTATGATATTGCATTAGATATCGTTTTAGACGAAATGGATTACCTTGAATCCGATGAAAGCAAAAAATTAACAGCGAAAGAAAGACACGACCTTAAAGAAAAATCATTTGAACGTATTGTAGGACCTGCTGCTTCAAAGGCATTGGGTGTAATTAAATTCTTGTCTGGACTTGTCGGCAACCCTACATTATTTGACGGTGACGATTTAGGTGCAACAGGTTTTGAAACTACTTCTAAAAACATATACCTTCAAAACCGTAACGTAGTTCACGATGAATGGGCTGAATCTAACAGCAAAGATTTTAAACCGTTTATTAAAATACATAAAGACTATATTGATTATCAAATGGCTTTACGTGCACGTCCTGAACTTGAAGCATTAAACGACGGTGCTCCGTTTGCTCTTGATGCACAACAGGCAAGATATAAAAAAGAATTATATAACGACCCTAAAGGATATCATAATTCAGAAAACCTTAAAGGTTATGAAGAAGGCGATGCAAACTTATCAACATTGTTAAGACAAAGCCCTAACGGTGCAATGACTATCACTGTATTCAATACAAAAGGTCTTAACCACGAATATGATGAATACTATGAACCTGCAGAAATAACTATGGATAAAATCAAATTCCATGATGCAAGAGGCGGCAGAGCCGGTTTACAATGCGGTATTCGTCAAGGCTTGAAGTTTGTAAACGCTAACAATCCAAAAGAAATTTACTATACAAGACATGAAAACGGAGAATATTTCTTAAAACGTCACAATCCTGAAACAGGTCATGATGAACCTATTAAATTTAAAGATACAACACTGGTTCTATACCACCAACCTTCATTTACAGGCAGACGCAAAGTAATGTATAATCCTCAATACAGTTTTACTTCAAATCCTTATCAGCAAAAACCTCAAGTTGTCACAGGTTCTAAACTTGCATTAACAAGCAAGTAAGTCTTTAACCTTGACAAAAGCCTTAAAGTAATAAATAATAAAAAAGGAGGCTTAAGCCTCTTGTGAAAACATAAAAGGAGGCTGAAATTATGGTGAAAGAAGCATTAAGGGTTGCCCCCCCCCCGAAAAACTCATAAGCTGCAAGGGATTAAGAGGGTTTAGGTTATTTAGTTATTTAGGGCTTTACAAGAGTAAAAAACACTGTTATAATGGTGATGTTATGCATCACTGTAATTCAAAAAAAACTGCATTTACTCTCGCCGAAGTTTTGATTACTCTCGGAATTATTGGTGTGGTCGCTGCAATGACTATGCCGTCTTTGATTGCTAATCATAAAGAAAAAGAAACAGTTGCAAAATTAAAGAAGGTTTATTCAACATTATCTAATGCATATTTACTTGCAAAAGAAAAATACGGTACTCCGGAGAATTGGGAATTAACAGAATATGACAGTCCGGAAGGAGCTGATAACGCCTTGAGCAAATTAGCTGAATTTATGAATGTTGCCAAGTATTGCGGCAATGCACCCGGATGCTATACCGATGTTGATTATAGATATTTGAACGGACAGAAATATAATTATAGTATAGATAATAACACTTCATATGCAAAACTTATACTCGCAGACGGAACAATTATAGCAATGAATATCAGAGAACCTGATTGTAAGCAGGATAGGGGTGATTCCGTTGTTCTAAAGAACGTTTGCGGCACTTTTTCCGTAGACATAAACGGTCCCAAACCGCCAAATCAAGTAGGCCGTGACAGATATGGATTTATCTTAAGCAAATACGGAATAATTCCGCACGGAGCACAGTTGGAAACTATGTTTAGCTTTGAAACTAACTGTAAAGATAAATCTACACATCAAGGTTTCGGATGTACCGCATGGGTTATATTTAACGAAAATTTGGACTATATGCGCTGCAATGATTTAGATTGGGAAAATAAAACAAAGTGCAAATAATTAACCTATAAACTTACGTAATTTTTTAACTTCTTCGAAATCATAAGGCGGATACATCTTTCCTGAAACCTTATCATAATTTCTGATAAGGACACTTTTCAGATGCGTAAATGTATCAAACGAATATTTTCCGTGATATCTTCCGACACCTGACATTCCTACTCCGCCAAACGGCATATAAGGGCTAACAGTATGCGCAAGCACTTCATTCACGGCACCGCCGCCAAATGAGACCTCTCTTATTATTCTCCATTCAAGCTTTTTATTTTCGGAAAATATATATAAGGCAAGCGGTTTCGGGCGTTTTCTAAGATTTAATATAACTTCTTCGATATTATAATAAGTTAAAACAGGTAATATTGGTCCGAAAATTTCATCCTGCATAACTTTTTCATCAAAAGAATCAGCATTAACAACCGTCGGTTCAATATAAAGCCCGCATTCATCGCTGTGACCGCCTGTTATAACTTTATCATGTTCAATCAAATCAACAAGTCTGTGGAAAGCCTCCGCATTAACTATTCTTCCGTAATCCTTGCTTTCTTGAGGCATTGGACCGAAAAATCCTTTTATAGCTTTTTTCAATTCTTCTACAAACTCTGCTCTTACATCTGCTTCAACATAAACAAAATCAGGTGCAATACAAGTTTGACCTGCATTAACAAATTTACCCCAGGCAATTTTTTTAGCAGCAAACTCCAGATTTGCAGTTTTATCAACTATTGCAGGACTTTTTCCGCCCAGTTCAAGCGTATACGGAACTAAATTTTTACCTGCCGCTTCTGCAACAAGTGCACCTTTTTTGGAGCTTCCCGTAAAGAAAATATAATCAAATTTTGCGCTGACAAGTTCTGACGAAGAATGTTCCTCAGGCATAATGCATCTGATATAGTTTTTATCAAAGGTTTCTTCAATAATCTTATGGATAACTTTTGCGGATTCAACAGCGCTTTTGGAAGGTTTTACAAGGGCGCAGTTACCTGCAGCAATTGCACCTATAAGAGGGACAAAAACTAATTGAAAAGGATAATTAAATGCACCTATGATTAAAACGTTACCATAAGGTTCTTTTACAATATAACCTTTTGCAGGTTGTAAATACATTGGAATAGGAACTCTTTTGGGGCTTGCCCATTTTTTAAGATGTCTTATGGCAAACTTAATTTCTTCGATTACATAACCAAATTCCATTGTATAAATTTCTAAATCAGGTTTGTGCAAATCATCTCGCAAAGCCTGAATAATTTGAGGTTCGTATTTCTCAAAAGCTTTTTTAAGTCTTTTTAATGCTTCTATTCTGAATTTTACATCACGTGTAACTCCGGAATCAAAATATTCCGTTAATTTATTTAATATTTCGTTCATATTTTGATTTAAACGAACCTTAACGACATATTCAATTAGCCTGTTGACTAAACAGCAAACCTAAAGTGAACTAAATCACCATCCTGAACTACATAATCCTTACCTTCAAGACGTGTTACACCTTTGTCTTTGCAGGCAGCATATGAGCCATTTTTAACAAACTCCTCATAAGGAGTAATTTCAGCCCTGATAAACCCTTTTTCAAAATCAGTGTGGATTACACCTGCCGCCTGAGGAGCCTTTGCACCCGCAGGAATTGTCCAGGCATGAACTTCTTTTTCACCGGCTGTGATAAAAGTTCTCAAATTCAATAGACGGTAAACAGATTTTATCATTCTGTTAATACCGCTGTCTTCAATACCGAGTTCATTCAAATATTCTTTAGCTTCTTCTGCGCCCAGTTCTGCCAGTTCTTCTTCAATTTTTGCAGAAATAAGAACAACTTCTGCATTGTGAGTTGATGCATACTCTTTAACCTGTTTTGTGTATTTATTTCCGTCTTTCAAGTCAAACTCGGAAACGTTAGCCGCATAAATTACAGGTTTTGTAGACATTAAGTTTAATTGTTTTACAACAGGAATTTCATCTTCGTTAAAATGGTCTTTTACATTAATAAATGTACCTTCTGAAAGAAGTTCCATTAACTTAGAAAGCACTTTATCTTCTAAAACCGCATCTTTATCGCCGCCTTTTGCCTGTTTTGCAATTCTTGCCTGACGTTTTTCAACTGATGCCAAATCAGCAAGCGCAAGTTCTGTATTAATAACTTCAATATCATCTAAAGGTGCAACTTTTCCTGCAACGTGGATTGTATTCGGATCATCAAAGCATCTTACAACCTGAATAATTGCATCGACTTCTCTAATATTATGCAAAAACTGGTTTCCCAAGCCTTCGCCCTTGCTTGCACCTTTTACAAGACCTGCAATATCAACAAATTCAATAGCTGTCGGGATTATTTCTTGTGTTTTACACAATTTTGCCAGTATATCCAGTCTTTCATCAGGAACGGTGACAACTCCGACATTAGGCTCAATTGTACAAAACGGATAGTTTGCACTTTGAGCATTTTTCGCGCTTGTTAAAGCATTAAATAAAGTTGATTTTCCAACGTTCGGCAATCCGACAATCCCTGTTCTTAGCATTATAAAAATTTCCTTTTTCTTAAATATTCACTATTCATATTTTACTTCAAACAAATTTAAAAAGGCGGAAAGTCCTTCCCGCCTTATCAAAAATATACAAAAAATATTAATAAGTAATCTGCCAATTGTCATTCAGAATTTTGCCGAAACAACCATGCCAATATCCGGTATCAGTATTTGTACAATACTTAAAAGCCTTCTCTCTTTCATCCTTTGATGCAGGTGCTACGATTGCAGCATTATCAAGAAACCAATCGTCCAACATCCCATTTTTATATAATAAAATATAAAAAGCATCACGACCGATAATATTAGGACCTTTAGGACCATTAATATCAATATCAAATGCAATAATTGAATTTGCGCCGTAAGTTTCAATTTTATTTAAATTACCTATTGAAGCGCCATTTGCAAGAGAAAAACAATTATTGGTACAAGTAAAATTAGACTTTACACCTGATATTTTTTTATATTCTGATGCAAAACAAGGTGTTGGAGTACTTCCACAATCCTGTACAATTTTAAAATAATTTTTGAAAAACCCTGAAAAAGCCTCAACAGAATTTAAACCTGCTTCTGTCAAATTTACAGCGTTTTTATCAGTTTGATACATAATAAGAGCCTGTGACAGCTCGTTATAAACCTTATGCAGCTGTGTAACATAAGATTGTCTTTGGTAATTCTGCATTAAAGACGGTACTGTCATTGCAGAAACGACACCAATAATACCGAGTGTGACCAAAACTTCAGCAAGAGTGAATCCGAAACGGCGTTGACTGTTCAACATGGCTACGTGCGTAGCACCTTCAGCAAGAGTGAATCCTTTAAGGTTGGAGCTTAAAAGTCTGCCCCCCCCCCGACATAACTAATTTTTTTCATAATTTGCTTCCTTTCCTTTATTTAATGGTTCAGCGACTACATTGGCTGTTTTATTATTATAACATTTTTTATAAACTTTTTCAAGATAAAAAAAGCGGTTTAAAACCGCTTTTTTTATGCTACATCTTCATCTGAAGGTCCGATAACCTGTATTCCGAATTTTGTTCTAAACAGGTGTTTTACGGTATCTCCCTGAATTTCATACATCATTTTATTAAACAAGTCGTATGCTTCACGTTTGTATTCGATTAACGGATCTTTCTGACCGTAAGCTCGCAGTCCGATGCCTTCTCTCAGCATATCAATATTGTGAAGGTGGTCAATCCATTTATTATCAACTACACGAAGAAGAATATCTTTTTCAAGGTTACGGATAACATTGTTATCGCTGAAAGCTTCTTGAGGAACAGCTTCTGTGTCATACTGAGCTACAACCTGATTATAGAAATTAATAACTTCTGTTTCATGATCTCTGTAAGATTGAAGCGCAAAGTCTTTTAACTTATCATAAATAGCTTCAAATCTTAAATTTTGAATATCAGAAACCTGAATACCTGATAGCTGAGGAATGATTGAATGAAGTTCTTTAACCATTGTCTGTAAGTCTTCAAAAATATATTCTTCAGGGTGTAAATCAGGAGCTATATAGCTTCTTAAAAGTCTGTCTATTTCTTTTTCTATCATATAATAGATATCTTCTGAAAGATTTCCGCCTGCAAGAACTTTTCTGCGCTGAGCATAGAATTTTTCACGTTGAATATTCATAACATCATCATATTCAAGAACGCTCTTTCTTATGTCAAAGTGATAAGTTTCAACTTTCTTTTGAGCTGATTGAATTTGTCTTGTAATAAGAGAGTTTTCAATAGCCATATTTTCATCAACCTGCATCATATTCATTAATGCAGTAATCTTATCACCGCCGAATATTCTCATTAAGTTGTCTTCCAAAGATAAGAAAAATCTTGTAGACCCCGGATCGCCCTGACGAGCAGCACGACCTCTTAACTGGTTATCAATACGGCGTGATTCGTGGCGTTCTGTACCTATTACGTGCAAACCGCCTGCTTCCACAACTTTTGCATGTTCTGCCTCTGTAATGGAACGAGCCTCTGCCAATGCTGCTTCTTTTTCAGCTTCATAATTTTCACTTTCAGGAGTAATTCCTCTGTTATCAAGCATTTCCTTTGCAAGGAACTCGGCATTACCACCTAAGAGAATATCAGTACCGCGGCCTGCCATATTGGTTGCAATAGTAACGGCTCCGACACGTCCTGCCTGTGCAATAATATAAGCTTCTCTTTCGTGGTGTTTTGCGTTCAAAACGTGATGAGGAATTCCGCGCTTTTTCAATAAATCGGATACATATTCTGATTTTTCAATACTGATTGTACCAACAAGAACAGGACGTCCTGCTTCATGCATTTGGATAATGTCTTCGACAACCGCGTTATACTTAGCGCGTTCGTTTTTATATATTACATCAGAATAATTAATTCTAATATCAGGCTTGTTTGTAGGAATAGTTGTAACTTCAAGGTTATAAATCTTGCCGAATTCAGCTTCTTCAGTCATAGCAGTACCTGTCATACCTGAAAGTTTCGGATAAAGTCTGAACAGGTTTTGGAAAGTAATACTTGCTAAAGTTTGTGTTTCATCCTGAATTTTAACGCCTTCTTTTGCTTCAATAGCCTGATGAAGTCCGTCAGACCATCGTCTTCCCTCCATTAAACGACCAGTAAATTCGTCAACAATCATAACTTCGCCGTTTCTTACAACGTAATCCGTGTCTTTAACAAAAAGTTCTTTTGCCTTCAGAGCCTGTAATAAATGGTGAGCATATTGAGTGTTAATATCAAATAAATCATCTACACCGATAATCTCTTGAGCTCTGTCAATACCGTCTTCTGTCAAGATAATATTTTTATTCTTTTCATCAACTTCGTAATCTTTAATCTTTTCTAATTGCGGAGCAACTTTTGCCATTAGCTGGTAAGTTTCGGCAGATTTTTCAAGACGACCGCTGATAATAAGAGGAGTTCTGGCCTCATCAATTAAAATACTGTCAACTTCGTCGATAATCGCATAATTATAAGGACGCTGCACAAGCATTTCAAGGCTTCCTGCCATATTGTCACGGAGGTAGTCAAAGCCGAACTCGTTATTTGTTCCGTATGTAATATCACAATCATATGCTGCTTTTTTAGATTCAAAATCTTCAGCAGAACGACCGCCTGACAAAATAACACCAACTGACAATCCTAAAAATTTATAAATTTTACCCATCCATTCGCTGTCACGTTTTGCAAGGTAATCGTTAACAGTGATTACGTGGACACCTTTTCCTGTAAGAGCGTTTAAATATGCAGGCAAGGTTGCAACAAGAGTTTTACCTTCACCTGTTCTCATTTCTGCGATATGACCGTTATGAAGAAAATATCCGCCTACGAGCTGAACATCAAAGTGACGCATATTTAACACACGTTTACCTGCTTCACGCACAGTCGCAAACGCTTCGGGAAGGATTTTATCCAAAGCTTCTTTTTCAAGTTTTCTGTCTGTCTTGAAATCTGATGATGTAGGGCGTTTTGCCAAAATTTCCTTGAACTCATCGGTTTTAGCACGCAATTCCTCATCCGTTAACTTTTCAAACTGCGGTTCCAATGCATTAATATGGTCAATAATTCCCATTATACTCTTGACTTTTTTTTCGTTAGGATCGCCCAACATATTTAATAAGAAGCTTAACATTATAAAAATTTCCTCTCCGTCTGGTATTCTTATAATAATACTAACACGGACAAGGAAATTTTGTTAATTCTTAAGGAAATATTTATTATTTACTAAGTGCTGAACATTGTGAATACTTTTTCTACGTTTTTACTGATTAAGTTTTTAACTGTATCGTATTCGGTTGTCAGTGATGATAACTCTGTATCAATATTTTTCATATCAAGTTCAAGAGTTTCTTCTTTATAATTCAATTTATTTTTAATTACATTGTATTCTGCTTCTGCCTGTGCAATTGCATCTTCATCGGCGACTTCCGCAACGTGACCGTTCAATGTATAAGCACCTTGATAGAAGTAGCCGTCATTATTCAATGATGATATGAACAATTGACCGTTTTTAATTGCATTTGATAAATAACTCTTATCAGTAACCTGCTGCTGTTTATTTACGTCTGTTGAAGCACCGCTTACGCATAAGTTATTATATAATTGGTTATAGAAATCTGCCATTAATACATCTTTTTCATCAATTGATGTATTATCGTTTTTAATCAAGAACTGATAGCCAATATCATCTGTAACATAAGTTGATTTGTTTTTGTCATTTTCCGTTACATAATATCCGCAGTCAAAACCTTCTATTGCAACAGCAAAGTTGGTAAGGAATGATTTTAACATATTTGTCAAACTTACTGATGATACATTATTTTCACCTGATACAATACTATTTGTTTGTGCTGCCTGGTTAATTGCATTTGATACAGAGTTAGATAATATCTTACCACCTGAAGATGTGTCGTAATCTTTGTTTAAACATTTTAAAGTAAATTCCATTGCTTGAAGTAACGCTTCATTAGATTCATCATCAACATTTAAACCGCCGATATTTGCATTTTGCCAACCTAATGTTGTGCCCATAGATTTCAAAATACTTTGAGCAAGAGTTCTCATTGCTTCAGCATTCATACGTCCTGTCAATTCATATTGGCCTGATAACAGCTCACCTAGTGTCAGCTTCTGCATTTCACTTTCTGATATAGGTGAACCTGATTTAGTAATTATCACTTGATTATTACTAAATTCTGATTTAGAAGTTCCAAAACTGTATCCGCTGCTTGATAATATATCACCGACATTAAGCGCATAAATAGAAGACTTCCCGTCTTCGCTTTTAGCGTTTTTCATATATGTAATAAACGAATTTGTATTGAATGCGTTAGCAATAGTTTTGTCTAACGCTTCTCCACCAATACCTGAATTAGTATATCCTTTATTACCTAAATTTTTAATTGCAGTGACAGTTTCAGGTGTTATTTGATTTCTGACACCCATTTGATATAAAAATGCGTTACGAGATCCGTCATTTGTTGAAGTTTCGGTACCAATCGTTTTTGTACCTTTTTTCGGATCCCCTGTTTTTGCATCAATAACTCCTGCATCTACTGCTGCATTAAACATACTTTCTGAAAGAACGATTTTTCCTTTTGTATCAGTAACAAGATAAGGGTTATAATCGTTCGCCATAGACGGTGTCATCATTACATCATAAGATAAATCGTAAACAGTATTATCCTCAGTATCCCAAACAAGTTTTGTTGCAGACAATGAGTTTTGATACTCTTGAGATGCTTTTTGCAAATCACGGGTAACAGAAAGTTTTTCTTGCGCAATTTGCATTGATTGAAATTCGCAATTCATCTTTCTGGATGTTATGGCTAAAAATCTTGCTTGTGAAGCTGCCAATCCCATTTTTTTTACCCTTTCTTTAGATTTACTTTAGATTTAACTTAGTAACAACATGTCTGTTATTCGCATTAACGACATTTTTCAAGTAAAACTTTAAAAAACATGGGACTTATGTAACATTTGTTAACATCATTTTAAGTCAATTAACAAATCGTACATTTTATCAATTTTCTCTTTAACTTCACTGAATTGGTCTTTTAAATCTTTAAAACTGTTTATCGTTACAAATTTTTCTTCTATTTCTTCTATTATCTCTCTATGCTTTTTTTCCAGCTGCTCAGGTGTAACAAAAATCTTATGCTGAATAAAAAACATAAAAATAACAATTAATATTGGTGAGTATTGTACAAAATCTTCCATAAAATCCCTTCTTTACAGTGTAATCGGCCAATAAAAGTCAACAAGATATGAGGCTGCATCAATAGGATGCGACAGAAACTTCAATTCCTTTGACTGCTTTATCTGCTGATATGTAGGCACATCGATTTTTGATGAACCCTCTTTGTATTTCAAATTATAAATATTGAATAACAGTTTTTCGCACTTTTTATCTACAAAAAGACAAACCTCTCCGTCTGCAGAACGAACTTTTGAGTTAAAAGCCATAATTCTGTTTTTGATTGGAGGGTTAAATGCTTTAATCTGGATTTCAACATCATATCCGTACTGCAAAAGTTTTTTCTTAATTATAACGTAATTGGTGTATTCGCTTGTACAGCTCCGGTTATCTCCGGATGCATCACCATTTATAATAACTTTTCCTTTATGACACGGATAACGTTTGTAAAATTCATCGCACGCTTTTGCAGTTGTAGTGTTTTCCATTGCAATTTCATCAAAATAAAAAACTTTATCATCGGTTTTATGAGCAAGCACCCAGCACATAGGATCAACGTTGAAATCGCATGATATATGCAAATCCATATCAGGCTGATATGCGATTTCTCGCACGTTCTCGTCTGTAAAATCTTTAACAACCAGCCCGTTATTATATTCACCGTTTTGAGCAAGAACAAAAATATTATAATATTGTTCATCATATAGTTTTTTTAATTCATCACAAAACCCTTCAGGCAGATAAATATTCTGCGTAGTAGGTGCCGTAATTAATCTGTAATTCGGCGAAGGATTTTCAACAAAAGTTTTATAAACCCAGCCTCTTTGCATCTCCGGGTTAGTGTGACCAAAAATTCTGTATGTAAAATTTTTCCAAACTTTCTTAACTCTTTGCCGCATACGCCCTAAAAGCATTTTGAAAGTATCATAAGGAATATCTGACATTTCCTCAATTTCTACAAAACCCAAGTTTAAGGACTTAAGCTTATTAGGTTCGTCAAAATGTCTGAAAAGGATTTCCGAACCGTTTTTAAAAGATAATTTTTGCAGAGAAGAAGACCATTCATACTCATTCCCTTCAACAAAACCAAAATTATCAAGGTGTTCAAAATAAGTTTGTAATGTCGTATCCCTGACGAGAGTGTAAGTTTGTGCACCGACAAGTCCTCTTATTCCAGGAAATTTTAAAGCAAGCAAAATCCCGAGCAAAGAACCTGAAAAAGTTTTTCCGGAGCCGTAACCTCCCTGATAAACAGCAACATCCAAAGTATAATCATGAGGGATTTCCAAAAACTCCCTCTGCGATTTTAAAAGTTTATATAACATAACCTCCCCAACTTATAAATACTAATCTTTAATCAAAACATGATTTCCATTAATAGTAACCCATTTATCTTCTGAAGAATTACCTATCTTATTGTTTGTCATACGTTTATCAATTTCTTTTTCATAAACTTTAAATAAACCAGATTCCATATTTGCAATATCCTGTCTTGAAATATCTGCATCAGAAATTTTATTGATAAAGAACGGATTAGATTTTTTGTAATAATCAACAGGTAAAGACTGTGTACAATCCCCCATATTATCTATTCTATGTGCCTTAACAGAACCGAAAGGAGTTGTTGACATTAATTCATTTTGTAAATTCGGGGTAATGTATGTTGTTCCGACATTTTCTTTAAGTTTTGAAACTGGGTCATGAGGATCTCTGTAATTAGTAATTAAATTATCATAATTTTTGCCCGGCTCTGCATATTTTTTACCGACACCGAATGCATTAAAAGTTGTAGTTTGCAGACCATATTGAATACCAACGGCAGTTGCCTCTGTACCGCCTTCCGAATGTCCGATTGATTCAGTGTTTTCTGAATTTAAACCATATTCTTTTTGCATTTTATCTGCAAATTTTTGAGCCAATTTAATTTGTCTACTTTCACCGGTCAGAGCCATTTTAGCGTTTGCGCCCCAGTCTTTTGCACTGAACCTGTCTGTACCAACAAAACAAAGAGCATATTGTCCGTCCTTTTCATAAAGAACTCCTTTAAAGTTACTGCGAAGGTCATGTTCACCGTCAACCTTTGTCCACCCGTTTGATGTTACTGCACCGTTCTTCATTTTAACCATTGAATTTGCTTCCGAGCATAAAATCTTGTATTCGTTAGCCATAGCATGTTTTTTCATGTTTTCTTTCCTTTCTATTTTTTCACACTAAAATAAAACCGCTGTTTTCAGCGGTTTGAAATAATCATACTTCTCTGCTATTCTTAATTATTTATTTGTTATTATCATCAAACTAAATATTTCTTTATTATCTATAAAAGAGCCACCAACACTTATATCAATCTCATTATATCTTTCATAACCAAGATACACGCTAAAACGCATCTCATCCATATTCATTCCGTCACGAAAAGGTAAAGGTTTTACAGATAAAATTATATTTTTTACTTTCTCATCAAAATAATCATTCTGATATATATTGGTTTTAATACCTTTTATCTCTCCATTACGTGTTACTATATATTCACAATTTGATCCCCAACCACGAAGGCGAAACATCTTTTCTGCTTCCAGTGCCTGCTTTAAAGCTTTACCATAATCTTCAAAATACCCCCAGTATATCGGATTGGTTTCTTTGGTTACTTCAATACCTGCTCCGGTAGGAGGAAATTCCTCACTAAATACAGGAATTTGAAAGAGTAATAACAATAATATTAAAATTAATTTTTTCATAATAATATTATTTTACTCAAAAATGATTGTTTGTATATAATACTTTTAGCTGTGTTAAGATAAAGTGCCGCTTATGCGGCACTATTGATTTTCGTCACTTAACAAAAAGTTGTTGGCATTTTCTATTCCATACTGTTCAAGTGCAAATTTAAAGCATTCAAGCCAGTCAATTTTTTCTTCAACTTCAGGAACTTGTGCAAATGAGCTTACGACTTCAAAAAGTTCTTTCAATCTTGACTTTCTTTCAAAAGTTGCTTTTCTATCGCCGTAACGGTAAACATAATTAGCATTTCTCACTTCATCATCAATTTCAATAAAACTTGTTTTTCCTCTGTCATTAACTCCGATTAATTCTCTGCCAAGCTTAAAGTTTGAAATAATTTCAGCAGTTTTTTCCACCATAGGAACTATAATCTTACGATTAACAGCA
Organism: Candidatus Gastranaerophilales bacterium; assembly: GCA_900548405.1. GTDB lineage: Bacteria > Cyanobacteriota > Vampirovibrionia > Gastranaerophilales > Gastranaerophilaceae > Stercorousia. The sequence continues at coordinate 39,138 of UNSJ01000004.1, read as the reverse complement.
TCCAATATCATATTCAAACGAGCCTCCTGTCCGCTGACCGAATAGTTTAATTCGGTAGCGGTTCTCTGTGCAGCTTGAAGATTTCCTGCCATATTTTTGAAAATACCTGTCGCACTTTCAATTGTAGACTTAAAGTAATTTAAGAAGTCCCAACCTACCATAGCTTTATCAAAAGATAGGGGTGTAGGTGCAGTAGGCATTAATGCCGCATCATATTCAATAATTTTACCTGGTTTTACATCCTGCTGACCTTTAAAACACCCTTTAGGTGCAAGATACGGCGGGTTCATCATTAAAGCCAGCGCATCGATTTGTTTGTTTAAAATAGTTGAAGCTATGTTATTTAATATTAAAGCCACACGCAAAGGTGAAATTCCTCTGCCTGTTTTTGGTGATTCAATTATATTTGCGTGAATAAAAGGATTTGTTACAAACGGGTTTGATTCAAACCTTATAATCTCACGTCTTCCTGCTACTACTATAAGCCAGTTTTTTAAAAGACTTCCGTCTGCAAGCTCAATATCTCCCCAAAATTCTAATATTTCCAGTTTTTTGCCGTCAACAGCAATGTCCTCATCTGAACGGCTTTTATTTTTTGCCACCACTCCTTTCAAAATTTCCAGTTTTTCTTTCGTTAAAAGATTATTTGACTTATCCGAAAATAACTCATCAGTTGTTGCATAAGTTCTATAAATTTTTGCGCAAGAATCCCAGTTATCTTTGTTATATTTATCAAAAACAAAATCTTCGGATTTAATATGTTTAATTATCGCATTATCGTAAACAACTCTATCTTCTATTACAAATCCTCGCTTTTCAGGATTTAAGAATTGTTCTTCAAGCGTCTGCGCACGTCTAACGGATTTAATCTTTGTTTCCCAGCCCACGAACAATGTGCTTTCACCTGTTTCCACAATCCCGTCAATAATTTTTTCAATTTCATTTTCAATATTCATCTGCTCGAATGTATTAACAAGCATTGCTTTTTGGCGGTTTGCAAAAGACTGTGTCTGCGGAGTTGTTCCTGATACATCAAACATTGCATCCGGATGTGAATACAAATTTTCACTTATGTGAGATTTCAATGTCTGCGCAAGTTCATAAATATCGGGAAGTTCAATATTGCTGTCCCAGCCGTTAAGCTTCGGTATATCAGAATTGTAAATCGCATCGCGGACCAATTTTATATCAGTCAGCTGCGAGTTTCTTAATTCTTCATACCTGTCAAATTTTTCAGTTATACTGCCTACTAAAAAAAGCTCCTCATTTTCTGAGAGCTTTTTGGTTAAATCTTCTGTTTCTATTTTCATTTTTCTGCCTTTCTGGTATTAAAAACCGAATAAACCTCTATATCCTGAAGCGAATTATTTCTTAAGGTTTCATTTTTCAATAATGCTTCTTTACGGAACCCTGAATCTTTCAATAAGGTTATTACACGTGAGTTTTCAGGATATACAAGCGCTTTAATTTTATAAAATCCGAACCGTTCAAAACAAAAATTCAAAAAGAGCCTTGCACATCGTTTTGTATAATCTCCCCAGAATTTCTTTTTAAAACAAGTTGTCAGCTCTGCACTGTGAAGCCTTTCACCATCGCCTATAAGATTATCAAGATAAACAAAGCCGCTTACCTCGTCATCTTCCGTAATAACCCAGAAAAATGGCGATAGAGAAGTTATAAGCTGATTAAAGTATTCAAAAACAGGCATTCCTCTTTGAGCATAGTCATCATCCAAAAATTTGGAATACCTCAGATACAAAAACAAAGCTTGTTCCAGATATTCCTGTTTTTCATACGGAGGTAAAAACTTTGTCATACTGTTGCCTTGTCAAACTTTACGTAAGCCTCATCTGTGGTAAATGCACTTAATTCACCTTTAAGCATTTTTTCTCTTACGTTATTTTGAATTCCTATCAATGCCTCTGCCTGAACACCGTCTATAAAGGTTTCGCATTTTGTATTTCTGTTGAAATATCTGTAAACCGCTTTTTTAGAAAAGATAATATCCTGCGGAACTTCAGAAATATTTTTATAAACCTTTTTTAAAGGTTCTTTCTTTGATTTTTCAAGTTCTGCCATAAACTCTTTTTCTATTTTCATTTTTATTAAATCTTCTAAAGAAGCGTTATTTAAAAGCATTTCTTCTGCATTATTATTTTTCATGATTAATATTCCTTATATTTTGTTATCATCCAAATTTGCAATAGTTATAATTTTTGCCTCCTTGTAATCTTTTTCTTCGGAGTTAGAACTGAAGCCCAGATATTTGCAAAGGCTTTCAAGCGCTTTTAGTCCGGCAGATGTATCACGAAGCTTTCTTTTGCCTGTAAAACATCCGTCTTTGTCCAAAATATCTTCTTCTTCAAGTGAAAATTCAGCTATTTGCAATAATTTTTGGATTACGTATCCTTTATTTACCCTTAAAGATAAAATTTGAGTTCTTAATTGAGAATTAATTTCTTTAATAACTGCATCCTGCGACAACAAATTATTGGCAATTTCTTTCAGGTCTTTAGACTTATAGCCGGCGTTTTTTGCAGCAAGTTCTCCGTTAAGGGTTTTTATATATTCTTTTACGAATTTCTTTTGTTGGTTTGTTAATTGTTTCATACTTTACATTTCTTAGCATAATTTGTCTTTTATTGAAAAAAATTGTATAATAGACATGCTATTTATATTTCGGCTAGTGTAAATCTTAACAGGAGGGGAAATGAATTTTAAACTTCCTGTTTTTTTTGTGTCGCGAGCAGAGGTATGAGCGCAAGCGAAAGTTGAACAACAATCAACGTAAACGTTGAGTTTTCGTTGTTGTTGTGAACGGTACCATCTATCGCAAGCGAGACAAAGTCCGCCCTCCCACATCCGATGAAACTTATCTTCTATGCATCTTAACTGACGGAGTTTCATCTATGCTTGCAGAAACTCTTGAACGCATGTTTGCAAGCGCATCTCTGTACATACTCATCCAATAAGAAAATCTCACGTGTTGTGGATTTCCTTTCAGCCTCATACATGCACCGTAAACCAAAACAGGCTCTGCAAAAGGTTCGGGAATTAAGGTAGAATCAGTATCTTCTTCCATTAAATATTTTTCTTTTCCTTCAGCATTCTTTGCATGATTTTTGGTGTAGTAAATAATTTCTACAATTTTATTTTTATCAAAAGCAGGGAACAAGATTTTATCGTTAAAAAGACTGTAAGTCTGCATCGGTTGAGCATTGGTAAAGAACTTTTCAAAGTCCTCATAATAATCAAATTTAGCCCCGTCAACAATAACTGTTTCTATTCTGCCGTCAATTGTATTTTGAATTTCGCAAGTATTTTTGGGCAGAGTAATTTCTTCTTTTCTCAGCAAAAAGCTCCATCTGTCAGAACCGCAAACTTCTGCGTTTAGTACATTTAAAATATTTTTTAATTTTTTATGGTCATTTTTGGTAAGTTCTGAAAATGAACCAACCTGCTTGTAGTTTAATTCTACAAGGCATTTATTAATAAGTTCCAAATAGTTCATAAAATCTCCTTTAAAAATCCTTGAGGAAGAACAGCTTAAAAAAGCTGTTCTCTCAAAGATTTGAAATTGCTAACGGATAAGCCCTTTTCTTAGCTGATCCATAATCATACGTTCATTTTTAGCAAATTCAGCACCACTCATTTTGCCGATTTGGTCACGGGTAAAAACCATATTTTTATTTCCGTCAGAAACAGCTTTTTGCGCATTTGCACGCAATTTTTGTTTTGCGGATTCATTTTCGTTATTTAATGTTTTTTCGTGATCAAGTTCTCGCAAATATCTTGCAACAGCAGTTTTCTCAATATTCTCAATCATTGCAGAGATTTTTGCGATTTCATCCTTATCAAAAGCAGTATTTGAATTTTTTAAATAATTCAAAACATCTGTTCTTCCTTCTTTGTTAAAAAATTCATCATTTTCTAACATATAAGGCGAAACATCAGGCGGGATCTGAGCATCTTGTTGTTGTGTACTATACTTTTCAAACGCCTTTTGAGTTACATAATTCATCAAATTATATCCTTGTTCAGAGCTCATTACACCTGACTGAACGAGATTTTGAATTATATTAATATCATTTGCTGCCTGCTGTTTGATTGAACTTTCTTCTTTCATAGGCATTGCAGCTTGTGGTACTGCCTGTTGAATATCGGCAGCGGATGAAAGTTTTTGTAATTCTTCGGGATTCATAAGACCTCCTTATTCATGTATTCAACCGCAAATTCAATTGATTCATCTATGAATGCAGACAAAAACAACTTTACTGCGGGTTTAAAAGGAGCCGGTACAGGAATATTAGAAACAACAAAATTGATTGCCATTTCTTTTTTTTCTTTGCCTTTATTGCTACCTAGTTTTTCTTCTGCAAGCTTAACAGCAGTTTTGGCAAGCTCCTTAATTTTAACTTTTAATTTACTAAACATTATAATTTCCTTTTATTTTTCAAAAATGTATCTTCGGAAACAACTTATCCGAAGATACATTTATAGGGGTTACTAGTGTCCGTCTGTATCGGTGTCAGTATCTGAATCAACAGTTGATTCTGCACTAACAACCATTTTAGCCAGTGCTTTTGGCTGAACAGTTTTTGCACCGTATAAATATAAGCCTCTAATCAAATCAGAGAATGAATCTTTATCTCTTAAGCTTTCAATTTTAGCTAATTGAGAAGCAAAAGTAATAGCTTCGTTTGTACCCGCAAGTACATAGTATTTACCGTTAACCGCAGTCAAGTTTGTACTTACAAGAACATCCATGCCTGCAATTCTGCCGATTGCACCTTCTCTTAAAGTTTCATCAGCTACATTGTGAGCACCGATGAATTCTGAACTTTGAAGAAGATAAGATTCAATAGTAGGGTTGATAACTACCCAAGGACGAACTGTTGCAGAAACAGCATCTGAGTTTTTCAAACATAGAGCAAGCTGAACGAATTGTGAGTAAATAGTTGTCTTGTCTAAAGTGACAGGAGCTGCATCAGTACCTACAATATTACCTGCCGCAACATTAGCATGTTGTGATAATAAATAAGCATCTTGAACTTGTTCGATAGCTTTTTTAGCATTTTTAAGATGTGCTTCCATAATATCTGTATTAGCTTGAACTTGAGCAACATCATTAATTTTAAATGCAAAGAATTTTTTCTGGTCAATAACCAGCTCTGCTGCTGTCGGTTCCAATTCGCTATAAGTAATATTGGTTGTACCTAGAGTTGAAATAGTAACATCAGCAGGAGTAATAATTTTTACTTTATCACCTTGATTTTTAATTTCACCTTCATAATTTCTGTTAACACATTGAAGCATAACACATTCTTTTTCAAGAATATTGTTTAATTTCTGACTCCAAATTTCAGGGATAAAAGCTGAGTAAGCATTTTCTGTCATTTTGATTTTCCTTTCTTTTTTTAATGTATATTTTATGTAAGTGGTGCTTTAGTCATCGTTGTAAATTTCTCTGAATTGCAGACCTATAATCGCACAGGATTGCGTAATTTCTTCTCCTGATACACAAAGCTGGACAGAATAGTTGGATTCTGAAATCTCAGCTTTTTCCATAGTATCTTTATTTATAGACCACACAGGTACTGAGGCATCATCAGGAGTCCACATACATTGTTCTGTTACCTCGTCTGTATCATCACCCCAAATCATATGGTCCTGATGAATTGAATAAATCTTTTCACTGTCATCCGAATATTCACTGTCATAATCCTTGTATACAGAGAAATCAAAATTATTATCCTGTTCCGTATCCAGTAAAAAGTAAAATTCATCAATCATTTTTCTGTGATGCGGAGAGTTAATTGCCAAAAACGGAGATTTCCACATAAATTTAACAGCCTCGCCGTTAAATGTGGTTCCGAAATCTTCTTTATAAATAATGCCCTGATTATCAGCCGTATAAATATACCCGTTATAAAGACAGGCTGTTTTTATATTCTGTGGAATTATACGTTTATACCAGGACTTGTTAACATAGTCGTTAATCCAAACAATATGATAATAACTTTCATCAATATAAGGAAAGAAATACCATATCTGATTTTTGTTTTCGTAATGCAGACAAAAAGCCTTTTTCAAATCACCAAAACTGTTAAACTCTTGTTTAATCTTTTGGGATATTTCGCTTCCGAGCTGTATTTGGTTAAGTTCACCAACCTGTTCAAGAGCATATATACCGTTGCTTAAAAAATATTGTTTGTTATCAACGTTTACTATTGAATTATTTCCATAAGCACCCTTATTTGCAAAAGGCACAATTGCAAAGTCATCGGGACTTGTACCTGTTAAAAGATAAACGCTGTTCTTTTTATAAATAGCAAGATAATCTTTGTATGGTTTCAAAGCTGTAATAGAGCCCGTATCAGTGTGAAATTCATTAATATAACCGGCATCGTCATCAGTAGTAAAATCGTTATATGTACCAAGCGCAGAATAATATAAAGTAGCTCCCGATGCTGCCCATACGCGTCCTTTAAAGACAGTAATTACAGCATCTGTAATAATATTATCCTCAAGATCTTTTAAATTACATTCAACGACATCGTACGATGCGTTATTTTTAATATAAAATAATCCATCGCTTTCCGTTATGACAAGTATACCGTTTAAAAAACTTATGAATGAAGGATTTTTGCCTGTAAGCGTTTTATCAACCAGTGATAATTTTGCGTGGCTGTCATCGTAAATATATATTTTTCCGGATATTGTAGTAATAACCAGTTTGCTCCTGTCATAAGAAGTCATTTCTGATATTCCTGTAATCTCCTCATCCATTTGATAAAACAAAGTGTTGCCTTTTTGCTTTACGACACCTCTGTTTTGAAAAATTTCCACATTTTCGGAATCGGCCCAGTAAACTTTTTTAGTATCAATTCCAAGCTCTGTCTTGGTAAGCGCTTGGTTAATACCGCCCGATAAATTGTAATAAGCAACTTCCATAATTAATTTTCCTTTAATTTGTACCATTTAATTTTTGAACGTATAAAGCTTCCCGCCTCATCTTTTGAAACCCAAGAATAAGGAGGGATATGTATGATATCAATTTTTCCAGCTGACGTAGTTTTCGGGTTCTTGATACCAAATTCGTAATGTGTCATTACATTTTGCGGAAGTATATCAATAGAATATTGTTTTGAAAGCTGTGCACAAAGCTCCATAGTGCTTTCAAACTGCTTTTTTGTAATAGGATAATTACCAGCAGAATTCTTATTTTTGAATCCTGCCATTGCGCAAATTGCAACTCCTATACTTCCTGTATTACCGCCGCCTGTATGAGCAGCATATTTCCCAACCCTGCAAACTTCATTACATTCGGGAGCAAATTTTCCCTTATGTACTTTTCCATCTTTATCAACAAGAAAATGATAATGTTCCTTTTCATATTCGCTTGGATAATAAGTTCCTGCGGTCCAATGTATTATTATTCTCTTCATAAAATTCCTCTAACCAATCTTTATTCATCAATTTATAAATCATAGCTGCATGAGTTCTATTCTGTGCATTAAGCTTTAAAACAGCTCTGTCGATATGGTTTCTTACCGTACCGTAAGCTATCTTTAAATCCACTCCGATTTGCTTATCTGAATAACCCATAGCAACCAAAGTCAATACTTCAATTTCCTTTGGAGATAGTGTCATCTGCTTAATTCCCTTTACTTAAAATTTACATTTAGCATACTAAAAAATACTTTTACTGCTTTCATAATAATTCCGCTGAAAAAAAGGCGGGAGGAAAATTCCTCCCAGAGAGAGTAAGATAATTTAAGGATTAATTTTTAAATATTTATTTTCAGTAAGTCCCATTTTTAATGTGCTCAAATTTGAGTAACATCGTTTTTTTACACCAAATTCGTTATAATTAAGATAAAACTTCCCACAATTAGTTTTACTGTAATTAATCGGACGAATTTCGTATAAAATTTTATTTTTCAGTTTTGTCAGAAATTCTTTTGCTTTTTTATTAACTTTTCTGACAACAGAAATATTATCATCATTATCTATTCTTGTTAGTTGAACTACCGTATGTCCGCAAACAGGACATTTCGATAAATAATCAACTTCACACAACATAAACTTTTCCTGCGGTATAAGTTTGAACGTTTTAGTTTTATGCAACGCCCCGCAGCAGTGTATATATCCCATACTACTATCCCCTAACCCTTGTGGTAAACAATTTGGCCATCTTGGGCGTGAACCTTAACCACATTCTTAGTATAACTTATCTGTAAAATTTGAAAAGTCCACGCTTACATACTCATGGTGCCATATCCATGTTTTCATGGTTCACTCTCTTAACAAAACTTCCGTAATAGCATCTGCCAATGGGCGAAGAAGGAACAACCTCAAACACCTGGAGCGGAAATCCTGAAAATTATTGCAGCAAAACAGGTACAACAGGCGCAAACGGTTTTACCTGTGCATATAAGGCATCATCGGATAAAGACTTTTTCAAAAATCTGCATAAATAGAATTATTTAACTGAAAGTTCGCAGCACATCTGGCAGGCGCCAAAAACTTTTGCAGCTTTCAAATTTTTTCTGAAACATCTGTAATGAGGGAGGTTAAATACCTCCTTTATTTTCATATCCTTAACATTTCCTATTTTTTGAGAAAGGCAAGGATAAACATCTCCCGCAGGAGTAATCATCATATTTGAATACGGATACATGCAAGGCTTATAAATTTCAGAAACCGGCTTGTCAGCAGGAGTATTAAAAAATTCTTCAATCTTTTCAATCGGATTTTTTGCATACTCGAATTTTGGAGAAAATCTGATTTGAACATTTGAATTTTTGCTTAAAGACATTAACTCTTTATAAACTTCTTTAAAATGTTCCATATCAAAATATCTTTCAATCGGGTAATTAGCATTAAATTCGGGAACAAAACCGTCAAACAAAACAGAATTTTGCTTTAAGTTATTATTTCTTAAAAAAGATATTGATAAGAAATTAAAATTTTTCTCATCGCACATCTTATAAAGTTTGACTAAATCATCAAGATTATTTTCAAGAACAATAGTTTTAATATCAACCATAGGACGCTTATTACGGGAATTCATATTATCAAAATTATCCATAATTTTATCCCATATTCCTTCTTTTGCGCGATTGATGTCATGATTTTTTCCGTATCCGTCAAGTGAAACAGATAAAAGCATCATATTACTTTTGATAAAAGCATCAATAATTTCATCATTAATCAAAATTCCGTTAGAAACAACATTAAGCTTACCTAAAGTTTTCTTTGATGTCCTCATCAAAATATCAATAAAATCTTTTCTTATCAATGGTTCTCCGCCGACAAGAGTAACAAAAGAATAAAACGGAATTTGATCAATCAGATTAAACCATTCTTGTGTAGTAAGTTCCTCCTTGTTACGGTCGCATCCTACATAGCAGTAAGGGCATTGAAGATTGCAGCGGTATGTAAGTTCAAAAAAGTACCTTAAAGGCATAAGAGCCTTACCGCTTCTGTCATTATAAGAAGGCAGAGCATACAAGTTTCTTCCTAAATCAAAAAGATTTGACAGATTAAACATACTTTCGTTATCCTCCTATCAGTATAAGGCTGACCCAGATTACAAGCATACCGGAAACAATACCTACCATAGATAAGTGCCAGTTTCCGTATTCTCTTGCAAGCGGAAGAAGTGTGTCAAAAGCAAGATAAATCATTATACCTGCAACAGCAGCCATAAGCATTCCTATCATAATTTGGGGAAGTAATAAGCTGAACAAAAATAACCCGACTATTGCACCTATGGGTTCGGTAATCCCTGACAATGCCGCATATAACATAGCATAACGTTTTTTACCCGTAACATGATAAATAGGCAGTGCAACTGCAATTCCTTCCGGAATATTATGTATAGCAATGGCTAAGCCCACAGAAATACCTAAAGTAATATTTTGGGTTGTAGTTAAAAATGTAGCCATACCCTCAGGAAAGTTATGAACACAAATAGCAACAGCTGTAAACAAACCTGCACGTTTAATCCTGTGCTGATGCTTGCAAGGAGCATCAGGATTTAAAACTTCATCAGTATCTATGTGATCCGGGATAAAATAGTCAATTAGAATTGCAACGACCAAACCTATAATAAATCCGCCGTAAACAAGCCATTCGTATTTATTCGGAAAATTAACGGCAAGAAGTTTTCCTGCCTCAGGCAAAATATCTGTAAATGAAAGAAAAATCATAACACCTGCTGAGAATCCAAGCCCCACAGATAAAGCCTTTAAATTATCTTTTTTAACAATAAATGCTATCCCGCCGCCTATTGCGGTAGCTAACCCTGCAAAAAGGGTAATTAACATAGCAGGTACAAAATTCTGCGGTAAGTTCATTTTCTTTCCTCCGCAAATATTCTACCACAAAATAATTATATTAATTAAATATCTACGCCCTGCATCATATCAACAAGAGTTTGAACAGTAGTATCCATACTAACAATATCCGAGGTTCTCTGCTGTAAAAAAGCATTAACTCTAGGCATCATTTCAATTGCAATATCAAGTTTAGGATTTGAACCCGGCTGGTACATACCAACATCAATTAAGTCCTTATTTTCTCTGTACATCGCAAGGATTTTTCTCATCTTTGCGGCAGCCTCTTTGTGTTCAGGGGTTGCAATAGAAGACATAAGCCTTGAAATACTTCCTAAAACATCAATAGCAGGATAATGATTCATTTCTGCAACTTTTCTTGATAAGAAAATGTGACCGTCAACAATACCACGCACAATATCAACAATAGGGTCTGAAATATCATCACCCTCCATTAAAACTGTATAAAGAGCAGTAATTGAGCCTTTAGGACTGTTTCCAGCACGTTCCAAAACTTTTTGAAGCCAGGAAAATATTGACGGAGGATAACCCTTCATAGTAGGAGGTTCCCCCAGTGACAACCCTACTTCACGACCAGCCATAGCACAACGTGTAACAGTATCTGTCATTAAAAAAACTTTTTTTCCCTGATCTCTAAAATACTCACAAACCGCAGTTGCAGTAAGAAGCGCTTTTTGACGAATCAAAGGCGGTTGATCGCCTGTGGAACAAACCAAAACAGATTTAGACATACCGAGTTCACCAAGTGCATCTTCTACGAATTCTTTAACTTCACGTCCGCGTTCTCCAATCAAAGCAACAACGTTTACATCCGCATCAGAATTTCTGGCAATCATACCCAGAAGCGTACTTTTACCTACTCCCGAACCGGCAAACAGCCCCAAACGCTGCCCGCATCCCATAGTCATACAGCTGTCAATTGCTCTTACACCTGTTGAAAATATTTCTGTAATAATAGGTCTTTCAAAAGGTCCAGGAGGCGGTCCTTCAACAGCTCTCCACATAGCTCCCGTTGTATCAAGAGGTTTTCCGTCAATTGGTTCACCCATAGGGTTTATTAATCTTCCCAAAAGAAAATCACCGACAGGAATTATGATAGGTTTTCCTGTACTTGTAACAAGACTTCCCTGACCGATGCCTTCTCCGTCATAAAGCAAAAGCAATTGAGCAGCTTCACCTTTAAAAGCCTGAACTTCGGCAGGTTTTTTACGTCCATCTTTTGTTTCAATATAGCACAAGTCACCGACTTTCAAACCGGGAAGCTTAACCTCAACGGTCAGCCCCAAAAGTTTAGATACAGTTCCTTTAAAACGAAATAATTGCGTTTCATCTAACTTATCCTTAACTTTATATTTAAGTTCATCAAGCTTGCTTGTATCTAAACCTTCCATAATACTCATTATAAGGAATATTTATATAAATTCAAACTATTTACATTCCTTATAGAGGATGGAAAAAATTATCATAATATTTGTTAATCAATACTTGATTAGCAAAATCGTTTGTGGTTTTATAAATAATGGAACGGGCAATTCCTCTTAGCCTTGTTCAAGGGAAAGTAACAAGCGGCGGTTATAATCCCGTAAAAGTACAACTAATAAGAAGGAAAACAACTAATGTTAAAAATCAGATTAAAAAGACTAGGCTCTAAAAAGAACCCTACATACAGAATTATCGTAATCAATTCAACAACAAAACGTGAAGGACGACCTATTCAAGAATTGGGACATTATAATCCTAAAACCAAAGTTATGCAATTAGATAAACCAGCAGCTTTAGAATGGATTAAAAAAGGTGCTCAACCGACAGAAACAGTTGCTTACTTAATTAAAAACTGTAATGAAGACGGTACTTTAAACTACGTTAAAAAAGAAACTGTAAAGCTTTCTAAAAAAGCTCAAGCTAAGGCTCAAGCTGAAGCTGAAGCAAAAGCAGCTGCTGAGGCAGAAGCTAAAGCGGCAGCAGAAGCAGCAAGTGAAGCTCCTGCTGAAGAAGCAACTGCTGAAGCGTAAACTGAAAGAAAAAATAATTCATAAAAAAAGCCTCTTTATTGAGGCTTTTTTTATTTGGAAAAATTGTTTAATTGATATTAGTGACAAACATTTCTCCGTTTTTAAACGCATCAGACATATCTTTAAAAAGTATCTGCTGAGGTTCGAAATATCTCATAGTATCATTAAGGATTTGCTTATCAGAGCTTCTCACAACAACACTAAACCCTTTATCGGATAAATTCATTGCTTTTATAATCTTTGACCATTTACTTGTCGGCGATTTTTCAACCAGTTCCATAAGCATATTTTTAGGCATAAATACAAGTGAGTCACCACTTTTCAAAAGACCATCTTTCGCAAATCCTCCTGCTATATCTTTTATTGATTGCAAATCAAATGTTTCAGGCTTTTTCAATAATCTTTCAGCAAGTTCTTTGATTTCATTTGCAGCTTTCGTGTTATAGTGCCTGTGTACCAATAATGAGCCTGCAGATACACTACCTAATACACCTAAACCAATCAAAGCTTTAGTTGAATCGCTCATTTTATTTTCTTGAACCAATGATGCAGGTACAGTATTTGGAGAAACTGCTTTTGGCATTGTTGCAGGAATATATGAATTTACAGCATTTACACCCATACGAATTTACCTTTCCTCTTGTTCAAAGGCAGAAAAAAAATTTTATTGCATTAAATACAGAGAATATTTACAACAGTTAACAATTAATCATTATACTTGCTGATTTCCTGAAAATAATTTTCAAGAGCAAGATACCCTTTGTATATTTCGTTTGAAATATTTGCATACCTGTTTGCGACAATAAACTTAAGCTCTTTTGTTCTGATTTCAAGAATCAAATCAGCATCTGCCTTTAGTTTTTCATCACCTGAAACAGACCATTTTTGAAGCAGAGCGAGTTCCTCATACATCTGCTTAACGGTAGTAAATTCAAGGGTGTTAAAATCATATTTTGCAAGCATTGATTTTTCGGCATTTGAAATCCTTGACATAACTGCCTGAAACTTAAAAATACGTTTAACAATAACATAATTATCAGCAATTTTTCTATGAGAATAAGGAATAATATTTTTAGCTAAAAGCGCTGCATAAGAACGTGAAGTAAACACTTCTTCTTCTCTTGAAAAAGCACTTCTTGAAGTTAAGTCAAAATTTGATTTCTTTTCAATAATATCTTCCGGCATTTCAACCCCCTATTACACCAATAATACAAAAAGAGAAAGCGTTTGTCATGGCAATTTGTCAAATGTTTTACATGATTTAACAAAAACAAAAGACCATTTTTGTAATGGTCTTTATGCTATCAAAATATATAAAGTTCCTGCAAAACCCAAGTGTCGGGTGCAGAGGCTACGCTTCCTCTTTAGCTATCATCTCACAAGTTCATGCAAAACTTGAGTTTTGGGTGGAGCGGCTATGCTCCTAGTCAGCAAACTGCTGCATAATTTCAAAAGGTTTTTCAGCAACTTTAAGAGTTTCTTCGTCAATAATACCTCTTTTAAGTTCAGAGAAAGTTGCTTTTTTAGAATTAAATTTGTTCTTCAAAAATTCATAAGAAATTTTCGGATCACATTTATCTCCGCATGTGAATAAATCAACTGCCGCATAACCGAGTTCAGGCCAGGTGTGAATAGCTAAATGGCTTTCTGAAATAATAACTACACCTGAAACACCGTAGGGGTTAAACATATGGAAACATTTTTGGACTATCGTAGCACCACATTCAAGGGCGGCATCCACCATATATTTTTCTACTTTATCAATACTATTTAATGTGTTTGGATCACATTCAAAAAATTCTGCTAAAACATGTTGTCCTAAGTGGATTTCTTTTTTACCGTTCTCTTGAAACGTTGTAAATGGTGATGTTACTGCCAATTCATGTGCCTCCTATAAATGTATACTTATCTACTACCTATTTGCTTTCGCAATAAACATATTACAATAAAAATCTGAAAATTTGTAAATTTTACACTTTAAATTAAAAATTTTACAATTCTTTTCAAATAAATATGCCTAAAAATAAGATATATTGTATCATTCAAACAGGCTATTTTTATTAAGTTTTTTTAACAAATACAGTTGAATTTTTATTCTATTAAATATAGAATTCAAATATGAATAAAATATTAGTAATTGATGACGATTCGGCAATAAACGAACTTATAAAAGTTAACCTTGAATTATGCGGTTATAAAGTTGTGCAGGCGTGTGACGGAATTAAAGGTTTTGCATTGTGCAAACAAGAATTACCTGCCCTTGTAATTTTGGATGTAATGATGCCTGACGTTGACGGTTTTACCGTTGCACAGAGAATAAGAAAAAATGATGATACAAAAAATATCCCCATATTGATGCTGACTGCTCTATCTCAAATCAATGATAAAGTTAACGGTTTTAATATCGGAGTTGACGATTACCTTGTAAAACCTTTTGAAATGGAAGAATTGCAGGTAAGGGTTCGCGCCCTTTTAAAACGTACCCGACAAATTCCTGAAAGCGCATCTGTAAGAGAACTATTGTCTTTAGGCGATATTACATTGCTTCCCGAAGTTTATAGTGTAAAAATTAAAGAAAAAACAGCAAAATTAACACCAATTGAGTTTGACATTTTTAATTTGCTTTTCCAAAACCACGGAAATATGGTATCATCTGCGCAGCTTTTAAAAGATATTTGGGGCTATTCACCTGACGATGACATAGAAACAATTAGGGTGCATATAAGACATTTACGCACAAAGCTTGATAAAATTTCAGACGGCAAAAAATACATTGAAACAATATACGGCGGCGGATATAAACTTAATGTATAGGTTAAAATTATTATACTCTTGACAAAACTTCCGTAATAATAAATAATGAAGACACAACAAGGAGGTCAATTATGTTATATTCAAAAGCTTTAAGGATTGCCCCCCCCCCGGTACTACGTACGTAGCCACATCGGGAAGAGTTTTTAAAGGGCGCTTTTATAGTTTTTTAAACTTTTTGGGGTTAGTTAGTAAAAAGCGCTGTTATTTTGGCAAGGTGTATGGGTTTACTCTGGCTGAGGTCTTGGTCACTCTCGGCATTATTGGGGTGGTGGCAGCATTAACTATTCCTGCCGTGATAACCAATTATCAAAAGCATGAAACACTTTCGAGGCTAAAAAAGGCATACAGTATTGTACAACAGGCAATTAAGCTTTCTGAAGTTGAAAACGAATCTGTTGCCAACTGGGATAACAATTTGAACGGACATGCCTTTTTTGAGAAATATATAAAAAAATACGTTCAATATACACAGGAAATAACACCTGCAGAATTATGGTCAATGGCTCCGAGAAAACTTTTGAACGGTTCAAACTACGGCGGAACAACTTATGCCTCAGGTTCGAGCTCTGCATCAAACTTTATACTGTCAGACGGAAGTATGATTACACTGAATTTTGTAACAACAGACGGTATATGGGTGGGCATAGACACAAACGGCATAAAAAAGCCTAACCAAATCGGAAAAGATACCTTTTTGTTTTTGTTTTCACCAAAACATGGTTTGCAGCCGCTCGGAGGAGATGGAACTCCTGATGCTTGGAGTTATGGAACATATTCACGAGAAAGTATTATGGGCAGCGGCAGCAACAGATGCAGCAAAACAGGCACAGGCTATTGGTGTTCTGCACTTATTATGAATGACCAATGGGAAATCGCAAAAGATTATCCCTGGTAAATAACACTTAAAAAAACTTAAACTAATAACAATTTTCAATCTTTATGAAACTTTCCTTTTGATAATAATCAAAAGGAAAGTTTTTATGGAAATTTATAACAGCTGCAAAAGTGCCTCTCACACGACATTTAAAGGAATACCTGTCGCAAGGTCCACTACCTGTATTAAAAATATGGAAACGAATATTGATTTGTTTCAGATTACCAATAAAGACAAAAACTTTTTAGAAAAATTAAAAAACACAATAAAAATGGATGAACTTTACCCGTCAAAACGCATCCAAAAACACGAATATGAACGTTGGCATGAAATGCTTGAAGTAGCTGTTAATAAAGCATTTGAAAAAGGCAGAAAATGCTTCGTTGCATTCAAGGAGAATAAACCTTGCGGGATTATAACATTTGAGCAGGGTGAGAAGAAATTTCACTTAGACTGCATCTGCACATGGCCTGTTGAAACAGGTAAAAAAGTCACACTTGCAGGACAAACCTTATTTAAGCAGATGTTTGGTAATTTTTTAGAAAGCAAAGCCGGTTTATTAGATTTGACAGCAATTTTAAACGGTCCGTTCGACACCGTATCAAAGTATTCAAAACTCGGGTTTAAACAAGTTGGAGGAGAAAACCACCTTGTTGCAATGCGCACCAACAGAAGTAATACGGAAAATACAATGAAAAAATTGAACGATATAATCT
The DNA here is from genome assembly GCA_900548405.1 of Candidatus Gastranaerophilales bacterium. GTDB lineage: Bacteria > Cyanobacteriota > Vampirovibrionia > Gastranaerophilales > Gastranaerophilaceae > Stercorousia. Next base: position 22,358 of record UNSJ01000004.1, on the reverse strand, counting down.
TAACAACACCGATTAAAGATGCTGATGAAGTCGATTTGATTAAAACATTTGATATGTAAATTTTTATTTATCCTGTTCGTAACCAAAGTTTTTCAAAGAGCTTTGTTTTTTGCGCCAGTCTTTTTCGACTTTAACTTCAAGGCCTAAAAAAACTTTTTTCTCAACAATTTTTTCCAATTCCAAACGGGCTTCTGTGCCAATTTTTTTCAGAAGACTGCCGCCTTTTCCGATTAAAATGCCTTTTTGGCTATTGGTTTCGCAATAAATTGTTGCATATATTCTGTCTATGTCATCGCTTTCATTGTAACTTTCTATTTTAACGGCAACAGAATGGGGGATTTCATCAGAAGTATTAATCAGAATTTTTTCTCTGATTACTTCTTCTGTAACATCGCGCATAGTTTCTTCCGTTACAACATCTTCAGGATACAAAAGTTCGCCTTCGGGAAGATTTTTATAAATATTTTTTATAAGCGTATCAATATTTCGTCCTGTTTTCGCAGAAACTCTCACAACAGGATAATTTTTATCAAACAAAGTTTTGTAAGAGATAAGATTTTCTTCAACCTTACCCATATTTTTAATCTTATCAACCTTGTTCATAACAATAATAACAGGGATTTCAGTCTGCAAAATATTTTGAGCAATCCATTTATCGCCTTTTCCAGCAGGTTCAGAACCGTCAACCAAAAACAATATTAAATCAGCATCAGGAACAGCAATTTTTGCCTCGTCCAATAAAAATTCACCGAGTTTATTTAAAGGTTTATGCACTCCGGGAGTATCAATAAAGACTATTTGACCTTCATCAGCTGTGTATATACCTTTAATTCTTTTTCGTGTAGTCTGAGCCTTATCAGTAGCAATTACAATCTTTTGCCCTAAAATTTGGTTCAAAAGAGTTGACTTGCCTACGTTTGGGCGACCTATTATTGCTGTAAAACCACTTTTCATGAAATAAATTGTAACATAAAAAGTATATTTTTTTTACAAACTAGCAATTTTTTTTAACTCAAAGTATTATATATATGTATAGGGAAAATTTAACGGTAGAAAATGGTAGTAAAAAAATCCAATATAATCAGCATAGCACTATTGCTCACTCTTGCATTGGCTCCTGTTTCAAAAACGTTTGCCAACGGAGAAAATAACCTTGTACAATTAGATTTAAAAAAGACTTCAAACAATACCGTTGATGTCACTTTGTTTACTACAAACAATTACAGTGACAACGTTATGGTCAGAAAAAAATCTGACAATAAATACGTAATCCTTATACCTAAAGTTCAAAGTTCCGGTTTTAGCAATTCAAGCTTAAGCGGAGTAAAAGATTTAGTTTCAAATGTTGATGTAAAAACCGTTAATGACACCTCAGGCGGTTATACAAAAGTTACATTGATTACAACCAAACCGCTTGATATAAAAACCCGTACACAAAAAAGCGGACCTGTTACAGAGGAGCAAAAAGAATACAGAACACTTATTGCAGAAGCAAATGCCGTTAAAAACAAAATCAACAAACCGGAGCCTCAAAAACCTCCAAAAACAGAGGTTACAGTAAACAAAGCAAAGGCTCAACCGGCTGCTCCTGCAAAAGAAGCAACTGCAAAACAGATTGTAAAGCCTGAACCTAAAGTACAGGAAGTCAAACAAGCTGCAAAATCAGCAGCGCCTGAGGTAAAAATACCTGAAGTTAAACAAGAAACCCAGCCTCCAAAAGTTGAAGAAAAACAATCAAGAAAAGCTCATCTTGCAGAACTTATTGCAGAAGCTAAACAGGAAAGATTAAATGAACAGGCTGCAAATACCGTAACAGTGAATAATAATGAACAAAATTTTGAAGCTGATAATCCTGTAAAAACTTCAATTCTTTCAACAATAATGCAAAAATCAAAAGCAGCTGCAAAATTAGTTTTTAATAAATTACAAAACAAACTTCCTGTTAACACACCTGCTGCTGTGGTAATTTTAATTCCTATATTGGGGTTAATTATACTTGCAAAATTAATCAAAGCTTCACTTCGCAAATCAGCCGAACTAAAAGAAGCATTCATTGACCACCTGGCAAGCAAACCGCCTATACTAAACACTGTTAAATATAACAATATTGTAAATAATGACGAACTTTCATGGCAGGAAAAATATAAAAGATATCTCGATGAATCAGCACGTCCTGTTTCAAGAGGCAAAAACAAAGGTAATTACACATTTATAAAAAAACCTGCTGAGCCTGACGAAATTACTCAAAAACGCAGCGAACTCGAAAAGCTTGTTGCTCAAATGCCAAACTCACAAGAAATTAATCCTGAGATAATAGAAGTTCAAAATGAAGAAGATGCTATTCAAAAAACAATTAAATTAAAAGCATTTGATTCACAAAAGGCTTCCCTAAAAATGACAAGTCGTGATAGAATTAAAAACAGAAAAAGCAGGTTCAAAAAATATGAAGTTGAACTTCCGCTAAAAGAACAAAAAAATGTGGAACTTGGTAAGTCAATGCTTCACTCAAATCCAAGACATTTGAAAAATGCAAATCTAAATATTGCTGATGTAGATAAAAGAGGTAGTGGTATGAAATTTAAAGTACAAGATTATATTATGTCTTCAGTAGACGAGTTCTTCTCAATTCTTGATAAAGAACAACCAGTAGTAAACAACGCTACAAGTCCGATTGCTTCAAATTCATCCAAATTAAAACCGTCAATAAATGTTGAAAAAAGCGAAAACGCTCCAAAAATAACACAGCAATTTTCAAACCCTATTCAGCAAACTAATCCGATTTCAAAACTAAGAAATGAAACTAAAGCTTCATACTTAAACGGATTAATTATTAAATCAGGATTTAACATTGATGAAAACAAAGGTTTTTATGTAGTTAATCTGGAAGGCACATCAGCCCTTGTCGGAAGAATTAACGATGAAATTTTTGTATTGAAAAAATTTGACAAAAATGTAGATAAACCTATTCAAGTAAGACACGATAACGCAAATGTTTATATGGTTAAAGCAGGCGGATTTAAGTCATTAGTTGAAGTAAACGATGATAAAATGGGCGTTTTAATCGAGTTATAGTAAAGTAAAACGGAAGGTAAGAAGTGAGTAGCACCACAAAGCTTTTATGTGCGGTTTTGTTAATTTGCATTTTAGCCCTCTGCGGCTGCCATAAGCATGACAGCAGAACCACCGTACAATTTGCAAGCTGGGGCTCCAAATCCGAAATTGACATCTTGAAACCTGTATTATCAGAGTTTGAGAAAGAAAATCCCGATATTAAAGTGGACTTCATGCATATACCTCAAAACTATTTTCAGAAAATACATCTTCTTTTTGCCTCCAATACAGCTCCTGATGTTATCTTTATAAACAACTTGTATCTGCCGATATATGCCAACGCCGGACTTTTGGAAGAATTAAATACTGACGATAATTTCTATCCGCAGTCTTTAAATGCATTGAGCTGGCAAGGAAAGCTTTATGCTATTCCGCGTGATGTTTCCAATCTGGTAATTTATTACAACAAAGATATGTTTTTAAAAAAACATATTCCTTTCCCAAAACAGAATTGGACATTTGATGACTTTCTTCAAACCTCAAAAAAATTAACTGATAAAAATACCTTCGGCATAAGCTTTGAAGAAGATCCGCTTTTTTATCTCCCATATCTTATGAGTAACGGCGGAGGCTTTTTGCCTGAAGAAATCAAAAAAGCAGAAAGCCAAGAGGCAATTAATTTTTATGCTGATTTACGAAATAAATATCATACCGCTCCCAAAAAAAATGAAAGTGCGAGCGCAACTATGGCGCAATTATTCTTGCAGGAGCGAATAGGAATGTATTTATCAGGACGCTGGATGGTGCCTAAATTACGGGAAGATGCATCTTTTGATTGGGATATTGCACAGTTTCCAAAAGGTACAAAAGGCAGTATTGTTCAGTTAGATGCATCTGGATGGGCAATTTCAAAATCTTCAAAACACAAAGCAGAAGCCTTAAAATTAATAAATTATTTATCCGATGAAAAAAGCATTGAAAAATTTACACAGAGCGGCTTAATAGTTCCTGCAAGAATAGATGTTGCAAACTCACAGTATTTTCTAAACGGACAAAAACCGAAAAATGCAAAAGTTTTTATTGACATAATAGAAACCTCAAAACCAACTCCTGTCACAGTGGATTATAGAGAAATTTTAGATAACCTGAAAAAGGATATGGAAAAAAGATTTAATTGATTTTGTGATAAAATTACCTTATGAAAGAATATGATTTTTATATAGTTCCGACCCCTATCGGGAATTTAGGAGACATAACTCACAGAGCAATAGAAATTTTAAAAACCGCAGATGTTATTGCCTGCGAAGATATGAGAGTTACCCAAAAACTACTCAATCATTTTGATATTAAAACAAAATGTATTTCATACCACAAATTTAATGAAAAAGAACGCATAAATTGTTTTTTGGAAATTCTGAACGAGGGTAAAAAAATTGCTCTTGTATCAGATGCCGGCACTCCGCTTTTCTGTGATCCGGGAGCGGTCATCGTTGAAGAATTAAGAAAACATAATTATACAGTAACAGCTCTTGCAGGAGCAAATGCAGTAGCAACATTTCTTTCACAAGTTCCAAGAGAAGCAGAAGACTTCTTTTTTGCAGGATTTTTACCAAAAACAAAAACTCAAATTGAAAATCTTATAAAAAAATACAGAAAAACTGATATTGTTTTCTACGACTCCCCCAACAGGATTTTAAATACTCTTGAAATTATAAAAGAAAAAAGACCCGATGCTTCTTGTGCTGTTGGCAGAGAACTTACAAAAATATTCGAAGAAATTGTTATTGATAGAACAGAAAATATAATTGAACATTTTAAAACCAATATTTTGAAAGGCGAGATTGTCGGATTGGTTTTCAGAGAAAAAAATAATTCTTCTGACACAGATATAAATGAAAAAATTGAGATTTTGAAGGCAAAAGGATTTAAAGCAAAAGAAATTTCAATAATTTTATCAGAGCTTTACAATATCAATAAAAATGATGTTTATAAAAGATGCTTAGATTAATGTGTTATCAATAGTTTTCAGGCTTCTCATCCAAATAGATTAAATATAATTTACATATTCCACTTTTTTTAATTTATGATATAATATTTTTAGAATAGTATAATGAAGTTTTTAAGGTAGATATTTCTTGAATTCACTGAACAAATTATATATATCCTTAATAGCCCTGTTATTGGTTATAATGTGTCCATTACAGAGTGCGGCAAAAGGAAATTTCTGGGGAGATACGGTAGACTATGATATACATGAAGTACAATCTCCTGCTGCAATGGAAGCTGGCGGAACACCCGTAACTTCCGGTTCTGTGAGCACAAATTCCATTGACAAAGATAAAAGAGTTTTAAAAAATATTGAAATTTACGGTAATAATGTAATTGATACATCAGTAATCTTAGATAAGATGAAAATGCAAAGTGGAGATGTTTATACCCGTAATGCAGTTCAAGCTGACCTTAAAGCTATATATGAACTTGGATTTTTCTCAGAAAAGATGAAAGCTATTCCCGTTAATAATTCTGACGGAACAGTTACCTTAAAAATTATGCTTGAAGAAAATGCCCCTGTTACCGACTTTACAATTGAAGGCAACACAGTTGTATCTACCGATGAAGTACTATCTTACCTTATGCCAATGAAGGGCAAACCCCAAAACATAGCTGAAATTAATGAAGCTATTGCAAAAATTCAAGAATGTTACAGCTCAAAAGGTTATATTCTTGCAAGAATAGATTCTGTATCGGATGACCCTGACGGCACTGTAAACATAAGCATCAAAGAAGGTCTTATTGACAAAATAATGATAGCCGGAAACGAAAAAACAAAAGATTACGTTATTGAAAGAAATATCTTAACAGAACCGGGAATGGTTTATAATGAAAACCTTTTAAAACAAGACCTTGTAAGACTTTATGCTACCCAAGCATTTAAAGACGTAACAAGAGAAATCGAACCGACAGAAAACCCCGACATTTATAACATAACAATTAATGTTGAAGAACAAAGAACTGCAAGCATTTCAGTAGGCGGCGGCGTAGACTCTGTTACAGGTGTATTCGGTTCAGTCGGTATTGCAGACAACAACTTCTTAGGCAGAGCCGAAAGAATTTCATTAAACGGTATTGCAGGTACAGGTGTAATCCTTAACGATTCATCTATCAAAAGACGTATGAACTTGCAAGCTGAATTAAGCTATTTCAAACCATACTTTTATAATGCTGATACATCATTAATGAGCAAAGTTTTTTATAGAGATTTCGGCAGCTATCAGGTACCTCTGGCAATTGAACGCAGAGTGGGTGCAGAATCTACCATTGCTCACAGAATGAAAAGCAATCCTCACGTAACTTCAACATTTACACTCGGAATCGAAAATATTGATGTATCCGAAGGCGATAAAGGCAAAATTACTACAATGTATTCAAGATATAATATACCTATTTCCGAGCGTGCAAAACAACTGGAAGGCGGTTTATTCCTATCTTTAAGCCCTGCCGTATTATATGATACACGAGATAATGCAACTGTTACAAGAAAAGGTACAATGGCAAGCTTAAGATTTGATGAAGAAGTCGGTGTCATTGACTTTGATAAAACTCACGGTAAATTAACCGGTATGGTTAAACAATATATACCCGTCGGTAAAAAATCTTCATTATCATTCACTGCAAAAGGCGGCGGAAAGATTCACGGCGACAATATGCCTGAAGTAATGGCATACAGATTAGGCGGCCCATACACTGTCAGAGGTTTCAAAATGAGCGGTGTAGGTACGGGTGATGCTTTCATTATGGGTAGTGCAGAATTTGCAACTCCTATTCCGTTCCTTGACAGAACCCGTATTAACTTCTTAAATAACTTAAGATTTACAGTCTGGGCTGATGCAGGTAAAATATTTAACCCTTCAATTACAGACAAAATTTACGACAGACCACTTTACGCAGTATCTGCCGGTGTTGGTTTAAAACTGTATATTCCGGGAATGGGCCCTCTATCTATCGATTACGGTATCCCGCTTACAAATCCGGGTGACAACGGTAATAGAAACGGTTACTTTACTTTTGGTGTAGGCGATATAATGTATTAGAATATAACAATCCTTAAGGAGGTTTTTATGAAAAAATTTAAATTAGCGGCACTATTAATGACAGCAGGACTATTCTTTACTCTTGGTAATCAAGCTGATGCTGCAGGTGTTGGTTACATAAACTATCAAAAAGTACAAGAAGGTTTTCCTTTCGCTCAACAAGCAGTAAAAGAAGTTGATGCAAAAGCATTAGAAATGCAGCAGTACATGGTTGATAAAGAAAAACAATACAAATCTTTAGACACACCATTGAAAAAACAAAACTTTGAAGAACAAACAGCTCGTGAATTCAAACTTAAAGAAGAAGCTTACATGAGATTAAAAGTTCAAAAAGAAGAACAAATTTATAACAAAATCCAAGCTGCAACAAAACAGGTTCTTGTAGAACAAAAGCTTGATGCAATTGTTGACTACCGAGTAATCTTTGTAGGCGGTGTAGATGTAACAGACACTGTTCTTCAAAAACTTAAAAGCGGACAAATTAAATAAGGAGCTGTCATGAAATATTCGGAAGAAGGAAAACAATACCATATTGGTCTAAAAAACGGAGATGTCGGAGAATATGTAATACTTCCCGGAGATCCTAAAAGATGCAAAAAAATTGCCGAATATTTTGATAATGCGGAATTTATAGCAGATAACAGAGAATATACCACCTATACAGGTTACCTGGATGGTACAAAAGTGAGTGTAACATCAACCGGTATAGGTGGTCCTTCTGCTGCTATTGCAATGGAAGAACTGGTTAAAGTCGGAGCCAAAACATTTATCAGAGTAGGTACCTGCGGCGGTATGGATTTAAACGTAAAAGGCGGAGATATAGTTATTGCAACAGGAGCAATAAGAATGGAAGGAACTTCAAAAGAATACGCACCTATTGAGTTTCCTGCAGTTGCAAATCTTGATATTACAAATTCACTTGTTCAGGCTGCTAAAAACTTAAACTACACATACCATACAGGCGTTGTGGAATGTAAAGACTCTTTTTACGGTCAGCATGATCCTCACAGAATGCCTGTTAATTATGAATTACAAAACAAATGGGAAGCATGGAAAAAACTGGGATGCCTTGCTTCAGAAATGGAATCAGCTGCTTTGTTTATTGTGGCAAGCACATTAAAAGTTAAAGCAGGTTCAGTATTTTTAACGGTTGCTAATCAGGAAAGAGAAAAACAAAACCTTGAAAATCCTGTTGTTCATGACACAGATTCAGCTATAAAAACAGCAATTGAAGCTTTAAAAATTCTTATAGCTAATGACAAAAAATAGGAGCACATTATGTATAACAAAAAAATGCAATACGTTATAAAGACTTGTTCAAGTGATAACACTCAGGAACTTCAAAATCTTCTCAACGAAATGTCAATGAACAACTGGGAGCTGTATAGCATGCAGGAAGTTGAAACAGATGAAGGTGTTTTATGCCACTGCATTTTTATGAAAGAAAGCGAATTAAATTCCGGCAATACTAACGCAGATGTAATGAATATTTCTTCATTCAAAAGCCAGATGGAAAAAATGCTTTCGCAAGCACAATCTCCTTATGACATATGTCTTGAGATTCAAGGAAAAATCCGTGAGCAAAAAGAAAAAATAGCTAACATAAAAGCTGAACTTGAGGGGGAAGCTCCGGCATCTGTTGGAAGAAAAAAGCTTAACGATAAAATATCCGCCGGATTAAAAGCTCTTGAAGAATTAAAATTATCTCTTGCAAAAGCAACTTCACCAGATGAAATGTATTCTAAACTTAAAGAAGAAAAACTTTCAATTCATCTTAGCGAAGAAATTTTAAACCATGCATATAATGAACAGGACTCTTTGGAAGAAGAACTTGTTGCTGAAACTGTTAAACTTAGACTTAAATTAACGGAAGAACTCGGTTATGTTCTTCCAAAAATTATTTTTCAGGATGATGTTAACTTAAATCCTTATGAATTCAGCATAAAAATTCGAGGACTTGAGGTATTTAAAACAACAGTTTATCCTAATTATGTAATGTACTATTCCGATGCAATTCATTTGGAAAAGAAAATTAAAAACTCCATTACAGATATTGATAAAATTACAGGCAAAAAAATTATTTGGATAGAAACTTGTAAGACAAAAGATTTTTGGGAGCAGGGAATATCTTGTTCCGAATATATTGCAAAAGCCTTAGAATATGTTGCAGTGAAATATGTTGACGATTTGCTGACTTACGATGAGCTTGATAAATATGTTGATATTGTAGCTGAATCAAACAGATTTTTAGTAGAAAATATAATTCCTGACTTTATTTCACTATCAGATTTAAGATTTATTCTGACAAGTTTAATCAGAGAAAAAATTTCTGTAAAAGACATTGTCTATATATTTGAAAAAATTAATGATTTTGCAGAAGACAGCTCTAAATCCGATTTGCTGAAAAAAATCAGACTGTCTTTATCTCGTCAGATATGCAAAAAGAATGCTAACGAAGACGGTATTATAACTGCTATTGAAATGTCTGAAAAAACATTAGACAAATTTAATCCTAACTTTGACGAAAGCGATGATGCAATAATAAGAATTGATGCAGATTTTGCAGAAAAACTTGCAGAAAAACTCAAACAAAAAATTCACCAATCGGAACTGGATAATCCTAAACTTTTTGTACCAATGGAATTCAGACATTTAATTTTTACTCTTTTAAGTAACTATATGAATGACATTACTGTTCTTTCAAGAGAAGAAATAGGCTGCAACGCGCAGATAGAAATTATATCAGAAATTTAACATAAAGATACAAACTAGCAAAAAATAATTTATTCGAGTTTTGAAAAAGTATGCATGTATTAGGGATAGACAATAGAATATCATTTGAAAGACGTCCGAGAAAAGATGAAGAACCCGGTCTTAAGTCAACTATTGCCAAAACATATGAAGCTTTAGGGACAAAAGAACGTGTAATTATTACACACGGATCATGCTTTCCTGCTCTGAACAGAAGCACATATATAGGTTCACCTTACGGCAATGCAGCCAAAGAATATATAAAATTTCTTACCCTGTACGGTTTCACCGGAAACCAGCTGGGACCCGGTGGTGAATTGGAATTTAAAGACGGAGAAATTAAAAAATCCCCATATAATGCATCAGCTTTTTCAAAGAACAGACTGTTTATTGATTTGGAAGAATTAACAAAAGGCAAATATGGCAAAATTCTCTCAGAAAAAACATTTAACAACGTAACAACAGCGCCTTTGGAAAACGATAAAAATTATGATAAAACAAATTTTGCAGAAGCAGCCAAAACTTATGACATTGCGCTTGCCGAAAGTTACAAAAATTTCAAAGCAAATGTAGCAAAAGGACAACCTGAAGCTATTGCGTTAAACAAAGAATTTAAAACTTTCTTAAAAAGACATAATGAAAGATTAACAGACGAAGGTATTTTTAAGGTTCTTGCAAAACACTATAATACTGATGAAACAGATGATTGGAACAACGATCTTGACAGCAATCTTATAGTTTATATTAATGAAGGCGATTTAGATGCAATTGACCGTTACAACGATGTCAAAAACTCTAACAAAAATGAAATCGAACAATATAAATTTGAACAATTTATCGCTACAAAACAAATAAAAGAAAATAAAGAATGGCGTGATGAAATAGGCTTTAAATATATTAACGACTTACTTGTCGGCTGTTCTAAAATGGACAGATGGCGTTACAAAGATGCATTCCTCCAAGATTGGGAAATGGGAGCAAGAGAAAGCGAAGGAACATCTCAAAGATGGCATATTCCTGTAATTGATCCTAAGAAAATATTTGTTAATAAAAACGGTAAAAACGAATTAAATATCGGCGGAAAATTCCTGAAAGAAAAAATAGATTTTGCCTTGGAATTCTGTGAAAATATCAGAGTTGACCACGCAATGGGCTTGGTTGAACCTTATTTATTAGCAAAATCTGCTGCTGACAGCGATTTTGAAAACAAAGATAATCCTAAAGCTAAAAATACTGATATAGAAAAATATATTTCAGAACTAAAAGATGATAAAGGCGAAGAATACGATAAATATTGGGATTATCCAAAACTGTTAACTGACCTTATTCTTCCGGCATTACATGAACATGGTATTACAAATGACATGCCTGTATGGGAAGATATTTGCAGTTACCCTGACAGATTTATTAAAATATACGAACAAGAATTAAATTTACCAAAAATTCAGAATTTAGACTGGACAAGAGCACAGGAAAAACTAAATCAAGGCAGAGTAAACGATTGGTACTTAGTAGGTTCACACGATAACATTCCAGCCATGAATTATATGAAACGTATCGGAGATATGAAAGACGGTTCTAAAGGCGAATATACCAGAGAACATGATGCTTGGAACAGTGAATATCTTGCAGGATATTTGAATATCGATGACGGCAGAGATAACATAGGAAACATCAGAAAAGAATTATCAGATTTATATAATACCAATGACAAAGAAAGAATAAAAGCTAAATTTGCAGAATTAATGACAACTCCGAAATTCCAAATATCATTTGCCGACCTTCTTGGAATTACAGATGTAACATACAACGTCGGCGGTTCAAAACGTAAAGAAAACTGGGAAGAACGTATTTCTGCTGACTTTTTGGATAAATATTATGAAAACCTGTCAAGCGAAAATCCAACCGCATTAAACGTTCCGGAATTGCTTAAAAAATCATTGCAGGCAAAAATTGATATGCAGGTAAAACAAAGTAATGATTGGGATAAAACAAGAGCAGAGTTAAATGAAAAATATAAACCGCTTTTAGATGACCTGCAAAAATATGCTGACATATTAAAAGAACCTGAAAATTAATAAATACAAGCTGATAATTTAAATATTATCTTAAAACATTAAGCTTGAATATCTGTTTCCTTTGCTAAACCTGCTTGTACGCCGGGTACACATAAAAACGCAGGAACAGTTCTCGTTATGGATGTTGAAAGAGCAGATTTCTCTGCCATTAATGTGACAGCCATACTCAAATCATCAACGTGAGGAGCAAAATCGCTGCCCTTAATTTTTCTGTCAACTTTCTTATGGAAAACTTTTTCGTTTAACATATTTGAAACTCTGTTACCCGTAAGTATTCCGACACCTAAGGCTGCAATCGTAATAACAGCAGAAGGTAAACCTTTTAAGAGTTTATTACAAACAACAGAAGTTTTTCCCTTTTCTACCATTTGTGGAATATGTTTTAAAATACTTGCTTCATTCTTTTTATACAATCTTGATGCAGCGCCGACACATGCAACAGGAACTAAAACATTACCAAGCATTTGGTTGACTGATTCTCTGATTTTTGCTTTAGCATTCTTTTTATCATCGAATATCAGACCACCTGCAAGTCCGCCTGCGACAGATGCTCCCGCCAACTGAAGAATTTCAATTTCCTCAATTTCCATTAATCTGCTTTCCGGATGCTTTTTATTATAAATTTTGAAAATAGCCCAGTCTTTTATTGGCGTATTTTTAATTTTTGAAGGTGAAAGTGAAAATCCTTGTTTCTTTGCAATACAAGCAAGAGCAGTACCAACACCCAATGCAGAAGTCAGTGCTACACCTGTTTTAATATTTTTCCCTTCTTTAGACTTTTTTAAATCATCTTCCTTATTAATAACAGAGTCATTTCTAACCACTGATGACGGTCTGTTAGCTTTAAAAGATGTTATTGGATTTACTGACATAACTACGCCTTTCACACACATTGTAACAAAAACACTAAATAAAAAACATTGCTATTTCAGACTATAAATATTAACAAAACTTAATTAGAGTTCATGTTACACTTATAACAGTGTAACAAAATATTAAAAAATTCAGACTTGCAGGCAAAAAAATTTATTTACATCTATTAAATAACATGTTCAAGTGGTAGAAAAAGAAATATGAATGTAACCCCTCAGACAATCTCAAACTTTAGTTATCCTAGAAGATTTGTTCGCGGAATTGCGAGCAGAAGTCTTGCTCCGTTAATCATGCTTGAATGTTTTGTAACAGGCGGAAGAACTGTGCAGGCTTATAAAAGAGGCGGTTTTGAAGAAGCAAGAGAAAGATTTACTGAAGAATCAATAGGCGCAGCATTTTGGTTTGCAGGCGTAAAAATGTTCAATAAAATGAACGATCATATAGGCAAAAGACTGTTGAATCTTCATACAACAAACTTTGATGCACAGGAAGACGGTATAAGAAAACCGCTTAAAAACTTCCTTCACGATGATAAATCATTTAAAACTCAAGCTAAACTTGACGGCAAAACCGGCAAGCTTATAAAAAACCTTACTAAAGAACAAATTGCTGTATTTAAGGCATTAAAAATAGGTTCAAGTATTCTGCTTGCAAACGTTTTAGTAGGTTTAGTCGTACCGAAAATCAATCAGCATATAACAGCTGTATACCACCAAAAACACTTGAACGATAATAATAAACAAAAACCTCAAGAAGCAAATCCGTTAAATACTTCCGCACATCAAGTTTCAATGGATAAATTCATGAAATCCGATGAAAATAAAAAAGTATCTTTCGGTATGAATTACAACACTTTGCTTTCAATAGCTAACAAATTTGAAAATGATGCAACATACCAGCTTCTTTCCACAGATGTAGGTATTGCAGGCGGACGTGCAGTAAGCTCCAGAAATAATCACGAAAGAACCGAAGTGCTTTTCCGTGATTTAACCTCAATCTATTTCTACATGTTTAATATGCCAAACATCAACAGATGGCTGAACCAAATTGAAGACGGCAGAAAAACAAGACTTGATCCTGTTGCGGCAAAACAGGTTACCGATCATTTAGATGCAGTGTTAAAAGATAACGGCGGAAAACTTGACGTTGATACTTTTGCTAAAAAAGTTTTCGGCGACAATGCTAATGTCGGATTTATTGATAAAGAATTGCTTCAAAAATTCGATGAGCACAAAGTTATCACTCTTGACACATTTAAACAATACCTAAAAGAACACAAACATTTCTCAGCAGAAGATGTTTCAAGATATGCTAACCTTGCAGAGCGTATGTCTAAATTACAGCCTGAAGTAGAGGGAATTTCAGTGCTGACTAAAAATCAGATTAAAGACATATTCAGAGAAGGTGCAGTGAACATGCCTGAATTCTTACAAAATGTATTCAGTGTTGCAACTCAAAATGCATCAACTCACAGATATAAATATGTTAACTATGAAGAATTAAAAGAATTAAAAGAAGATGTAGTTCACTACGTATCGAAAATTGTTGACAAAGCACGTAAAAACGGTACTGACATTACAACAGATACGCTTAAGAAAGCTTGCCGTGAAAACTTTATTAAAAACTCATTCAATTGGGGCGTTGGTTTTGCTATATCAGCGTTATTCTTATCTACATTAATTCCAAAAATGCAATACTGGATTACAAAAATGACAACAGGTCAAGATAAATTCCCCGGTACAGCAGATTATTCAAACGAAAAAAAAAGGTAAAAAGAGTTAATATCCGCTTGTAAATTATTTTTGCCCATGCGATAATTTTATTATCGAAAGGCTAGATATGGCAAACACTTTAGTTTATTTACTTGACGGAAAAATATACATTAATTTAACCAACAGATGCACAAATGATTGTATCTTTTGCCTCAGAAAAGACAAAGATGATGTTTGCGGTCAAGCTTTGTGGCTTGACGATGAAAACTCAACTGCAGAAGATGTTATCAAACAATTTGATACTTTTGAGCCCACATCAGAAGTTATTTTCTGCGGATATGGTGAACCACTGTTAAAATTCGAAGTCTTAAAACAAGTAGCAAAATATATTAAAGACAAATACCCTGAAACAAAAATAAGAATTAACACAAATGGTCATGCTAACTTTGCAAACAAAAAGAATGTTGTTCCCGAATTAAAAGGACTTATAGACGAATTTTCAGTAAGTTTAAACGCCCCGACCAAAGAAGAATATGATGAACTTTCTCAGCCTAAATTTGATACAGCTTATGAAGAAGTTAAAAAATTTATTAAATGCTGTTCAAATGAAGGAATTTGTGTAGTTGCAAGCGTTGTTGAAAATTACAAAGGACGCCATATCGACCTTGAAACCTGTAAAAAAATCGCATCTGATTTAGGTGCAAAATTCAGAGTGAGAGAATGGATTCCTAACGGATATTCATAAAAATAATATTTAAGTAACTAATATATAAAATCAAAAGCTGCACGTAATAATTAGCGTGCACGGCACAAGAAAGGACAAAACATGAACGTTTTAGACAAAATCATGAAACCGAAATCAATTGCGGTTGTCGGTGCATCAACAAAACCGAAAACAATCGGTTCTGAAATTATGCAAAGATTAAGAGATTACAAATTTAACGGAAAAATCTACCCGGTAAACCCTAAAGGCGGTATGATTGAAGGCTTCCAAGCTTACACATCAATCGCTGAAATCCCTGGTGAAGTAGATTTAGCAGTTATCGTTGTAAACGCTAAATTCGTTTTAGATACAATCGATCAATGTAATGCAAAAGGCATTAAAGGACTTTGCATCATAACAGCAGGTTTTAAAGAAACAGGTGCTGAAGGTGCTGAAATGGAAAAACAACTATTAGCAAAAGTTAAAGAATACGGTATGAGATGTGTTGGTCCTAACTGCTTAGGCGTACTTAACACAAATCCTGAAATCACTATGGATGCAACTTTCGCTGAATCATTACCAGTTAGAGGCGACATCGGTTTCGTATCACAATCAGGTGCTTTAGGCGGCGGTATCTTGAACATTTTGAAAGACCTTAACTTAGGTTTTGCTCAATTTGTATCAATCGGTAACCAAGCTGATGTTAATGCTGAAACAATGTTGGAATATTGGGAAAACGATGACGATGTAAAACAAATCCTTTTATATATGGAATCAATTCAAAACCCTGCTAACTTCAGAAAATTAGCATCAAGAATTACTAAGAAAAAACCTATCCTTGCTTTAAAAGCAGGTCGTTCAGCAGCAGGAGCTTCTGCTGCATCTTCTCACACTGGTTCTTTAGCAGGTGCAGATAAAGCTGCGGCTGCTCTATTGAAACAATCAGGCGTAATCAGAGAATTCTCTTTGAAAAACTTATTTGCTAACGCAAAAGCTTTTTCTAACTGTCCTATACCTAAAGGCAACAGAGTAGCAATTATCACAAACTCAGGCGGTCCAGGTATTATGGCAACAGATGCTATCTGCGAAAGCGGTATGCAAATGGCAAAAATTCCTGAAGAATTAAAAGATAAGTTAAGAAGTTTCTTACCTTCATCAGCTTCAGTTAAAAACCCTATTGATATGATTGCATCAGCACCTATCGAACACTACACCCAAACTTTAGAAACAGTAATCAAAGACGAAAACGTAGATATGATTATGGTAATTTATTTACCGTTCTTAGGTTTGAAAGATATTGATGTTGCAAAAGCTTTAATGGAAATCAAAGCTAAGAACCCTGAAAAACCTATCGTAGGTGTATTTTTAACAACAAGCAATTTCTTTACTGAAATTTCTAATATGGATGTTAATATGCCATTCTATATGTATGCTGAAGAAGCTGCAGAAGCTCTTTGCAGACTTGACCAACAACGTCAATGGATGGCTAAACCGGAAGGTAAAATCCCATGCTTTGATGTAGACAGAGCAAAAGTTGAAAAAATTATTGCTAACTCTCTAAAAGAAGGCAGAGCTCAACTTACAACTCTTGAATCAATTGACGTTTTACAAGCTTATGGTATCAGAGCTTGCAAATACGGCTTAGCTACAAACGAAGAAGAAGTCGTAACATTAGGTAACTCTATCGGATACCCTGTTGTTATGAAAATGACTTCTAAAACAACATCTCACAAAACTGACGTAGGCGGTGTTGTTGTTAACATTAAATCTGAAGACCAATTGAGAAAAGAATACAAAGGACTTCTTGAAAGACTTGAAGCAAAAGGATTGTTGGAAGGTCTTGAAGGCGTAATCATTCAAGAAATGGTTAAAGGTTCTCGTGAAATGGTTTGCGGTATCGCAACAGATCCTCAATACGGTCCAATGATGATGTTCGGTTTAGGCGGTGTATTCGTTGAAGTTATGAAAGACGTAACTTTCAGAATTGCTCCTTTAACAGATGTTGATGCTGATGAAATGATTAAATCAGTAAAAGCATACAAATTATTGGAAGGCGCAAGAGGTACAAAACCTGCACAAATCAATCAAATCCAAGAAACATTGTTGAGATTATCTCAACTTGTCAGCGACTTTAAATTCATCGATGAATTGGATATTAACCCATTGTTAATTTCTGAAGCAACAGGTGAAGGTATCGCAGTTGACGGACGTATTAAAGTAAGATTAGAAGAAGCTAAAGAAGCATTAGGATGCACTTGCTCTGAATGCTCTTGCTGCCACTAATCATTATTGACAAATAAACAGAAGAACGGAATTAATTTAATTCCGTTCTTTTTTTAATCAAAATTCAAAATTTTATCAATAGATAAATCTAAAACATTAGTAAGTTCAACTATTTTTCTGACAGTTAAATTCTGTTCACCTCTTTCAACCTTACCAATATAGTTAGGATGGACATTTGCAAGTTCGGCAAATTTTTCTTGTGAAAGGCGCCTTTTCGTTCTTTCAACCCTAAAATTAAGCCCTATTTTTTTAAGAACATCTTTATAATCTGTCATAATAAAATTTTATACTATTGACAATGTTCCTTCTACACTATTATAATAGTGTATACAGTATTATAATAGTAGGATGTTAAATATGATTAAAAGAAGCAACAAAAAGGAATTTAAAGCATTTACATTAGCAGAAGTATTGATAACACTTGGGATTATAGGAATAGTTGCAGCAATGACAATGCCCGTCCTTATTCAAAAAAACAGAGCTAATGTTGTAGAAACTCGGCTTCAAAAGTTTTATTCAATAATTAATCAATCCATTACTCTTGCTGAATTAGATTACGGAAATAAGGCTGACTGGGTGTCAGTAGATACTCAAGATTTTTTTGATAAATATTTAAAAAATTATTTGAAATATTTAAAGATAGAAAAGAAACGTGTAGGAACAAGCAATGACTGGCTTCTGGTTTATTTAGCCGATGGTAGCGCTTTTTTAGTAGACATTTACGGAACCTGGGATGCAGAAGGCAATCAGATATTTAAAACAAACGGCGGTCATTTTATATTCTGCCCCTACGCAAAAGACTGTACAGAGGGGCGTGACGGCAAAAAATGGGGTAAAAGGCAATTTGTGTTCGGATATTGGCCTGCTGGAGAAATTATGCCCAAATACCATAAAAACAAGGGAGTAGAACCATATTTAAACGGCTGGGACGGTAATGAAGAAACACTGTATTCTAATCCAAATTATGGCTGTAATTCAAGCTCTAAGAATAATTTTTACTGTACAGCAATAATTCAGCACAATGGTTGGAAAATTCCGTCAGATTATCCGTATAAATTTTAGCCAAATGTAAATTTTTTTTAATAAATTAACAAAAAATTCCTTGAGCAACATAATATTATCATATGGCCTAAAAATGGAGTATGTTTATGAGAATTTCTGCAATAAATTATCAAATAAATCCAAACTTTACAGGAGAAGGGAATAAGAAAAGCAAACTGAAAACTGCCGCAGGAGCAGCTGCAATCGCAGTAGCAACAGCAGCACCAATTTCTGATGCCGAAGCTCAAGTATATTTCCCAAGAGTAATTCCGCGAACATATCCGACTGTACCTGCCCCTGCAGTAACCTCTGTACCAAATTGTTTTGTAGTAGGAGATTTAAGAAACTTTGACTATAACAAATCAATGAGAGAAGTTTTTGATGAAATTGATGCAAACGGCAATGAAAACGGAGTAATTTCTGCAAAAGAAGTAATCAGAACAGAACGCAATAATTGGAATATGAATAACTTATATCCTTACAACACATACCAGATGAGGCAGGCAGAAGCTCAATTTAATGCCCTGTCAGAACTTTATAATGAAGATGACTCTGATCCGAATACAATTAACTATAGAGAATATAAATCTATAATGAAAGACTTTATGGAAACAAAGAATATAAATAATTTTATAAATCTTATTAAGGTATTTACTATACCTGGATTTGTTTGTCCGCCTCCTCCACATCATCACCATGTGGCACCTCCTCCGCATCATAAAAGACACAGACATTAAAAACAGGTATTGACAAAATACCAAATATAATAAATAATTAAGTTAAAAAAGGAGAGTGAAAAATGTTTAGTCAAGAAGCTTTGAGAGTGCCCCCCCCCCGAGAAATGCAAGTATAGACGGGATTTCCAGCAAAAGTCTTTACTTTTTTAAATCAATATGTTATAATAGTGATATGAAACATCACATTAAAAACAATCATTTTATCGGATTTACTCTTGCTGAAGGCACTACGTGCGTAGCTAAGTTAAAAAATCAACGTCATTATGCGTTTACTCTTGCTGAAGTGTTAATTACACTGGGCATCATAGGAGTTGTTGCGGCAATGACAATGCCTGCACTTATCAGTCATCATAAAAAAATGGTATTTAAGAACCAGTATAAAAAGCTGTATTCTACTATATATCAGGCTTACACCAAATCAGTCTTTGATGTTGGCGGCGTAACAGACTGCTACCATGAGGATATTAATACAGGTGTACACGGCAAATGGTCAGATAAAGCTGCTTGCGCTGATTTCCGTGAAGCAGTAGAAAAAAATCTGTTAATAGGAAAAATCTGCACAACAAAAGCTGCCGATAACGGCTGTCTGCAAAAAGACCAATACAAAGGTTTAGATACACTGCTTACAGATAACAACCCGGATATTACAGATGAAGAACTAGCAGCTGGAACAAGTGGTTGTACAGGATTAACAAAAAATTCAATCAATAACACAAACCTTGTATACGTGCTTAATGATGGTGCTATTATTATATCTTATCTGAAGGATAGTGTTCCTATTTCAATGCTTTTAGACGTAAACGGACAAAAAGGTCCAAACAAATGGGGTTATGACTTGTTTAAAATGTCTTTTTATAAAGACGGTAATAACTATAAATTTGCTCCAATAGGCTGCGGAGTTAATTCTTACGAAAAAGGTGGAATATCTTCCAAAAAAATGTGGCAGCAAATGAATAACTAAATAAAATTTATGTTATAATCAATTTATGAATTACATATTTTATTTTCTAATAGTAATTTCAATAGTAGTTGGAGCATTAAACGGAAGACTTTCAGAAGTTGTAAATTCGATACTGACAGGTGCTGAATTATCAGTAAAAGTCGCATTTTCTCTTATTGGGATAATGGCTTTTTGGCTTGGAATGATGAAGATAGCAGAAAAATGCGGACTTATAGCTTTAATTGCAAAGTTAATTAAACCGATTACAAAAAAATTATTTAATGAAATACCTGAAGACTCACCCGCAATAGGCGATATTGCAATGGCTTTTGCTGCAAACGCTTTTGGACTTTCTAATGCAGCTACACCAATAGGCATAAAAGCAATGGAAGAATTGCAAAAAAATAACATTGATAAAACATCAGCCTCTAATGCAATGTGTATGTTTTTAGCAATGAGTACAGCAGGTTTTCAGCTTATTCCTGCAACTGTAATTGCAGTACTAATAAGTATCGGCTATAAAAATCCTACTGAAATTATAGCTCCCACTTTGCTTGTAACTACAATAGCATTTGTCAGTGCAATCCTACTTGCTAAAGTTTTCCAAAAATACTGGAAACCGCAAGAACAAACAGGAGGCGATAAATAATGTTTCAATCAGTTATGAACATCATTTCTCTTTGGACGCTTCCCGCAATAATTATTATAATCCTCACTATGGGATTATTTAAAAAAGTACCTTTGTACGAAACATTTACTGATGGAGCAAAAGACGGATTTAAAGTTGCAGTTAATATCATTCCTTACCTTGTTGCAATAATCGTTGCAATTTCAATGTTTAGAGCATCAGGAATTATAGAAATGACAGGTGAAGCTCTTAAACCGCTTTTATCATATTTTAACGTACCTGCTGATACAATACCCGTTATGATTGTACGTTCACTTTCAGGTTCAGCAGCATTAGGTGTATTTTCCGATATGGCACACAAACTCGGACCTGACGACTATGCAACCAAACTTTCAGCAATTATGGTTGGTTCAAGTGAAACAACATTCTACGTTTTGGCAGTATACTTTGGAGCTGTCGGAATAGCAAAATTAAGATATGCTTTACTTATTGGTCTTCTTGCTGATTTTATCGGAATTCTTGCAGCAATCGCGGTCTGTAATTTGATGTTCTAAAATCGTTCTCAACCCAGCTTTGAGTAAAGTTAGTATAGTTATGAGTTACAACTGCTTTAACTAAAACTGCGTAGCTTATATCAATAAAATTGATTTTATTAATTCTTTCTATCACGTAATCTCTTGTTCCGCAATTATGACAAAAATTTTTCTCAGGAATAATTTCACCGTTTTTCATAATTCCTTTTATCTTAACACCGCAGCAAGCACATCTTACAAGATACCACTGATTTTCAACCAACTCGCCGCAATCAGGACAGTATGCAAATTCCACATCAGGTCTGACTTTTGAATGTTGACACACCCTATTAAATTTAAATAACTCCAGTATAGTCATACTATTTTTATAATAATATATTATGAATAGTCAATCAGAATATTAAAAAGCTTTTACCAAAAATATTTTTATATCATTATTTAACCGTTCTATTCTTTTCACGTACTTCATATCAGACCATTTAGTGAGAATTATTACAACAGCAGGTGATTTATTTGTCATTTTTGCATAATATAAAGATTGTCCTATACTTTCCGCCCATTTTTTAGCAAAATCAAATTCAATAGCATAATCTTTAGTAAGACAATCAACTCTTGTCATATCCCATAAAACAGCCTCCTTACGGCCAAACTCAGGGCTGCACCACTGATTAACATAATAACTTTCAGGCATATGAGGTGACATAGTCCTTGTTTCATATAATTCCTTTGGAACATAGCTTAATCCAAAGTAATAAACACCTGATGCTATAAGCAAAAAAGAAACAATAAAACTTACAATCTTTTTCTTAAACTTCATCTTCATAAATAAATTATATAATAAAAAAAGAGAATCTGATTTCTCAAATTCTCTTTTTTAAATATAGGTGCTGGCAACGAGTTATCTTCCCGGGCGGTGGCCCGCCAAGTATTGTCACCG
>UNSJ01000003.1 GCA_900548405.1 Candidatus Gastranaerophilales bacterium | reverse complement strand
CGGATAGCGAACAGACCGAAACTGCAAGAGCAAGCTCAACAGTTGAGGCTCAGCGAGCGTGGAAGAAATCCAAGACACGTAGCCATGTTGAACAGTCAACGCCGTTTCGGATTCACTCTTGCTGAAGTATTGGTCACACTCGGCATTATCGGTGTAGTTTCTGCAATGACAGTTCCGTCTTTGATGCAGAATTACCAAAGACAGTCATATGTTACACAGTTACATAAAGTTTACAATGAAATACAGCAGGCTGCTGTTTCTCAAATGAATTCTAAAAACGCTATCAATTTGATTGAAGCCGGTATTAATTCACAAACTGCTGCTAATAATTTTATTAAAGATAATTTTAAGGTTGTACAAACCTGTACAAATGCCTTAACACCATGCTTTGCATCATCATATAAGTTATTGAGCGGCTCTGCTTTGTCAGGGCACGGTGCTGACAGAACATCTTATGTTATCGCAAGCGGTGCTTCAATAAGACCCGGTTACTACTACGGTTCGACTTACGGTTCTGTTATGAATTTATTGATAGATATAAACGGACCGAAAGGACCTAATATTGTCGGCAGAGATTTGTTTAATATAGGTTTGTATCCTAATGGAATGCTTGATGAAATCGAGTATGGAACAGTTTATTCTGCTCCTTTAACAAAAGAGCAGAGAGATGGAATTTACACAAGGAAATGTAATGCCGCAGGAAGTGCCGCTATGGGGTGCTTCGGTAAAATCCTCAATGACGGATGGGAAATGAATTACTAATATAAAAAAAGACTGATTTATTCAGTCTTTTTTTTATTTCGTTGTGTTTTTTTCTTTTTATGCTACGATAGGAAGTAGAGGTTAATGTAATATTTACACTTATTAAGTGTATAAAAGAAGGAGAAAAATATGGCAACAAAAGAATTCTTTACTAATTCGGAAGAATTGAAAAAAATGATGTCAGCAGCTCGTGCTACAATCACTGCACCATTCTTCGGCAACAACGTTGAAGAAGTAAAATCTGTATCAGAAGCTTACAAATTAGCAAAAAGCAGCTCAGGTACAATTGAATTAACAGGCATGCCTGTTTACAAACCTGAAAAAATTGGTCTTCCTCAAGGCGCAAACCAATTATTGTTCAATGACGGAACAGTAGTAGGCCGTTGTGCAGCAGCAAGAAAAATTGTTGGTGAACCAGGCTGCGATTTAAAATACTTATTACCAATCATCCGTGAAGCAGTTTACTCTACACGTGATAAATTGATGTATAAAACAGAAGCAGTAGTTGGTCTTGATAATGACTTTATGATTAAAGCTCATTTGATGATTCCTGAAGGTTTTGAAAATGTTATGTATTCTTGGATGTTAAACTTCCAATACATTAATGAAGCTTATGCTGAAATGTATTCAGAATCAAGAGAATTACCTGAAGGCGATATTTATGTATTCTCAGATCCTGACTGGACTCACCCTGACTTCCCATACGGCTTGACTTTCTTTGATCCTGAACATAATTGTGCTTGTATTTTAGGTATGAGATATTTTGGTGAACACAAAAAAGGTACTTTAACTCTTGCTTGGGGTGCAGCTGCTCGTAACGGTTATGCATCTTGTCACGGTGGTATGAAACGTTACAACCTTGACGGCGGAAAATCTTTCCAAGTTGCAGTATTCGGTTTATCAGGTTCAGGTAAATCAACAATTACTCACGCAAAACACAACAACAAATACAATATTACAGTTCTTCACGATGATGCGTTTATTATCAATGTTCACGATAAATATACAATCGCATTGGAACCTGCTTACTTTGATAAAACAGCAGATTATCCTATCGGATGTGATGACAACAAATATATCTTAACTCAACAAAATGCCGGTGCTATTGCTTTAGCTGACGGTAAAGTTGTTTCAGTTACGGAAGATATCAGAAACGGCAACGGACGTGCTGTTAAATCTAAATTATGGTCACCAAACAGAGTTGATAGAATCAATGAACCTATCAATGCTATTTTCTGGTTGATGAAAGATCCTACAATTCCTCCTGTTTTAAAATTATCAGGTGCTTCATTAGGTTCTGCTATGGGTGCTACATTAGCAACAAAACGTTCATCAGCTGAAAGATTGGCAGCAGGTGTTGATCCTAACGCTTTAGTTGTTGAACCTTATGCTAACCCGTTCAGAGTTTATCCTCTTGAAATGGATTATACAAGATTTAAACAATTGATTGAAGATGGCGTTGACTGCTATATCTTAAACACAGGTGAATTTATGGGTACAAAAGTTCAGCCTAAACATACTTTGGGTATCATTGAAGCTATTGTTGAAGGTACTGCTAAATTCCATAAATGGGAAAACTTCTCAGATATTCAAATTATGGATATCGAAGGATTTAATGCTTCATTCTCTAATAAAGAATACGCAGAACAGTTTATCGCTCGTATGAACGATAGAATTGATTTCGTAAAATCAAGAGAAACTGAAAAAGCAGGTTTAGATAAATTACCTGAAGATGCATTAAAAGCTTTAGAAGCTGTTATTGCAGAAGCAAAAGTTCCGGCAGGTGTTTAATAAGTAAAACTTATTAAAAAATATAAAATAGGACAGGTTTTTGTTGAACCTGTCCTTATTTTATGCTATAATTCTATACGAGATAAATATAGGAATTTTATATGAATAAAAAATTTGCAATGTCTGCATTGGGTTACGTAATTGTTTTGATAATAATTTTGGGAATTGTTATGATTATTAGTGCTCCTATGATGGCTGATAAATACAAGAAAAACGGGAATCCGTCGCCAAATTCTGACAATCGCTCAAAATATGAAGACAAAGATGATAGTAATGGAAGATATGACAGCGGCAGAGATAACTATGAAGAAAGAAGACGTATTGAAGAAAGTTATCGTTCTGAATCTGGCAGTGATTATGTTTCAAAATCAGATTTAGAACAAATAGAAAATAAGTTCAGTTCAAAATTTTATGATGTAGAGCGACGTATTTCTGATGTAGCAGAAAAATCTTCATCTGCCGGAATTTCCGATAAATACGTTTGTTCAATTGAAGGTTTTGTAGATTCTGCGGGAAACGTTAAAGAGATAGGACAAGATCCTAATGTTGATATAAGAAACCAAAAAATAGTTTTTGTGTGTGAATATAGAAAATAACAATAAAAAAATAACCTGAGAATTTTCTCAGGTTATTTTTTACTTATTTAAAGCAATTTCGATTATTCAACAACGATTACGCCAACAGGACAAGCATCTGCTGCTTCTTTAACACAATCAATATTATCAGCTACTGCAGATTCATTTACTGTTGCTACGTCTTCTACTTTGAATACAGCGTCACAAATTGATTCACAAGCGCCGCATGCAATGCATCCTTCTTCGATTTTTACTGTCATTTCTACTTTCTCCTTATGTTTTATACAATGTGAAAAAATTCACAATGTTATTATAATATAAAAAATTTTAAATTTCAATTGAAAAAATCGGTAACCTGACTATAAATTTAACCAATCTTTAACAAGCTTTGCTATATAATCAAAACCGTTTATAAGACCTAAATCTTTGCCATGATTATATTTGCTGTATACAAGGACAGGTACATATTCTCGCGTGTGGTCAGTTCCCTCTACTGTCGGGTCGCATCCGTGATCAGCAGTAATTATAAGTAAATCATTATCTGACATATTGTCCATAATATCATCTACGTAAGTATCAATTTCTTCGATAGCTTTTCCGTATCCTTCAGCATCATTTCTGTGACCGAAAAGCATATCCGTGTCAACAAGATTTGTAAAAATAAAATCTCCGTTTTTGCCGTTTTTATAATCACTGTATGCAATTTTTTCCAAATCGAGCTCATTTTTAACTGCTTTTAATGTCAGTTCCAGCCCTTCTTTATTGGAGCCTGTATGAATTGCGTGTGTAATCCCCGATTTTGAAAAAATATCTTCAATTTTACCAATACCGATAACACGTCCGCCTGAATTTTTTACATCATCAAGTACGGTATGAGAAGGTTTCATTGAATAATCCCTTCTGTCTTTTGAAATTCTTACAGGCTTACCGTCAATAATTTTATATGGTCTTGCAATTACTCTAGATACATTCCAGTTTCCATTGTCAAGAATTTCTCTTGCTTTTTCACACCATTCATATAGTGTTTCAAGCGGTATCAAGTCTGTATCAACTGCGATTTGATAAACACTGTCTGCACTTGTATATACAATAGGAAATTTTGTTGAATGATGTTCATCATTTAACTTTTCAATTATTGCAGTTCCTGATGCCGGACAATTTGCAAGTACACCGCCGCAGTTAGTTTCTTCGATAAATTCTTGTATTAATTCATCGGGAAAACCGTCAGGAAATGTTGCAAACGGTTTTTCTGATACTATACCTGCCATTTCCCAATGACCTGTTGTTGTATCTTTTCCTTTTGATTTTTCCTGCATTGTTCCATAATCAGCTATTGGGGTTTCAGTTTTTTCAATTCCTTTGAACTCCTGAATGTTACCTAAACCCATTTTTTGCATATTTGGAACATTTAAACCCTTATTAAATTCGCAAACATTTCTTAAAGTATTACATTTTTCGGTATCATTAAACTCGCGGCAATCAGGCATTGCACCTATTCCCATAGAATCAATTACCATACAAATTACTCTTTTCAAATTCTTACCCCTTTTCATAAGTTAATTATAATTTCATTTTAGCACAAAATGCCTTGAAAAATAAAGTTAAAAATGCTAAAATAGATAAATGAGGTCTGAATTTTTAAAGACTTATTTAACTTTTGATGAAACAACTCTGCAGGTTGATGATTTAAATATGGTGAATAAAAGAGCATTTACTCTTGCTGAAGTTCTTATTACTCTTGGGATTATCGGTATTGTTGCTGCATTAACTATGCCATCCTTAATTGCAAATTACAAAAAACAGGAGTATGTAACACAACTGAAAAAGGCTGTGAGTACTATTGAACAGGGCTTTAGAAAACGTATGGCTGATATTGAATGCACTGATTTGAATTGCGGAGGCATTCAAGAGTTTATGAATCCTGATTATTTTGAGAGTGAAGTAAAAAAGAACTTTGAAATAGTATCTGCTTGTCCTTCGAACCCTGAATGTATGCCAAGAGATAAAGATGGAAACTTGTTAAAATATAAAAATCTCGGGGAGGGGTATGCAGCAAAGGGGCTGAAGGATTATAGTATATTTGTTTTGAAAAGTGGCGCTATAATTGGGCTTCAAGATACTTATTGTACTCCTGTAAAAAAAACTAAGATTGCAAATTTTGATTATAATTGTGCATTTGTTTTAATTGATGTTAATGGTTTAAAATCACCGAATCAATTTGGCAGAGATGTTTTTTACTTTTTACTGAATGAAATGGGGCTTCTTGTTCCGATGTATGGAGAGCAGTGGTCATTATCGGATTCCGGTACTACAACCTGCAACTGGCGTAATAATAAAGATTATTGCGATACTCCAAGAAAAACAAGTTCGGGGCTGGGCTGTGCTGCACGTTTAATAGAAAACGGATGGAAAATGGATTATTAATCTTCATTTGCTACATCAATAATTGAATATGCATTAAAAGTTGTGCATCCGTATATTATTTGAACATGATTTTCGCCATGAGGTAACAATTTTACAAAGCTGATTGTAGGTTCGTCAAAATCGTCATTAGTTTCTACGGCAGGAATTTGCGCAATTACATCGTGAGACTGATAAAGTTTTAAATAAACTTGTCCGTTTTCTTTTTTGCCTTCAACCTGATAATGACCGACAGGAATTTTAGAGTGGTCAATATTTTCAAGTGTAAGCGGAATAAGAAGCACAGGAAGTTCAGATGCGCTGTTTAATATAGCATTTGTTTCATTACTCTGCTGGAAACTTTCTCCCTTAGGTATATTTTTATCTTTCTTTTTCTTCCCTTTTTTGGATTCGATTGCCTGTTCAAATTCTTTATCGCTAACAGGTTTTTGTCCGTATACGTTCGGATCACCGAAATTATCCCATAAATCTCCGTCGGCTAAAGCAAAATTGCCTGCCGAAATAATTATTGCAAATAATAATGTAAGAAATTTCTTCATACTCTTATAATAATGATTTTTATATAAAAGTACACATCTGTTTATATGAATAAGTTGAAAAAGTTCAAAAATCGTTTATAATTATAATATAAATTATGAAAGGAGCATTTATGAGAAAATTTAGTAAAAAAGCTGCTACGTCAATTGTAGAAAATCAGACCGAGCTTCAATTTGACGGGTCAAGCGGCTACGTTTGCGGGGGGGGGGCAGACTTTTAAGCTCCGTTCAGGCGTTTTTAAGGGGTTGTAAAAAGTATAAAATCTGTTATAATGGTGATATAACACATCACAATTATAATGAGGTTTTTATGAAAGGAATGAGAGCATTTACTCTAGCAGAGGTATTAATTACACTTGGCATAATTGGCGTAGTTGCAGCGATGACAATGCCTGTGTTAATCGCAAACCATAAAAAGAATGTGGCTGTAACAAAGCTAAAAAGAAGTTATAATATTTTAAGCAATGTTTTTGTCCGTGCGCAGGTTGATTTTGGTGATGTAATTAATTGGGATTTGGCAAGCAGCAGCAACGGAGAATATAATCCAGAAAGTAGTAAAGCTGTGGTAAATACTTTTATTAAAAAATTTGTACTTCCTTATTTGGCTGACGGTTATTCTTATGATGACAGTATGACACCTACTGATTTGGGTTATAAAACAGAGGTGAAGTATCGAAACGGTACACGTATGATGAAGAATGATGCTGAAAAGCAAACAATAAGATTACAGGACGGGACATATATTTTTGTAAATAATACTGTTATTAAAAGGACAGGAGATGACGGAGAAGTTAAGAATTATATTGCCGGCATAATGTTTGTAATAGATATTGACGGACCTAAAGGTAATAATATTGCAGGTAAAGATGTATTTGTTGCTGAGCTTCCTTTGACTAACAATGCAAGCTTGCACTTTTTGGGGTCAGGATATATAAAAAATAATATTTATATTTCTGATGACCTAACCAGAGAAGAATTAATAGATGGATGTGAAACCGATGGCAAGTATTGCGGACGTTTAATCCAGTCAGACGGCTGGCAGATAAAATATAAATATTAAAAAAATAAAGGTCATTGATTTATCAATGACCTTTTCAAATTTCAGATTAAATAAACACGAGAAATAATTAATCAACATAACTTGTTAAAACTTCTTGTCCGATTGTTGAAAATCTCATTTTTTTCAACGCTCTCAATTCTGTTTGACGGATGCACTCTTTTGTTACGCCGTAAATGTTTCCGATTTCTTCAAGGGTTAACTTTACATCATTTTCAAGACCGTATCTTAATTTTACGACTTCCTGCTCACGTTCTTTTAAAGTAGAAATCACATTTAAAATGTCGTTTCTTAAGTTCTCAAATTCAACTTCATTTGTTGCGGAAGCTTTTTCATCTTCAATGATATCAGCAACATTAATTTCTTTTCCGTCGCTGTTTTCAAGTCCGCTTTCAATAGAAATTGTTTTAGAATAAGCATTTAAGAAAGTATCAATTTTGTCAGGTGCAATATTCATTTTTTTTGCAACATCGTGTGCGTTTACTTGAGAATTGTTTTCACGTTCCATTTCACGTTTAATTTTGGAAAACTTAGACAATGTTTCCTGAATATATACAGGAATTTTCATGCAATGTGACTGCTCCGAAATAGCTTTGAACATTGACTGTTTAATCCACCAGCTTGCATAAGTCGCAAACTTGTAACCCAATTTGTAATTAAATTTTTCAGCTGCAACCATTAGTCCTAAATTACCTTCCTGAATTAAATCAATCATTGGAAGATTAGACATGTGAATTGCCTTTTTTGCAATTGTGATTACAAGTTTTAAATTTGCTTTAATAAGCTTGTTTTTTGCTTCTTCATCACCTTCTTTAGCTTTTTTAGCTGTCTCTTTTTCTTCGGCAGGTGTTAGAGAACGATAATCAGAAATTTCTCTGATGTAATTTGAGAGTACGCTATCATCAGAGCCGTCTAAAACTTCGTTTTTTGCCGGATTTGAAAACTGTTTGGTAGTTTTCATTTTGATAGGCGAATTTTTTTTCATACCTCTTTTAAACTCCTTCTTTCTTTAATTGAACACAAGATTACTGCCATTTACACGTTGCGGGGTAATATTATTGCACGCATATATATACTTAGTATATACTATGATATATACTTTTTCAAGTCTAATGTTACGTTATGTTAATAATATTTATTTGTAATATCTTAAGTTTATAGTATAATCAAGGTGTGGAGGATATTATGAAAAAGAAAATATTAATTACATTGGGAGTTTTGATTGCAGTGGCTTGTTCTTCACTTGTGGGAATAGCTGTATCAATGAATATAAATGCGCCAAAGCACCCTTCTGATTATAAAATCGGTATTACTTATGAAGATGCTGTAAGCGCATCTGAAAAACCTATGGTAGCTTTGTTTTATGCTGATTGGTGTTCTTATTGTATGAAGTTTATGCCGAAATTTAAAATTTTGAGCGGCTTATACAAAGACAAATATAACTTTGTAATGATAAATGTTGAAAATAAACAGTATATACAGCTTGCAAACAATATGTACTTATCAGGCTATCCGACAGTTTATATTCTTGACCCTAAGTATGATAACAGGGTTTTAATTCCTAACAGTATATATCAGGATTTAGGAAAGTTTAGAGTTGAGTTAGACAGATATCTGAGAATTAGAGGCATTTTAGACAAGGCTACAAACGAGTCTGAAAATTAATGTTAATATTTCTTAAAAAAACAATATAAAAATAGCAATTTTTTAAAGAGAGAGTACTTTATATAAATATAAAGCTCTCTCTTCTTATTTAAACGGATAGGCCTTGAATACAAATATCAAGGTCTTGTTTTTTTATGATAAAATTGTTTTATGAAAGATATTCAAAATTTAAAAGATAACAGAAATGTAGATATACAAAAAGTCGGGATTAAACATCTTGAACTTCCGTTAACAATACAGAGAAAAAACAGTTCAAATCAGATTGTATGTGCAAAGGCTCGAGTTAATGTTTCGCTGCCCAGAGACTATAAAGGCACACACATGTCAAGATTTGTAGAAGTTTTAACAGAATGGCAGCATAAAAATCTTTTGGGAGTTGATATTAAAGGCTGTCTTGAAAAGATTATAAATAACCTTGATGCACAAAGCGGAGAGCTGGAATTCAAATTTACATATTTTATTAATAAAAAGTCGCCTGTTAAAGAAATGGTTGCCCCTATGAGCTATCATTGTACTTTTGAGGGAAGAATTGAAGAAGGAAATTATAAATTCATTCTTGGTGTTGAAGTTCCTGTTACGACTTTATGCCCTTGTTCAAAAGAAATTTCAGAAAACGGAGCTCATAATCAGCGTGCTCTTATCAAGGTTAAAATATCTTATGATGAAAGCGAGCAGGTATGGCTTGAGGATTTAATTGAACTGATTGAATCTTGTGCTTCTTGTCCTGTTTATCCGCTTTTAAAACGTGAAGATGAAAAGTATGTAACTGAAAAAGCCTGGGATAATCCGAAGTTCGTTGAAGATGTATTGCGTGATGTTGTTGTAAAACTTCGTAATCATCCTGTCATTAATGAGTTTGAAGTTGAATGTGAGGCATTTGAAAGTATTCACAATCATTCAGCGTGGGCTTTTCAACACGAAATACTAAATTAAAATTTATATGATAAAATTGCGTTTAAACTCCAGTTTTTTGCGCTGTTATTTTTTATGTCTTGCAGATTATATCTTTGGACTTCCACAGATAACGAAGTTTTATCGTTTAATTTTTGTGTAACTCCACCAAATGCCCCGATACTGTTTTTCCATTTATCGTTTCTGAAATCCATTTGGCCTGAATAATGGGGATTCAGATACAGGCTTGTGTTTTTGCTTACAGGATAATCAATTGAAAGCGGCGAGTATCTAAGCTGAACAGATTCTGATTCTTTTCCTAATTTTGTTCTGACACGCAGATTTTGGTTAAATATTCCCTTGTCGTCATAGTTTCTTCCGCCTTTTAAATCCAATACAAGCATTGCATCATCTTTAAAGTTTGTAGCGCCTCCAATGAATGTTGAAACGTAGCCTTTTTCTCCTTTGAACTTTTCTTCAAGCCCTGTTAAAGTAAAGTTTGAACCGTCAAATGACTGATATGTCGAAGTTGTATAACTGCCAATCGGTTTTAGTGGTTGTGCCATAGTAATCCCCTTAATTAAAATCCCCTGTATTATATAAAACGTTTTCATTAATTAAAAATTGACTTTTTGTTACAAAAGTTTAAAGCTTGCAAACTGTAATATCAAAAATTTGTATTTACAAGATTTTGTATGAGTGTAAGATTATAGAGGAAACATACTATGAAAGTAAACTTAAACTTAAATCAACCTAATGCACAACAAAACTATCCGTCTTTCAAAATGAACATAAAAAGTCTGGTTCCTGATCTTAATGCAACAATCGGATCGACTGCAGCTAAAGATATGGTCAAAAAGTTTAACAGTTTTGGAGCTGACACCGTACATTTATATTGCGAAGAATACCCGAGAACAAAACATTCACCGTTCAGATATAAATTATCTGCAATAAATCCTGAAGCCGGTTTAAATGAAGTGTTAATAAAAGAAAGTACGTCATTCAGCTCAATAATTAAATACCTAAAAAGATTTTCAAAGGAAGATGCGGATAAAGTTCTGCAGGAAACAATGAAAAATAATCCTTAAAGATTGATAAATCCTTTCAAATGGTTTATAATTATAATGAAAATAGCGAAAGGAGCAATTATGAAAAAAATTAGACACATTGGGGGGGGGGCAGACTTTTAAGCTCCAACCTTAAGGGATTTACTCTCGCTGAAGGTGCTACGCACGTAGCCATGTTAGCAGATATTCGTCGTTATGCATTCACATTGGCTGAGGTCTTAGTCACACTCGGCATTATTGGAGTGGTTTCAGCAATGACAGTACCGTCTTTGATGCAGAATTACCAAAGACAATCTTATGTAACACAGCTGCATAAAGTCTATAATGAAATTAGTCAGGCAGCAGTTCAATATCAAAATGAGAGAAATGCTTTGAATTTAGCAGAAGCCGGATTAAACTCTCAAGATGCGGCTTATGATTTTTTTACATCTTATTTTAAAATAGTAAAAACTTGCGATACTTTTTCTGATTGTTTCGCAAATCCTGCTGATTATAAAAATTTAGACGGTTCTTCTACAAGAGGTTTTTCGGAGACTCAAAAAACATATATTTTGGCAAGTGGAGCTGCAATTCGCCCATGGTATACAAAAAGCGGTAACAGCCTTGTAAATATTATGGTTGATATAAACGGTAAAAAAGGTCCAAATATTGAAGGACGTGATATGTTTCTAATGTGTTTATATAATAACGGACTTATTGATGATCAGGGAACATCTGCACCGTTAACAAAAGATGCAAGAGAGAATTTGTTCACAAATTACTGTCAAAAAACTTCTTCAGGAATTGGCGGATGCTTCGGAAAAATATTAAATGATAACTGGCAAATGACATATTAATAAAAAGGACAGGTTTAACCTGTCCTTTTTCGTTATTCTTTAAGTAATTTTTCTGCTAGTTCTGATTCTGTTCTTCCGTTGAGTGTTTTGTTAATTTTTTGCAGTTTTTGCGCGATAAGTTCCATATTGTCTGTCCATACAAAGTTATCAAGAACATATTTTTCAGCCTTATCGAAATCACCTTCTATTTGTATTTTGATAATTTCAGCTAACATTTCTTTTGCGATAGGAACTACTTTGTCAATGTTTACATGTATTTTGCCGTCAATAATGTCGTATGCGCCGCGTTCTGCAAAGTATTTATTCTGCATTACAGTACGAACTCTGTGAGCCTGGCTCATTGTCGGTTTTGATTTTAAGAAATTATCGGCAATTGTAGTTACTATAATCTGTTTTCTTTGTTCTTCAGTGTACATACCGAGTTCAGTTAACAGGTCTACAAATGCTAAAGCGCCCATATCAGCTTTGTTTTCTTCAATAATATTCCTGTACTTACCGAGAGTTTCGCAAGCTTTTTTAGGTCCCAGTGAATGCGCGTTTTCGTGACCTATTGTAAACCAGTGATCAGCTTCATCGAGATAAAATTGATGCTGTTCTTTATCAAGAATTTCATCAAGTCTTTCCTGTAATTTTTTCATATCGCTTATGAAACGTATTTGTCTGTGATAAACGTTTCTTCTTCCTCCGCCTATTGTAAGAGAAAGTTTGTCGTCATTGGGAAGATTTTCCGCTAAAGTAATTCCGCCTCTGTATTCGCCGACATCTCCAGTTACGGCAACCAAATCAACGTCTACCATAGTTTGTTTTGCATCAGTATCTGTTGAAATGTTTTGTTCGTATTCATCAGCAAAAGGCATATTTTGGGCTAAAGTCGGAAGATATTCTTTAATTGCTAAAAGCGCGTGAGTTCCTTTTTTGTTTACAATACCTACTCTGCCGCCGAGAAAGTCTTTTGGAATAGGTGAAATTCCATGTTTTTCAAGCAATGCTGAAAGTTCTTTGTTTTCAACGATTGTACCAGTCATTTCATCTTCATAATTTTCTCTTGTTATAGTGAATTCAAGCGGTGTGTCTTGAAGTGTTGCCCATTTTTTATCAGCATAAGCATCAAGCATAGGATTTGCTTCGCGAAGTGCTTTTGCCTGTAATTTTAAATATTCGTTGAAATCTGCGTTTGTTGAAGTTTGTGATGCTTTTTCTATTTCATCAGCCATTTTAGAAAAATCATCTTTGAACTTATCTATATAATCTGTTCCAACAAGTTCTTCGCCGTTTCGTTCAACAACAGAGCGTTGTGTAAGGATTTTTTTTACCTCATCAATTTTTCCGTTGTTAACCATTTGTGTAAGAATTTGATGAAATTCTTCTTTTGATAAATCTTCAGGATAAACACCTTTCCCCGGGAATTCTTTTATGCCCTTTGCAAGGTTAATCTTAGTTGACATTGTGTCAATTGCATTAATACCTTTTTGTGCATCAAAAAGGATTTTCGTAAGTTCTGCCTGTTTATTGCCTTTTGCAATCTCTCTTTCAAGAAAATCTTTAAACTCAAGGTTGTGGTGGCAATCTATCTGCATATTAATTTTTTCTAAAATATAAGCAGCTTTTACAAGATGTTTTAGCGCATCTTTATCACCTTCTGCAAGCTCCAAATACTCAGGAGCATCAGCCTTCAGCATTTTTTTTGTCATCAAATAATCTTTATGGGTGCGTTTTTCAAGTTCTTCCATAGAAAGATTAAATTCAAATTCTCTCATATAATTCTCCTTTACTTTTGAGGTCATTATAACACATTATTAAAAACATATATTAGACCAAACAGAGGAATATTATTGAAAATCAGAAGATAATTTGTTATAATAGGTCTATAAAGAAAGGAAGCCATTTATGAAAACCAGCGTAGCCGCTGGACCCGTGACCTTGTGTTATGCATAAATGTATAAGATTATTGAAAGGAGCAAAAATGAAAAGAATTGATTTACTCGGGGGGGGGGCAGACTTTTAAGCTCCGCTAAGGCGTTTTTAAGGGGTTGTAAAAAGTATGAAACCTGTTATAATAGTGATATAACACATCACAATTCTAACGGAGTTTGTATGAAAGGAATAAGAGCTTTTACCCTTGCAGAGGTTTTGATTACACTTGGTATTATTGGCGTTGTTGCGGCATTAACAATGCCATCTTTAATTGCTAATCATAATAAAAGAGTAGTTGAAACTCGTTTGCAAAAATTTTATTCATCAATGAATCAGGCAATAAAAATGGCTGAATTAGATTATGGTGAAAGAGATGTGTGGTGGGTTGATAATACTGATTTTGATTCTCAAAAAGCGTGGTGTGAAAAATATATTATTCCTTATATGAATGTTATAAAAACCGGTAAAGTCGGTGATTATTATACAATATATTTTGCTGATGGCAGTGCGGTGTCAATTGCAAGTGCATTTATGAGAGATTGGTATTTTTATCCGGGAGATCCTGAAAAATGTTTGAAGGGAAAAAATTCTGTGATGAAAGAGATAGGTATATGTTCGTTTGCTTTTTATTATAATCCGACTCGTAACTCAGCCGGAAACATTTTTAGCTGGAACTTTGATTCCTATGGTACTTCTAGTTGGGACGGAACAGAAGCTTCGTTAAGAAATCATGAAAATTATGGATGTAGGGCAGAAAATATTAAGCACGGTTTATACTGTACAAAGCTCATTCATTATTATGGCTGGAAAATCCCTGATGATTATCCTTTCAGGGTGCATTACAGATAGTTATTTATGATAAGTTTCGCCTTTTATAATTTTAAAGGCTCTGTAAATTTGCTCGACCAGAATGAGTCGGGCAAATTGATGAAGAAATGTCATTTTGGACATACTCATTTTTAAATCTGCGCGATTTGATACTTTAGGTGAAATCCCGCAAGATGAGCCTATAACAAAAATAATTTCACCAAAACCGTCGTTGGTTAATTCTTGAATTTTTTGTGCAAATTCTTCTGACGAAAACATCTTTCCCTTAATTTCCATTGTTATTACAAATGACTGCGGCTTGATGTGAGATAATATTTTTTCACCTTCTTGCTCTAATACTCTCTCTGTTAAGTTTGCATCTTTAATTTCTATTGCAGAAAGTTCAATGATTTCTACGGATGCGTAAGGTGTTAGACGTTTTAGAAATTCGTCAATACCGTCTTTTAAAAATTTTTCTTTAATTTTACCCAGAGCAATAATTTTTATATTCATTATTCGCCTTTAGCAATGTATACGGTTGTTGAAGGGAATGCAAAATCAATTCCTTCTTCTCTAAATCTTCTTACTGCATCCAGAATAACATTTTCTTTGATTTTTAGGTATTTGGCATAGACATTTGTTTTTGTGTAAGCGCTTACTTTTATGTCTATTGAACTTGCTGATAGTGTTTCTACATATACAATAAAATCTTTATGTATATCACTATTTGATGCTAAAATTTCTTCAAGAATAGAAACAGCACGTTTTAACTTTTCATCGTTTGTATCATAAGTTACTCCGAAGGTTTCAAAAATTCTTCTTCTTTTCATTGCAGAAATATTTTTGATTATTGTGCCTGAAACTATATCGTTAGGTAAAATTATAACAGAATTGTCCATAGATCTGATTTTTGTGGAGCGCATATTAATTTCTTCAACAGTTCCCTCGTGGCCGTTAACGCTGATATAATCACCAAGCTGATAAGAATGGTCAGAAAGTATACCTAATGTGCCGAATACATTTGCAATTGTTTTTTGCGCCGCAAAGCCGACTGCCAAACCTGTAATTCCAAAACCTGCTATCAAAGATGACATCGAGTAACCATGACTTTGCAAGAATGATGCAAGCAGGAAGAATACTGCCAATCCCTTAAATATATTGCTTAATATAGGGACAAATCTTGTTAAAGGCGAATTTTTGCCTGATGAAAGTTTCGCTTTAAGATGCGTGTCAAACATGTCAATTAATTTAAAGCACACAACTCCTATAATAAAGACAATAATAAGTTCAAAAATAAACTTTATTTTTAATGCTGTTAAGAGTTTTTCAACCTTGTCCGAAAAATCATAAATTTCGTTAATCATATATCCCTCAATGTTTTTCAATGTAAAATAAGTATATTATTTACATAAAATAATATCAAGTCGACATCTGTATGCTAATAAAAAACACCCATCTGATGATGAGTGTTCTTTATTAGCGGAAGACGAGACTCGCTTGCATGACAGGCGAACAGCATGAGCCTTGTCAGGCAGGATTTCCGTAGGATTGAACTCCGTATGTTACGAGAAACACGAGTAACATACCAGTTCGATGTCTCGAATAAAAATTTATTAAAAACAAATAAAAAAGCGGAAGACGAGACTCGCGTCTTGCTCGGTCGCGTTTAACGGCAATTCCGTGTTTTGTTTTCAGGGATTACACCCCTTACAACAAAATCACTCCAGCCTCAGCTCCCTCGCGCAACTCGCAGCAAAGCAATTTCTCGTTCTATCTGTATGCTAATAAAAAACACCCATCCTGACGATGAGTGTTCTTTATTAGCGGAAGACGAGACTC
The DNA here is from genome assembly GCA_900548405.1 of Candidatus Gastranaerophilales bacterium. Taxonomy (GTDB): domain Bacteria; phylum Cyanobacteriota; class Vampirovibrionia; order Gastranaerophilales; family Gastranaerophilaceae; genus Stercorousia. Next base: position 54,441 of record UNSJ01000003.1, on the reverse strand, counting down.
GAACTCGCAACAACCTGCTTGGAAGGCAGGGACTCTAGCCATTGAGTTACTTCCGCATACTTTTAATATAATATAAACAAAAAATTTTGCAATAGTCAAGGTGAAAATATAGCTAAAATATAATTCTTAAGAGTTAGTTATAAATTGTTAGAAAATTCACTTAAAACTTATTCTCGGGAGTGGTGAAAAGCTTAGAAAAAGACGTTATTATATATACATAAGCTTGTTATATCCAGGCACTTTTTCGGGGTTGCGATAAGATTTTTTCTTTAGCGGTTTGGTTTAAAATATAACAGGCTTATACCCTTAATAAGATTTACGCGATACTATGTACGATTAAATATAAAAAACAAACTCTATGTTTGATATGCAACGACTTGTCAAGCCTCCCGCAGGACAAGTCTTTTTATTGCTCTAAACTCTTATTGAAAAGCTCTGCGTTTTATGTTAGCGTAATCTATGTAGATTACATAAGGAGTTATTATTATGACAAATGAAGTTAGAGCAAGTCATATTCTTGTTAAAACAGAGGATGAAGCTAAAAGTTTGCTGGAAGAAATCAGAGCAGGAAAATCTTTTGCAGAAGCAGCAGAAGAAGTATCTTTATGCCCGTCAGGACAAAACGGCGGTGATTTAGGATTTTTCGGCAGAGGCATGATGGTTAAGCCGTTTGAAGATGCTGCATTTTCTATGGAAAATATCGGCGAAGTTTCAGAACCTGTACAAACTCAGTTCGGCTGGCACTTAATCCAATTAACAGGTAAAAATTAATGATTGATGCGGTTAATAAAATACGTGAATTTATGAATGAGCAGGGGATTAACTACCTGCTTGTAAATTCTACCAATAAGTATTTGGTTGAATATGCGCCTTTAGAGGAAAATTCACGTTATTTTTTAACCGATTTTTCGGGCTCTACGGGTGATGTTCTTGTTACGCCCGATAATATTTTCCTGTTTGTTGACGGAAGATATCATATTCAGGCAGATTTGGAGGTTAATCATGATCTTGTGACTGTGGTTAAACTTCAAACCGGACAGATTTTTCTTGACGAGCTTGTGAAAAAAATTCCTGAAAACGAAACTTTAGGGATTTTTTCTAAGAAAAACTCTCAAAAACGTGTTGAATATTTAATTGAAAAAGGATTAAATTTAAAGTTCTTTCCAGATGATCCGCTGGATAAAAATACGGTTTATGATAATTCAAATATTGTTGCTGTTGAGGGTGTGTCTGTTGAGGAAAAAATTAAGGATTTGAACTTTGACGGGGCTGTGTTGATTACTAACCTTGAGGAGGTTTCTTATCTTTTTAATTTAAGAGATTTTTCCAAAAATTATTCAAGCAAGATTTGCGGCAAAGCTGTTATTATAAATGACAGGGCGCGGCTTCTTGAAGATATTGATGATTTTGTTGAAAGTTATAGGGGGAATATTTACGTTGACAAATCTACAATTAACGCTTATGACTTTGCGTTAATCGGTGATAAGGCAAAAATTCTTGATGACAGTCCTATAAAACTTATGAAATCAGTTAAGACGGATGATGAAATTGCTCATTATAAGGATGCCTTTAAAAGAACTGATTTGGCTGTAAAAGCTATCAGGGATTTTATTGAAAACAACGATAATATTTCAGAATACGATATTGCAGAGCAGCTGGAAAAAGAATTTAAGCGCTTTGGAGCTAAAAGTTTGAGTTTTAAATCAATTGTTGCAAAGGACAAAAATTCAGCCCTTGCGCATTATTCAAAGTGCTCAAAAGATGAGGTTTTGAAAGACGGAAGTCTTGTTTTGATTGACTGCGGAGCATATTATGAGCAGGGTTTGGCAACTGATATTACAAGAGTTTTTGTAAAAGGAGAAGCGTCAGAACTCCAAAAGTGTGTGTATACAACGGTTTTGAAAATGTTTTTAAACGCTTATAATTCGATCTTTAAAACAGGTTATGAGATTGATGCTATTGCCAGAAAAATTTATTCTGAAAACGATATAGAAGGTTTTGTATTCAATCATGGGCTCGGGCATGGAATAGGCGTAAGCGTTCATGAATATCCGCCTAACCTAAGCAAAAACGAAATGGCAAAAGTGGAAATCAAAGATAATATGTGTTTTACCATAGAACCCGGTTTGTATAACGAAAACCATTTTGGAATAAGGCTTGAAAATTCCTGCTATATGGAAGACGGTAAAATACATTCCTTTGTTCACATGAATTATGAAAAGAAACTGATAGATTTTTCAATGCTGAATGAGCAGGAAAAAGAGTGGCTGAAAGAATTTGAGGTTATATAATATGCAAGAGATAACAAGTGTTAATAATGATTTAGTGAAAGAAACCGTAAAATTTCAGCAAAAAAAATACCGCGATAAAGAAAATAAATTTCTTTTGGAGGGCTTCAAGTCTATTGAAGAAGCTTTTAATGTGGGAATTGAGATTGAATATGCTTTTGTACTCAAGGAAAAAGCAGAACAGTACAAATTTTTGGGTGAGAAGGTTATTTTGACAACAGAACCAGTTTTAAAAAAGATTTCCACAACGGATTCTGCTCCGGATGCTGTTGCTGTTGGTGTTAAAAAGCATTATGATAATTCGATTTTAAACAGTGCAAAAAAAGTTGTGCTTTTGGAAAATATAAAAGATTTGGGAAACCTCGGAACAATTTTGAGAACATCCACTGCTTTTGGCGCTGATGCAGTTGTGCTTTTTGGCAGCGAATGTGCGGATTTGTACAACCCTAAATGCGTTCGCTCATCAGTCGGAAATTTGTGGAAAATTCCTGTTTTATATATCAGAGATATTCATGAATTGGAGAAGTATTTTTCTGATTTTCAAAGAATTGCAACATTACCAAGAGCTGAAAAATATTTAAAAGATTTCAGGTGCACTGAAAAATGTTTGATTATGTTCGGGTCAGAAGCTGACGGGTTATCGGATGAGCTTGTTAATTTTTCAACAGACAGCGTAAAAATTGAAATGGCTTCATCAGTTGAATCCTTAAATTTAAGTATTTCCTGCGCGGTAGTTTTATACAAATTATTTTTATAGTAGAATATTTTTATGGATGTTTTGGAAGTAAAAAATCTATGGAGTGATGTTAAAAAAGAGTTAAGCGAGAATGTTCCAGCCCCTGCTTTTCAAATGTGGATGGAAGCATTAGAGCCCGCTGATTTTGACGGTAATGTTTTTTCTCTTTTGACAGTTCATTCGCTTGCACCTCAGGTTGTTAAAGCTAACTATGACAAGCAGATACTTGAAGCTTTTAAAAAAGTTTTGGGACACGATGTAAGCTATCATATTACTTTTGATGCTGATTTAGCAGACAAATATCAGAAAGAAAAGAAAAAAGAATTACAAAAGGCTAAAAGAGCACTGCCTGAAACTGAGGAAAGCAAGATTATTGATAACCTTGCTCAAATGCAGTCGTCTGCAAATTTGAATTTGAAATATAAATTTTCGAACTTTGTTGTCGGCGAAAACAGCCGATTTGCGCATGCAGCAGCATTTAGCGTTGCACAAAACCCTGCAAAAAAATACAATCCGCTTTTTATATACGGAGCATCAGGGCTTGGAAAAACCCACCTTATGCAGGCAATCGGTCATTATATAATTTTTAATAAGCCGAAACTTCGCGTAAAATATATTAAAACAGAAGAATACGTTAACGAGCTTATCAAAAATATTCAATGCGGCGGCAATGACAGAAACTCAAGAATGGATAAATTCCGTCAAAAATACAGAAATGTAGATGTTCTTCTGATAGATGACATTCAGTTTTTGGAAAGCAAAACTTATACAATGGAAGAAATTTTCCATACGTTCGACAGTCTTCACAACAACAACAAGCAGATTGTAATAACTTCAGACAGGCTTCCAAAAGATATTCCTACACTTCCTGACCGCTTAAGAACTCGTTTTGAAATGGGACTTATGGTTGACATTACTCCTCCTGATTTTGAAACACGTGTTGCGATTTTGAAAAACCTTGCAGATATGGCTGGGATTAAGGCTGAATTTGATGTGTTTGAATATATTGCAAAGAATTATGTGAGCAATGTAAGAGAGATTGAAGGCGCTTTTAACAAGGTAAGTGCTTATGCAGATATTGAAAAAACTGACTTAACTCTTGAATTTGCAAAGAAAGTCTTGAACTGTGAAGCTATGAAGCATGAAATTACTATTGAAAAAGTTGCTAAAGCCGTTGGTGATTATTACGGAGTTTCAATAGCTGATTTTCTAAGTTCTGCAAGAAATCAGAGGGTTTCTTCAGCGCGTCATGTTGCTGTTTATTTGTCCAGAGAACTTACTCAAAAAAGCTTTGAAAATATTGCTGAGTATTTCCAAAAGAAACACACAACAATGCTTTATTCATACGAAAAAATCAGGGATGATTTAAAAACGAACAAAAATCTTGATCAGGATATTTCCGTGATAAGAAGAACTTTAAGGGAACAATAATGTACGATTATATAAAAGGGATTTTAGCGGGCAAATCAAACACTTCAAAAGGTGCTTATGTTACTGTTGAAGCATTTGGAATAGGGTATCTTTTGGAGGTTACCTCACGCGACTTTAATGAACTTGCAGACGGTGAGATAAAGATTTATATTGTTCTTTTGCACAGAGAGGACAAAATGAGCCTTTGCGGCTTTTTGCACAAAGAGGACAGGGATATATTTAATATTCTTACCTCGGTTTCTGGTGTGGGTTCAAAAATGGCTTTGACGCTGCTTGATGAATTTGATTCCTCAGAGCTTATCGGGTTTGTAATTGACGGAAATTACAAAGAGATTACGCGTGCAAAAGGTGTAGGACCAAAGCTTGCGCAAAAGATTATTTTGGAATTAAAAGACAAATTAATGAACTATCAAACAAAAGAACCGATAAAGATTACATCGATTACGCCTGCAAAAATTGACGACAGGGCGGTTGAGGATGCTCAAATGGTTCTTGTTTCACTGGGGTATGAAAGAAAAGAAATACAGGATGCAATCTCAAAAGCTGTTGCAATATTGAATGACAAAGCATCAGCAGAGGAAATTTTAAAAGAGGCATTAAAGATTTTATCGGCTTAATCTATTCCTTTGAAAAGCTCGTTAATATCTATATCAAGTGCTTTTGCGATTAGGTATAAATTGATTGCGCTCGGTATTTGCTTGCCACGTTCAATTGCATTAATAGAGTTTTCGCTCATATTGATTTTTTCAGCTAGTTCAGCTTGAGATAAATCTTTTCTGTTTCTTTCTGCTCGAATATTTAGTCCTAATGCTCTTGTGTTCATACTTTTATTATCAAGTATTGACAATGATATTGCAATATGATAAACTTTGGTTAAGTCATAGTATACTATGACTTAACCAATCTAAACATAGGAGAATTTATGGGCAAACTTGAAGATATGATTGACGATGTTAATCTTAAAATTAACGAAATTACTGCCATAACAAAATGCATAAGAGATAGTCTGGAGTGCTATATTAACAATAATTCTGACTATTCACATATTCTTCCTATCGCAAAAATTGCATGCCAAAGGTTAGACGCACTTACTGATGAATACAGTGATTTAGAATCTGAAATTTACAGAAAATGCATTTTACAATAACAACGCTAAAAATGCAGCCGCTACCATTGCCGGTCCGAATGGCATATATGTTCTTGTTTCAGGTCTTTCACGAAGCCCCTTAAATATTTGAACACATGTGTAAACACCTATTACAGCAAGTATGATTGCCCCGATTATGTACGGTATATGAGTATCTGCCGTGATTACTCTTGTGTATTGCAATATATAAAATACGATTGCGTAGATTACAAAAGTGAAAAATGATATTAGAGTTTTCCATTCTTTGTTTTTAATCATACTTTTTACAAAGATTGGCAAAAACAAAATTACCTGAATTATTACGCTTAAACCCAATACAACCAGAAGTGTTCTCCAGCCGAAAAGTGCGCCAAGCCCTGCGGCGATGTATGTATCACCTTCTCCGAATGCTCTTGTTCCCGCAACCAAATAGCCTGAACGTGCACATATTTCAAGGATTATTGCACCTGCAAGAATACCTAAAACAGCAGTTGATATAGGATTATTTAAAAATAAATATTTTGTAAATTCAATATGAGTTCCTGCCTGATGCATTTGAACAGACGCTGCTATTGTTGTTACAACAGCATATAAAAGCCCTACACCAATAAGCGCGTATGTGTGAACATCATAAACAACTTTTTCTTTAATATCAGTTCCCGCAATAACAATTAATATTGATGCAACTACCCAGGCAAAAAGAGTGTCGAAGCTTATGCCGAACTTCATAAATAAAAGTAAGTAAATAATGCCTGTTAAAAGTTCTATAATAGGATATTGAATGCTTATCGGCTCTTTGCAGAATGCACATTTTCCTCTTAAGCAGATATATGATATAACAGGAATATTATGCCACCATTTTAACGGATTTTGGCATTTAGGACATTTGGAAGCAGGGAATACAATAGATTCTTCGCTTAAAGTTCTGAGTATTACGACATTCAAAAAGCTGCCTATACATAGCCCCGTAACAAAGACTAATACCAAAAATACTATTAATGCTCCCATTATCTCTTTCTCCTGATTTATTTATCTTCCTGATATTTAATTATTTCATACATTTTACTCAATGCTTTTTTTAATCTTCTTGAAACCTGCATTTGTGAAATGTTTATTTTTTCAGCGATTTCACGCTGGTTTAAATCCTGATAATAGCTTAATTCAATAATCTGCTGTAATTCAGACGGTAATTTTTTTATAGCAGCTGCAAGCATTATTTTGTTTTCATAAGAACTTAAAAATTCCTGATAATCTCCTGCCGGAATTTTATCGATAAGAGTTAAATCATCATCATCGGAAGACGTTAAAGTCTGGTCTAGAGAAAGAGTGCTCTTGCAAAGCTCGATTTCCATAACCTCATGGATTTTGGAGGTTGAAACTCCTACAATTTCAGCAATCTGTTCATCTGACGGATCTTCAATACCCTTTTCTTTTAACTGCTTAACTGCGGTGCTGATTTTGAATACAAGCTCCTGCAGCTCTCTCGGTGCTTTGATTATTGATGCTTTATCTCTTAAATAGTGCTTGATTTCACCTCTTATAAAATATGAAGCGTAAGTTTTAAATCTTGCATTTTTATTCGTATCAAAAAATTCGATAGCCTTTATTAAGCCTATGGAGCCTACCTGAACCAAATCTTCATTTGAAATGCCTGATTGCCCCGCAATGCTTCCTGCTATTTTTTTTACAAGATGCATAGCGCTTTCAACAATGCTTAAATGAAGCATACGTTTTTTCTTCTTGTCCTTACACTGTTTGTATGCAAGGATTTGAAGGTCAAGTTCTTCTGCCGGTTTTTCTTTGCTCTCTAACAAAATAATCTCCAATATCTGTCAACATTATATCATAACTTTTTCATTTTTAAAATGATTAATTTTATGTAATATATTTTATGCATGAAAAATTTTTATGCTACAATGAATTTATATTTGATGGAGTAAAAAAATGATTACAATAAAAGATGTTGAGCACGTTGCAAAGCTTGCAAGACTTGAATTAACAGAAGATGAAAAAGAATTGTATACAAAACAGCTTGGTGATGTTTTGAAATATGTTGACCAGATGAATGAAGTTGATACTTCTAACATTAAGCCGATGACACAGGTTATTGATTTTTATAATGTTATGAGAGAAGACAAAGTTGTTCAGGAAATCAGCAAAGAAGATTTGATGGCTAATGCGCCTGATGAAGAAAACGGATTTTTTAAAGTTCCTAAAATTAATTAGTTTGAATAAGTTTAATCCTGAATACAGGTTACAGCTGTAATTCAGGATTTCTTATTAATGTTGTGATTATGTGATATGTGGGGTAGAAAATGACAAAATATATTTTTATTACAGGCGGTGTTGTTAGTTCATTGGGAAAAGGGATTATTGCTGCTTCATTGGGAAAATTGTTGAGAGCAAGAGGTTTTTCTGTTATTAACCAGAAGTTTGATCCTTATATTAACGTTGACCCCGGCACTATGAGCCCGTTCCAGCACGGTGAAGTTTTTGTAACCGATGACGGAGCTGAAACAGATTTGGATTTGGGACACTATGAAAGATTTACCGATACATCTTTAGGAAAACTCAATAACGTTACATCAGGAAGTGTTTATCAGCATGTAATAAAAAAAGAAAGACGCGGAGATTATCTTGGCGGTACAGTTCAAGTTATTCCGCATATTACCAACGAAATCAAATCCAGAATTAACGGTGCTACAAAACAGTTTAAACCTGATTTTCAGCTGATTGAAATCGGAGGTACTGTGGGTGATATTGAAAGCTTGCCTTTTGTAGAAGCTATCAGACAGTTTAAAGCAGAAGCTGGTATTGGAAATGCTATTTCAATTCATTGTACGCTTCTTCCGTATCTTCCTACATCCGGTGAATTAAAAACAAAACCGTCACAACACAGTGTTAATGTTTTAAGAAGCTATGGTATTCAGCCTGAAATCCTTGTTTGCCGTACAACTAAACCTATTCCTAAAACAGAAAAAGAAAAACTTGCTTTATTCTGCTCAGTACCTAAAGAAGCGGTTATTGAATGCCGTGATATGAAAAGCATTTATGAAGTTCCTTTAGCTTTGGAAGCTCAAAAAATGGCTCATGTTGTTTTAGATATGCTTAGAGTTAATGATAAGAAAGCTGATTTGAAGGGCTGGGAAACACTTGTTGAAAGAATTAAAAATCCTAAAAAGACTATTAAAGTTGCAATTGCAGGTAAATATACAAAACTTTCCGATGCATATATTTCGGTTGTTGAATCTTTGAAACACGCAGGTTATGCAAATGATGCTGCTATTGATATTAAATGGATTAATTCTGAAGACTGTATGGACGAAACTAAATGCAAAGAATTGATGAAAGACGTTCAAGCTGTTGTTGTTCCTGGAGGCTTCGGAATCAGAGGGATTGAAGGCAAGCTTAACGTAATCAAATATGCAAGAGAAAATAATGTTCCTTTCTTAGGTCTTTGTTTGGGTATGCAGTGTGCTGTTATTGAATATGCAAGAAATGTTGTAGGGTTGAAAGATGCAAATTCAGCCGAGTTTGATGAAAATGCGCAATACCCTGTAATCGATATTATGCTTGAGCAAAAAAATGTTCAGGCTTACGGCGGAACAATGCGTCTAGGCGCTTACGATTGTATTTTGAAAAAAGGCTCAAAAGCCGCAAAGGCTTACGGAAAAGAAAAAATTTCAGAACGTCACAGACACAGATATGAAGTTAACAACGAATTTTTGAAACAAATTGCAGATGCAGGCTTGGTATTCTCAGGTATGTCGCCTGACGGAATGCTCGCTGAAGTTGTGGAATTACCAAAACTTGATTGGTTTGTTGCGTGTCAGTTCCACCCTGAATTTAAATCAAGACCAGAAAGGCCTCATCCGTTATTCAAAGGTTTGATTGATGCAGCTGTTAATAAAAAGTAGTAAAAAGCTCCTTAACTAAGGAGCTTTTTTGCTTAACAGCTTGACTATACTGTATGTTGTGTGTATTTTAATATATACGAGAGATTATTTGGGGAGATATTTTAATGGAAGAAAATAATGTATTAAAGAGGTTTACTACTGCACAATTTTTGAACTTTGCGCTGGGGTTTTTCGGCTTGCAGTTTGCGTGGCAGATGAGGATTATTTTGTCCGGACCTGTTACGGAAAGTCTTGGAGCATCCCCTTTTATTTACGGTTTAATTTGGCTTGCTGGGCCTTTTACAGGCATGGTTGTTCAGCCAATAGTCGGAGCTTTGAGTGATAAAACAGTTTCTCCTTTGGGCAGAAGAAGACCGTACCTTTTAGGCGGTGCATTGCTTGCATCTCTTGCATTATGGATTTTTCCGAATTCTGCAACCGTTGCAGATTTCTTACATAACGTTACAGGATTAAATCTTCCCCCTATAACAGCTTTAGTAATTGCTGCAATTATGATTTGGATTATTGATGCTTGTGTTAATGTTGCTCAAGGTCCTTATAGAGCTTTAATCCCCGATGTAGTTCCGGAAGAACAATATTCGCTTGCTAATTCTTATATAAGTCTTGCTATCGGGCTTGGTTCGGTTATCGCTGCGGGTACTGCTCCGTTTTTAAAATGGGCATTCGGTTACCAAATGTCAATTTCTGCTCAATTTATAATGGCAGCTGTTGCATTTACTTTAGCTATGATTTGGACTTGTATTACTATAAAAGAACATCAGACCAAAAAAGAAATCATTAAAGATGTTGCAATTGCTGATAAAAAAGAAGACAATTTTATGGATTCTTTAAAAAACTTCTTTGCATTATCGCCTGAAGTTTCTAAAATTTGTACAATGCAATTCTTTACATGGATTGGTACAATGTGTATGATGATATTTTTTACACAGTATGCCGTACACACAATCTACTGTGTTCCTGATTTAACAACTGTTGGAGAATCTACACGTGAATTGTATTCAAAAGCAACTTTAAGCGGTACAAATTTTTCTTCTGTATGCTTTGCAATATTTAATTTGGTTTGTTTCCTTGTTGCAATTCCCATCGGAATTCTTTCAGCTAAATATACCAATAAAAAAGTTCATATAATATCATTAATAACTATGATACTTGCATATTTGGGAATGTTCTTTGTAAAAGAACCTAAAGCTGTTGCCGCATTAATGGGATTGGCTGGTATCGGCTGGGCAAGTATTTGCGCATTGCCGTTTGCTATGCTTTCACAATTTATCAAAAAAGGAACTGAGGGGTCTGTAATGGGAATATTTAATATATTTATTGCAGGTCCGCAGGTTTTTGTATGCACACTTGTTGCATGGTTTATTTCTAAATGCTCATTTGCTATGGGTTCAGATTACATTAACTATCACTGGGAATATGCATTTGTTGTAGGAGCAGTTTGCCTTGCAATCGCAGCTGTAATAACAAATACTGTTAAAGAAAAGGTTTAAAATGTCAGAAAATAAGAAACGTATATTATTAATTTACCCGCCTTCTCCTGTAATGAACAGGGAAGACAGATGCCAGCAGCCGACAAAAGAACTGCTTGTTATACCTCCGCTTCCTCCGACAGACTTACTTTATCTTGCTGCAGTAGCAGAAAAAAACGGGTTAGAAGCAAAGATTGAAGATTACAGTCAGGGCGGGGATTATGAAAAAGATTTAAAAGAATTTAATCCTGATTATTTGGTTGTAAACATTGCAACTCCAACTTTAGAACATGATTTACAGGCTGTAAAACTTGCAAAAGAAATATGTCCGAATATAGTAACAATAGCTAAGGGCGCTGCTTTTTTAACATTGGGGGAAAAGATTTTAAAAGAAAACAGTGCTTTAAACTACGGAATATTGGGCGAGGCTGAAGAAACTTTAAAGGAAATCCTTGAAGGAAAACCTAAGGCTGATATTTTAGGTATTTACTATTTTGAAGATTCTCAAGTAAAATTTACGGGTAAAAGACCTTTTATAGAAGATTTGGACTCACTGCCTTTTCCGGCACGTCATCTTGTTAATAACAACATTTACAGACGCCCTGATAACAACAAGGTTCAAGCTACTGTAAAAGTTTCACGCGGATGTCCGTTCCACTGTTTTTTCTGTCTTGCAACTCCTGTATCGGGGGCTAAGGTTAGAAAAAGAAGCCCAGAAAATATTGTTATGGAAATAAGAGAATGTGTTGAAAAATATAATATAAGAAATTTCTTATTTTGGTCTGATATTTTCAATGTTGACAGAAAGTGGACATTTGATTTATGTAATGCAATTATAGACAGCGGTTTAGATATTACCTGGTCTGCAAATACAAGGGCTGATACAGCAGATTTAGAAATGGCTGAACTTATGTATAAATCAGGCTGCCGTTTGGTTAGCATTGGCGTAGAAAGCGGCTCTCAATATATGCTTGAACAAATGGGAAAGAAAATTACTCTCGATGATGTAAGAAAAACCGTAAAAGTATTTAAAAAAGCAAAGATAAGAATTTATAATTATTTTGTTATTGGACTTCCGTGGGAAACAGAAGAAACTGCTGAAGAAACAATCCGTTTTGCAATTGAGCTTGATAGTGATTTTATAAGTTTTTATACAGCAACTCCTTTGCCGGGTTCAAGGTTCTATGAATATGCAAAAGAACATAATCTTTTTGATAAAGAAACATCTTTTGAAAGTGCATATTACTATCCGTCGTTAAATACTCATCACTTAAGCCGTGACAGAGTTTTTGCGCTGCACAAATCAGCTATAAGACGTTTTTATTTAAGACCGACGTATATTTTGAAGATGTTATCTAGAATACGTTCTTATGAAGAAGTTAAAAACTATTTTAAAGCAGGAATAAATGTATTATTGAGAAAATAATTATTTGACAGATGAATTACTAATAATAAAAATCACTCTCATTATTTCAGAGAGTGATTTTTTGTTAAAGTGATATGATTATGATTATATATTTAAGATAAATCCGCCTTTATCAGCGTTTTTAAGATTTTCGCCTTCTATTTTTGCTCTTAAATTTTTGATGTATTTGTATACATAATCTCTGGGCAAATCTAAAAGTGAAGCTAAATCTTTAGCATAAACGATTTTATTTTTATGTTCAACAAAGTGATCAAAAACTTTTTGTTCTCTGTCTGTAAGAGCTTTTTTGAAAACTATTCTTACTTCATCTCTTAAAGTTTCAGCACTCACAGCTGCTGTTTCTTTTTTGATTGATTTTGGCGTTGCTTTTTTAGATGAAACAGTTTTCTTTTCAGTTTTTTCGATTTTTACAGGAGTTTCGTGTGTAAGAATTTTGTTAATTGTAAACGGGCTTGGAGCAATTTCTCTTTCTCTTTCGTAAGCGCGTTCAGCAATCGAGCTCAATCTTTCAGTACGTGTTTGTTTATATTCTTCTGTATTTGAAACCACAGGTTTACCTTTCAACACGATATCGATTAAATCGTTAGTAGGTTTGGTTTCTTCTATTTTCTTCCCTAATCTGGCAGCGTATTCCTCTAATGTAATCTTTTCTAATGAGCTTCTCCATTGCTTAATCTCTTCTTTGCTCAAATATTCAGACATTCATTAATCTCCTTAAAACTGTATGTGTCTCTTTACATTATCTAATTTATCATAAAACATGCCTTATGGCGCAAAATGTTTCACAACGTAAATTTTTATTTATTTCCGTAACAATTTAGGATATAAACAAGATATCAGTTAATATAAAACTCCTGAATCAAGAACTTTTTGTACTTCACTATTCATATAATTATGAATTTCATCAACTGATTTTGTACCGTCTATGCTTTTAAAGTTATATTCAGATTTCATATTATTATATTCTTCTAAACATTTTTTCTGATAGATTTCAAAACTCTTATAAAAATCTGTTGAAAAACCTACATCTCTGCCGCTTTCGTAAAAATCAAGACCGGTAGTACCGATAATTCTTTTCAAAAGAACATCGACCGGCATATCAAGATAGAACACCAAATCAGGTTCAGGAGCGTATTCATAAAGGTTTTTAACCCATTCAATATCCTGACCGCGCACAACATCACGAGCAAGTGCAGTGTAATAATATCTGTCTAAAAGAACTATAAATCCTGATTTTAACGCAGGTATAATCTGATTTTCAAGCCTGTCTGCAAAATCAGCAGCATATAAAAGGCTGTAAGTTGTTGCATTTAAAAGGTTTCTGTCTTTTGCATCGTCAATAACATTTGCAATAAGCCTTGATGTTTTCCATTCAGAAACCATAACACCATAAGATTGTGCCTGCAAAGAACGTTTTAAAAGCTCTAATTGAGTTGATTTTCCTGAACCGTCAGTCCCTTCAATTACTATGAGTAAGCCTTCATATTTATGTTTTTTCTTAAATTTTTCCATTTAAATGTTTACTCCTTTAGCGTTTAAAACTTCTTTCAGCATTCTTCTTATTTCAATTTGTTTAGAGTGAATAGAATCAAGTGCATTAAGTTTTACAAGTCCGAATTCATCGACCATTTCCTGATATTCTTTAATAACCCTTCCCTGAAAAATCATATAGCTTTCATAAGGATCATTACTTAGTTTTAAATCCATTCCTGCTTCATAGAATTTTGGAGCACGGTTAGAGCAAATTCTTTCCATAGAAGTTTTCGGATCAATATCAAAATAGATTGCCAAATCAGGTTTGTATGCGAAACTGTAAACATTTCTAACCCAGTTTGGATCAACTCCTCTTGCGGCATCTCTTGCAAATGCCGTGTATGCATATCTGTCTGCAAGTACAATAAATCCTGCTTTTAGCGCAGGTCCGATAACCTGTTTTAATCTATCGGCAAAGTCTACGGCGTGCAAAAGCGAAAAAGTTCGCGGAGAAAGCAGATTTTTTTTCTTTGCAAGTTTTGTAGTCTGGCTGATAAGTTCTGATGAATTCCATTCCGTGAAAATTACGTCCTGACCTGTTGATTTCAGCCAATCTCTTAAAAGCGTAATTTGTGTTGATTTTCCTGAACCGTCGATACCTTCTACACAAACAAGAGTACCGGGCAGATTGTGATTTTCGGTTAACCTTGACAAAATTATACTCCTTTACTTTCTAAGAGGTGTACGTTAATTTTTCCGAATTTAGCGGACAAATTGTCTATTAAATGAATAAAATATAATTCAGGTTCCAAATCTTTTTCTTCCAAATCAATAATTGCACCCCAATCGCTTCTTCCGTGATGTGCGGCTATCATTCTTGCTATTTCCTTGAAATCTTGATTCATACAGATTGAAAAACCGTATTGTGAATGTGAAATCCATTCTTTTCTAAAGTTTTCATCATAATCAATTAATCCAGTTTCTGTATCAATTGTATATTCGAAGATTTTGCCGATATCGTGAAGCATACAAGCTGCAAGGATATTATCTCTGTTAAATTCATAAATAGAAATATCCATATTTTCTTCTGCATATTTAAGACATTCAAGCGTATGAACCATAAGCCCACCTATGTAGTTGTGATGCATTAATTTTGCGGCAGGCATAACTTTAATTTTATCTTTATGCTCGGCAAAAAATCTTGCAAGGAATGAATTCAGTTTTTCATCTTTAATTTTATCAATGTAAGATGTCAATTCTGCATATACTTTTTCTCTTTCAGCACAGTCCAGTCCTGTCTTAGCTTCTTTTTTTAATTCAAGAGCTGAAACAAGGCAGTTATTGAATTTTTCATTAAATGATGCAGAAACAATTCTTACTATATTACCTGTTCTAAAAACTTTACTGTCAAAACGGTTTAAAGTTTCCTCCCATAAAATACAGTTTAAAAGAGAATTATCCTCACAGTTTTTTAACTGGAGTTTTCCCATTTTAGTTCCTGCTTTTGTATCTCCTATTGAAAATATTACAATTTCATAATCTGTATCTGTGCTAAACATTTTAATTCCTATTCCTGTCTATAATCTTATTATCATTTCCCCAAACGAAAGAAGAACGTATTTCTTTGCCTACTTTTTCTATTAAGTGTTCTGAGTTTTCTTTTCTTAATTCGTTAAATTTATTACATCCTGATTTCATTTCGTCTAAAAATTCATCAGCAAAACTTCCGCTTTGAATATCTTTTAGTAAATCTTTCATTGCCTGACGCGACTGTTCGCCGATAACTTTAGGTCCGCGTGTCATATCGCCGTATTCGGCTGTATTCGAGATTGAATATCTCATATCAGCCAAACCGCCTTGATTTATTAAATCAACAAGAAGTTTCATCTCGTGCAGTACCTCAAAATAAGCCATATATGGTGAATATCCTGCATCTACAAGAACTTCAAAGCCTGTTTTAATTAAAGCTGATACCCCGCCGCAAATTACAGCCTGTTCACCGAAAAGGTCTGTTTCAGTTTCTTCTTTAAAAGTTGTTTCTATAATTCCTGCCCGTCCTGCACCGATAGCCCAAGCATAAGATAAAGCAACTTCTTTAGCATCTTTTGACGGATTCTGGTAAACTGCAATCAATGAAGGAACTCCTCTTCCAATTTGGTATTCGCTTCTTACGGTGTGTCCCGGACCTTTTGGCGCTACCATTATTACGTTAACATCATCAGGTGCAACAATTTTTTTGTAATGAATATTAAATCCGTGGGAAAACATCAAATACTGACCTTTTTTCATATACGGTTTAATTTGTTCTTCATAGACTTTTGCCTGAATTTCGTCAGGAATAAGTATTTGAACTATGTCTGCCCATTTTACGGCATCTTCAATTGACATTGTTTTGAAGCCGTAATCTTTAGCTTTTACATCGGATTTTCCGCCTAAACGAAGACCTAAAACAACATCACATCCTGAATCTTTGAGGTTCATAGATTGTCCGTACCCTTGAGAGCCAAAGCCTATTACTGCAATTTTTTTTGTTTTGATTAAATCCTTATTAATATCTTTGTCCAAATAAATATGTAATTTACTCATATCCTGCCCCTTTTCTTTGTTAATTTTAGCACAAATATGAGTAAAGCAACATTTAATTTGAGGCGAGTTCATTTTCTCCGAAAAGGAAGACCTGCAAAGTGTTTTCTTGTTGTTTAACAGGTTTATAAAAGTCTTTAACAAGAACACATTGGGTCTGAATGCAGTTTAGATTTCTGTCGTGAAGATATTTTTCAAGATTGTCTGCATTTTTAGTATATTGTCTGTGTTTTAAAAATGCAAAGTATACATTTTTTCTTCTTTTTATTTCATCTAATGCGAAATTAATTATTTCATCATAAGGTATATTGTATCCGTCATTTGTAGACATATCTATGATAAAATTTTGGTTATCGGTTGTTGTTATAGAAAGGTATGAAATAATTCTGTGTTTTGCTGGTTCTTCCAAAACATAACGGTTCTTATAAAAGCTTGTCATACCGGCAAAAACAGGTTCTTTATATTCTTCTTTAATTCTTTCGAGAGAAGGTTTGTATAAATTTTTTAGTTCGCTGTTATAAAGTCTTGCAACAGCTTTGGCATCAGAGTTTTGACAGTATCTGTAATCAGCTTTTTGATTTGTTAAAGGTTTAAAGTTATCAAGTTTCCATAAATTTTCAAAGCTGCATTGACGGAAACCGCATCCCTGCATAAATAAATTTAATAACTCGTCGTGAGATTGATCGACCGTAACATTAAAGGAGGTTGCCCCTTTTGCTCCGTATCTTGCTATTACAAATTCTACAAGCTGCTTGCCTACATTATACAGGTTCTGTTGAAATATCAACCTTGTAATATTCATTTTGTATGGGTTGCCGCTTGTAGGTACAACGGTAATAAGTCCTAATATTTCCCCTTTTTCTAAAAATATATATGACTCAGGCAGAAACTTATATTTTAACGGAAGAATCGCGTGAAGCATAATAAATGCCTCACCTGTAATTGCTTTGGTGAATTTTTCACCGTCATCATTTCCCAGATAAGAAATCATCTTTTTTATTTTAGGTGCATCAAAACAATTTAATCTTCTTATTACCGTCATAATATTATTATATAGTCTAATTTAATTCTTTTCAAGTTTGTGATAATATTTCATTTGTGAGGCGAGATATGAAAATAGCAGTAATTGATAATGATAAAATCACGGTTAAAAACGTTGATAATCTTAAATTAGAAGGACAAAGAGGCGCAATTGTAAAAGTTTTGGGATGCGGTCTTTGCGGTTCAGATATTGTTAAATTTGTTCACAAAATTTCAAAAAACGGAACTGTTTTGGGGCACGAAATTGTTGCTGAAATTGTCGATATAAATTCCGATACAGATTTTAAAATCGGTGATGAAATTGTTACATCACACCATATTCCTTGCGGTGAATGTGATTATTGCAAGCACGGAAATGTTTCAATGTGCAATCATTTTAAATCCACTAATATTAAACCCGGAGGTTTTTCAGAATATGTTTATTTGAGCGAAGAACATCTCAAAAATGTTGCTCATTTAAAACCGAAAAATCTTACTGATGTTGAAGCTTCTTTTTATGAACCTTTAGGCTGCATTGTAAGAGCAATAAAACGAGCTGATTTAATCGAAAATGACACAGCGTTGGTTGTAGGGCTCGGTTCAATTGGTATTTTAACAGCTCAAGCTCTAAAAGCTTACGGATATAATGTTATCGGCTGTGATTTAATCAAAGAAAGAATTGAATTTTTAAAATCTTTAGATATTGAAGCTTATGATGTCAGAGAATTGCCTGAAGATTTTAAAGCACATGGAATTTTTATGACATCAGGTGCTGATAAAGCTATTGATACAGCATTAAAATTTGTTCGTAACGGTGGTAAAATTCTTGTATTTTCAAGCACTCCTTCAGACACGGCTGCTTATCCGAATAACGAAATTTATTATAGAGAACTTACGGTGCTTGGCAGTTATTCACCGTCACCTGATGATTTAAAGGATTCTCTTGATTTACTGAAAGAAGGAAAAGTTAAAGTCAACGGAATTTCAACAGAATACAGTTTAGAGGATATAGATAAAGCATTTAAAGATACTATGGCAAATAAAATTATGAAAGCGTATATAAAATTATGAGAGCGATTCAATATTACGGACCTAAGAACATTAAGTATGAAGAAGTTATGGTTAAACCCCCGCAGGCAGGTGAAGTTGTTGTTAAAGTAATGTCTGCACTGACTTGCGGTACAGATGTTAAAACATACAGACGCGGTCATCCTGTTTTGATTAAATCAGTTCCTTCCGGTTTCGGACATGAGTTTGCAGGAATTGTAGACAAAGTCGGTAAAGGTGTTGAAAATGTAAAGGTTGGCGATAGGGTTGTGGCTGCGAATTCTGCCCCTTGCGGTAAATGCTTTTATTGCAAACGTGAGGAATACAATTTATGTGAAAATCTTGATTTGTTGAACGGGGCTTATGCTGAATATATAACTGTACCTGCCCGTATTGTTGAAAAAAATATGCTAATTCTTCCGGATGAATTAAGCTTTGATAATGCTGCTTTTTGCGAACCATTAGCAAATGTTGTTCACGGTGTGGAAAGAACAGAAATTAAAGAAGGGCAGACAGTAGGTATTATAGGAATAGGGCCTATCGGTTTAATGTTTGCAAGACTTGCAAAGCTTAAGGGTGCAAATGTAATTGTTGCAGGTAGGAACCCGATAAAATTAAAAGCTGCAGAAGAATTTGCTCATGCTGATGAAATAGTTGATTTAAGCAAATATCCGAATCCTGAAAAAATCTTTAAAGAATATACCGAAGAACATAAAGGACTTGATGTTGCTGTTGAATGTGTCGGACTGCCTGAGATTTGGGAAAGAATTTTTTCTTGTGTAAGACCAGGCGGTACCGTGCATTTCTTTGGCGGTTGTAAATCAGGATCAACAGTAACTTTTGACACTACTAAAATGCATTACGGCGACATAAAATTAATGAGTGTTTTTCACCATACCCCTAAATATTTCCGAATGGCATTGGATTATATAGCTTCAGGAGAAGTTGAGGTTGAAAAATTAATAACGGATACACTTCCTCTTGAAAAGGTAGAATATGCAATGCAGCAGCATATAGATGGTAAGGCAATTAAATTTTTAATAAAACCTGAGCTTTCTTGAATAATCGTAAAAATATGTTATAATTATAATGTATATATCGAAAGGAGCAACCAGCGTAGCCGCTGGACCCGCAACAATGGGTTATTTATAAACATTATAAAAACGAAAGGAAGCAATTTATGAAAAAAATTAGTTATGTCGGGGGGGGGGCACTCTAAAAGCTCCTGCGTTTACTCTTGCAGAGGTTTTAGTAACTTTAGGTATTATTGGTGTGGTTTCTGCTATGACAGTTCCTACTTTGATGCAGAATTATCAGCGTCAAAGCTATGTAACTCAACTGCACAAGGTGTATAATGAGTTATCTCAGGCAGCTTTACGTTATCAAACAGATAACAATGCTATTAATTTAACAGAAGCAGGTTTAACAACCAATGATGCAGCTTATGATTTTTTTCATAAATATTTTAAGGTTGTAAAAGAATGTGAAAGTATGAATGATTGTTTTGCGGATGAGTATAAATCGATTCAAGGTTCTATTGTTAGTTCTTATAATCGTGCTGCAAAATCCTTCGTGCTTGCAAGCGGAGCTTCAATAAGAGTTTCATATGCTCCTGAAGGAAGTAATTTCAAATTGCTTAATGTCGGAATTGATGTTAACGGGAAAAAAGGTCCGAATATTTTAGGAAGGGATTTTATTTTTTTTGCTGTTTATAAAAACGGTTTAATAGATGATTATACAAATGATGTGAATGATAATGCTCCTTTGACAAAGGAAGCTCGTGATAATATGTTTAATACTCAGTGTAATGCAGGTGCTCCAGCTAATAGCTGGGGCTGTTTTGGAAAGATTCTTAATGATAACTGGCAGATGACATACTAAAAAGAGCCTTTAAAGGCTCTTTTTTTAATATGTTAACATTGAAACTATTTTTCCTGCATCTGTCAGTTTTTCTCTACCTTGCAGGGCTTCCAATTCGATTAAGAAAGCCATTCCGACTAAATTAGCACCTGTCTTTTTAACAAGTTTAGCAGCGGCTTCTGCAGTTCCGCCTGTTGCAAGCAAGTCATCAACGATTAAAACATTAGCTCCTTGAGGGAAAGCATCTTGGTGAACTTCGATTTTATCGGTTCCGTATTCAAGCTCATATTCTTGCGAGTATGTTGCTGCAGGAAGTTTGTTAGGTTTTCTGATAGGTACAAATCCCGCATTTAATTTATAAGCCATAGGCATACCGAAAATAAAACCGCGGCTTTCAATACCTGCAATGTAATCAATTTTTTCATTTCTGAATTGGTCGCAAAGATAGTCAATCATTACTTTTAGAGTTTCAGAATCTTTTAAAGCCGTTGTGATATCACGGAAAATTATTCCTTGTTTAGGAAAATCATTTACAGCTCTGATTTTATTTTTTACATCAATAATTGTTTGGGTAGTCATTTATTTTCTCCTTTATTAATCCTCTTTGTTGATTTTTGTGTAACCTTTTATTTCATTGTCAGAGGTCTTTTCAGCCAGTATTTGTTTCAATTTTTCAGTGTATTTTTCTGTATATTCTTTAGTGTATTCTTTTGTTTTTTGTAATTCTTTTTTTATAAAAGCTTTTATGCTTGCTTCTTCTTCCATTACAAGACCGTGTGCGGTTTTACCCCAGTTCATATCTTTCTTCATAAACAATATTTTGAAGCAGATATATAAAACTAACGGGAACCAGATGATTAAAAGATATATGGAAGTTTCTAATGCTTCAAAAGTTGCGTCAAGTCTTGGCATAAAATCATATCTTCTTAAAGCATATCTTGCCCCGAAAAAGAACCCGAAGCCTATTACACAGCCGATAAATATAGATGAATAAAGCATGTGAGGCGGTGCTTGTTTTGCAAGAACTTTAAAGCCTCTGACAAGTATTTCCATTAAAAACCAGCCTGGCATAATGAACTGCGTGATATATGCTGTCATATCCAAACTTGCACGAAGTGACATATCTTTAGAAAACAGCACATCTCCAAAATATTCCAAATATCTTCTGATTGTACCTTCAAGCCATCTTCTGCGCTGTCTGTAAAGAGGCCACAAATAAATAATACCTTCTTCATAAACTACTGCATCTATGCAAAAACGGATATCCCAGCCTTTTATGTGTAATCTTGTTGACATATCAAGGTCATCTGTAATTGTATAATTATTCCATCCGCCTATGTCTTCTATTGCTTCGCGTTTAAGAAGTTCGCCGTTTCCTCTGAGCTCTACTGCGCCCTTTATTGAATCACGACCTACTTGGAAATGCGCATCCATTGTATATTCATTATTCTGGCATCTTGTAAGAAGATTTGCATTTCTGTTTCTAATAACTTTTCTTGCCTGAACTGCCCCCACATCTTTAGGTTCAAGATTAGGTACAAGTTTTGAAAGGAAATCAGAATCGACTGTTGCATCGGCATCAAAAACTAAAATGGCTTCTCCCTTTGCAATTTTCAAAGCATCGTTTAATACTGCGGATTTGCCGGGGAATGCATCTGCTTGTCTTATTAATGCGGTAACTTTACTATATTTTTTTTCTAAATCTTTAATAACTGAAGCAGTATTATCAGAACTTCTGTCATCAATAACTATTACTTCAAAGTTTTCATAATCCATTTTCAAAATGTTTTCAACAGTATTAGTTATGACTGCTTCTTCGTTGTGTGCAGGAATCATTACAGAAACAAAAGGTTTGTAATTTTCATTAATAATTTGCGGAAACTTTTGCAATTTACGTTTTTGCAATTTGTAAGACAGGTTCATAAAAAGTGCGTAAATAAACATAAATGTGCATAAAAAAGCTAGTCCCCAAACAGTATTAAAGTAACTTTGAAAGATGTAAATAAATACACCAAGCCCGAAAACTATCGTAAATAATAAAACTCTTTCTTTCATACCTGAGTCACTACTCCCATATTACAAATTCCTAATACATTGTACCAAAAACTTGTCAAAAATGCTCATAATTATCATTTTTATTACTTTTCGTAATACAAATTCCTCTGTTTATACGTTTTGTCACTAAAAAAGTGTTAAAAATCCTTAAAATACTTGCTTTTAAAATAAATTAGGCTATAATTGAGCATGTACAAAGGAATAGGTGCAGATAAGTCGGCAATGCCTGATGAAATCTGTTCCACATGTAAGAAAAGGAGTTTTATTATGAACAAAGAAGAATTAGTTCAAGAAATCGCAAAAAAATCAAACGTAACTCAAAAAGAAGCTGCTGAAGTTTTGGGTGCTTTAATCGAAACTATCCAAAAAACAGTTTCTAAAGGTAAAAAAGTTACTTTAGTTGGTTTCGGTACATTCGAATCTAGAAAAAGAGCTGCTAGAATCGGACGTAACCCTCAAACAGGTAAAGAACTTAAAATCCCTGCAACAACAGTTCCTGCTTTCTCTGCAGGTAAAAAATTCAAAACTGCTGTTAACGGCAAATAAGAAATTTACCTATAATGTAAATTTAAAAAAGACACTCCATATGGGGTGTCTTTTGTTTGTCATATTCTGCATCTGTAATCTAAAAAAATCATCGACCATTTAAAAATATCCGATGTCTTGGGTGGAGCGGCTACGCTCCTAGTCAACAGAGAAAATTTCTTTAATATCATCCATAGTAAGTGACTTAACGATATTTCTGTCAACCGAAATAACGCTGTCAACAAGGTTGCGTTTTACTGTTTTGAGTTTTTGGATTTTTTCTTCAACCGTGTTTTTGGTGATAAGTCTGTATACAAATACTTTCTTAGTCTGGCCGATACGGTAAGCACGGTCAGTAGCCTGATCTTCAACAGCAGGGTTCCACCACGGATCATAATGTATTACATAATCGGCACCTGTCAGGTTTAGCCCTGTACCGCCTGCTTTCAAGCTAATTAAGAAAATAGGAATAGACGGAGTTGAATTAAATCTTTCAACTGCCCCCTGTCTGTCTTTGGTCTTACCTGTAAGATATTCATAAGGTATACCTTCTCTTTCAAGCCAGCCTTTAATTAAATCGAGCATATCTACAAATTGGCTGAACAGAAGTATTCTGTGTCCCTCATCTATAATTTCTTCAAGCATAACTTTAAGTTTTTCAAACTTACCTGATTTCATGATATTTTTAACATTTTCTTTATCATAAAGTCTCGGGTGGCAGCAAATTTGGCGTAATCTTAAAAGCGCAGAGAAGATTGATAATCTGCTCTTTTCAAGACCGTTTTGTTCAATAGATTTAAACAATTCTTCTTTAGTGCTGTCAAGAACCTGTAAATAGAAATCTCTTTGTTCATCAGTAAGTTCGCAGTACGCAATGTTTTCAACTTTATCAGGAAGATCTTTAGCTACATCGCGTTTCATACGGCGTAAAATGAACGGATAAATTTGAAGTTTAAGACGTTTTTCAACTGTTTTGTCCTGACGTTCCATAATCGGGTTAACATACCTATAATTGAATTCAGAAACGCTGAACATAAATCCGGGCATAAGAAAATCAAATACTGACCATAATTCTTCGAGTTTATTTTCAATCGGAGTGCCGGAAAGTGCCAGTTTATGCACTGCTTGAAGTTTTTTAACAGCCTGCGCTGTTTGTGACATTGCGTTTTTGATATTTTGCGATTCATCAAGAATTACATACCTGAAATTATATTCTTTAAGTTTAGCAATATCACGTCTTACAAGCGCATAACTTGTTATAACAACATCGTAATTCGGTATCTCTTTAAATAATTGTTTTCTGTCAACACCTGAAAGTTTTAAAGTTGTAAGTGTAGGTGCGAATTTTTGAATTTCTGATTCCCAGTTAAACACAACTGTTGTAGGACAAATTACTAAAGTAGGCATAGGACCGTCTTCTTCTTTAGCTTTTTGAAGTACAGTCAGAGCCTGAAGTGTTTTACCAAGTCCCATATCATCTGCAAGAATACCATTCAGACCGTATTTATACATAAACCACAGCCAGCCGAAACCTTTTGTCTGATATTCACGGAATTCTGCATTAATTCCTTTAGGAAGTGTAAGTTCTTCAGAAGTTGAGAACGTAGACATTTGCTCCCAGAAATTTTTAAACTCGTCACTCAAAACAAGTTCAACATCAAGGTTTTTAAGTTCGTTTATTAAGCCTGCGCGGTATGTTTTTACAATGAACTTGTTGTCAGGATTTCTGTATACATCAAATGAATTGAAAGCACGCATAAGAGCATAAATATTTTGAGCCGGATATTCTACAAAGCCTAAACTTCTGATACGGTTATATTTTTCACCGCTTTGGATTGTATCATATATCTCATCAAAGTTGATAATTTCTTCCCCGACTTGACCGTATAATAAAATTTCAAAACTGTCCTGGTTTTCTTCTGAGAAGTCAATTTTTGCGCAAAGCTTAAACGGATCATCCATAAGCTTAAAGAAGTTCATATCGTCTTTTTCAACAAATTTCCAGCCTTCTCCTGCCTGTTTAATATAGTAATTATAAAAATCTATCGCATTTTCTTTTTCCAATGCAAGGTTGTTAGTCTGCATCGGAACAAATTTGCACGCAAGAAGCATTGCATAAGCTTCCTGTTCGTGTTTTAAGTTTCTCTTAATCCAGTAAACCAAATCTTCGCCCTGTTTTTTTACTGTTATATATGGGGCTTTTTCAGCTGTTGTTTTTGAATAAGGTACAATAACACCGTCATATTCAAACTCTAAAGAAGCTTTTAAAGACTGGTCATAGTCAATACCCATTGTAACAACATTTAAAGGAGGGCGTTCTTCTAACATTAATTTACTAATGTTATCAGCAATTTCAACGTCCATAATTTCCTGAAGTTTTGGTAATTCTTCATAAATAAATTTTCCGCCGTCAGCATCTTTTAAATCGGTAAATGAAGATTTTAGAATATTCTGCGGTAATGAATTCATTGCTATATTTGTCGGGAAAATAAGGTTCTTATACCTTCCCCATTTCAAGTGTCTTGAGAAATATCTTACTTCCTCAAGAGGATAAACATCATCCGTATCAGGTCTTTTCCATTCAAGAGATAAAAGTATTGTGCCTTGTGCGCCTGTGTTTACATTCAAAACAAGTTTCCATTCATCATCTGTAAACTTTAAACGTTCTTTAGTTTTTTCATCCAAAACTTCATCGGCTTTAGAAAGAAGTGTAAACATAGGACCGAATTTGGTGATAGGAATATCATACCATCCTGCTTTTTTGTCCTGACGGGAAACGGTTAAAAGCTGCTGAAATATTGCAACTTCAACTTTTTGAGAATTATTTAATTCAAAAGACTTATCCTGTCTTTGCGCTTCTATCAATGCTCTTAAGATTGGTTCGATTTGTCTTACGACCTTTCCTGTTTCTCTTGAACGTACCAGAACAGAGAAAAAGTTAGCTTTTCTTTTTGAATTAAAATGGAAAATATAGTTGCCTTGAGGCGGTTCGGTTAAGGCGGTATTTTCATCAGGAAAATCTGTTTCAATACCAAATTTTGTTTCAAGCCAATCCTCATAGGCATGCTCATCAATTGCTTTTAGGGCAACCGCAACGGCATGCTTGCACCATTCTTCTTTTAAAGGACAGTTGCAGCGAGCTTCCACCTTATTTTTCTTAAAGATAAGGTCTGTATTGTAATGCGCCTGAAAGTTCCCTTTAACTTTTGCCATATAGAAGTTTTTTTCAGGATACGAATCGAATACCATATCTTTTAAATGATATTCGTAACCTCTGCGCCAGCTTCCGGCACTAGCATTCTCTTTTATAAACTTGTAATTAAATTCCTGCTGTTTAACACTCATTACTGTTTGAGTATCTCTTTCTTTCCCTAAGGGTACAACTTTCGGATATAGAATTAATTTCTATAAGCCCTTATTTAATTAGATTATTACATGAATAATAAAAAAAGGCAAGCTTTTTACTTAGAAAATCTTATAAGAACATTTAAATTGTCATCAAGATATAACTTGTAATCCTTTTGAATTTCTGCCCAGTTAAGAAGTCTGAGCAAATATTGTTTTTTATACTTGGATGTAAGGCAGTTAGGATCTTTGTCATACACAGACATTGCAAAATAATATGTGTAACCTTTTGGCAGACTGTCAAATTCTTCAGGGTAGAACCATTGATCCATACATAATGCGTGCTTAAATGTTATATTAAGTTTGTCTTTATAATAAGCTTCATATGTTACATAATCCCATTTTAAAAATACAAGAATATCATTTTCCTTGTCCTCACTTACCTGTTGTGCTGTCAAAATTGGCGATTTAATATTGACAAATTTATAATTGTGAAGGTTTTTATAATTCCAAAACCCCATAAATACAAATAAGCACAGAATGGTTAAAACAATATTTTTATAAGGTTCAAGTCTTTTTAAGTCTATATCAAATACTTTTACTAAAAGAATTATAAATACGGGGAATAAATATAATGCAGTTCTTCCGAAGAACGGGTAAAGGTGCATTGCAGATGCAGCGAGCATGAATGCTAAAGAAGCAAGCAGCAATTTATTTCTGCTGTCTTTAAAGTTTATAAATGCAGTGATTGTTCCAAGTATAAAAAATACTATATAGCATGATGTTCCATTTATTCCTGTCAGGAAAAATTTCCAGGCTTTAATAAATATTTCGAAGAAAGTATTTAATGTTACAAAGCCGTTGTTCCAGTATGTATGCAGATAGTCGCTATTGGCAAGATGTTTCAAATTTATGTAAAATAGAATGAAACTTATAATTAACGGCAAAGCAAATTTAAACAATTTTTTTATATCTGTTTTTTGTAAAAGCATTGTTAACAATACTGCTCCTATTGCAAACAGCGAAGTATATGAAAACCATATTGCAATTGCATATAATGAACTGTATATGATTGAAGATTTTTTATTGTTTAAATCAATATGGAAGTATGAAAGCAGTATTAAAATAAATATTAATATGTCAGAACTGTATTGTTTAAATTCCTGTGCAAAATATATAAAGTGGAAGTTCAGACAAAAAATAATCATACATATAATTTGGCTGATTTTATTTTTCACAAATCTTTTGCACATATAATAAAATGCAAATATTGAAAGAATAGAGCTTAAAAGAGGTATACTTCTGAAAATAAGCTCCAGATTTCCATCTTTGAAAAGAGTATATTGAATTTTTGAAATTAAAAGGTATAAAGGCGGAGTGCTTTGCCCCATTGATAAAGGATGAAAAACAGATAACCAGGACGGATTTCGCAGATTTACAAGAATTGCAATTTCATCACCCCAAAAAGCACGGTTAAATGAAAAATACTTTATTCGGAAATATATTCCCAGTAAGATAATTATTGCTAAAACTGAATAATTTAATATTTTTTTTATAGAAAACAATTTGTTTTATCCCAAAATAAAGTAATGGTAAACATAAGCAAATGCTATTCCGAATATAGCTCCCATAATAACTTCTAAAGGAGTATGTCCCAGAAGTTCTTTTAATTTGCCGCCGATAGATTGCACATCATGCTTGTAAAAGTCATCCATCATTCTGTTTAAGCATGCTGCTGTCTTTCCTGCCGCACGTCTGACACCTGCTGCATCATACATTGTAATTAATGAAAAACCAAATGCTACGGCAAATATAACGGAATCAAAACCTTCAATAATTCCTACGGTCGTAGAAACAGCCATAACGCCTGCAGAATGTGAACTCGGCATACCGCCTGTTGTTGTAAAGATTTTAAAATTAATTTTTCTTGATTTAATTGTAAATATAATAAATTTTAAAACTTGTGCTAAAAATGCAGATAATACTCCGGAAGATATAACTTCATATCCTGTGTTTGATATGCTTGTAATCATTAATTAATTCCTACTCTCTTTTTCAAAAATTGTTCGCGTTATTTTAGTATACCATAAGCAAGAAGCTTAACAAATAAATTTACATTTATTAAGTTTTGCATCAGCATTTTTTTATTTTGTTAAGAATTTCTTCAAATACTTCTGATTTGAGATTATTTTTTTTCAGGATTTCAAAACATCTTTCAATAAGATTATTTAAATCCTCTCTTGATTTTTCAATACCGTATAAGTTTGTATAAGTTAATTTACCAGCTTCTTTGTCTTTACCTAATGTTTTACCCATTTCTTCAAAAGTAGAGGTTTCATCTAATATATCATCAGCAATTTGAAAAGCAACGCCCATATTTTGACCGAATTCTGTAATTTCTTCAATCTCTTTTTCTGAAGCATCTGCAATTATTGCACCTGTTCTAAGTGCAAGTTTAAACAAACCAGCTGTTTTATGTGTGTGAATATATTCAAGAGTTTCTTGAGCGTTTTCAGGGTAATTTTTTTCACTTTCAATATCTACAACTTGTCCTGCAATTACGCCAAAAGCTCCGGCTGCGTGGAAATATTCTTCCATAATCCTTATGAGTTTATCTGGACCTAAATTTTTAGAGTTTTTAATAATGATTTGCGGCGCAGAAGTTAAAAGAGCATCGCCTGCCAGTACAGCATTAGCTTCCCCGAAAACTTTGTGGTTTGTCGGTTTTCCACGTCTGAAATCATCGTTATCCATACAAGGTAAGTCATCATGTATAAGCGTTTGTGCATGAAGCATTTCAATAGCACAGGCTGTTGGGATAGCATCTTCAATGTTTCCGCCAAACATTCTGCAGGTTTCAAGACACATAACAGGTCTTAAACGTTTACCTGGAAGGGTTACCGTGTATTTCATTGCTTTAAAAATATCTTCAGGATATAGAACAGGCATGAATTCTTCTAATTTTTTGTTAACTGCTTCTATATAATTATTCATCTTCATTTTCTAATCCTTCCTTGTAATTTTCAATGTCTTTATATATTTTTTGTTTTAAAGTGTTTCTTGCACTCTGACGTTTTTTTTCGCTTATTTTGGCTATTTGTTTGTTGTGAACAATTTTTTTCGAATGTTCTTCTTTTTTGCCTTCAAATTTAATTTTTTCTTTGTATTCTTTAGCTTCATCAATAAATGCAAGATAACTTTCATAACGGGTTGAATCTATTTTATCTATATTATCAAGCACATTACAGCCGTCTTCATTTATATGCAGACAGTCTGAGTATTTGCAGTTATCTCTGAACCCTGCGATATCTTCAAAAAGTAAATCTACATCAGCAGGAAGAATAAAATCAAATCTTACGTTGCTGAAACCCGGTGTATCAACTATTCTTGAAGAATTATTTATTTTTATAATTTCGCAATGGCGTGTTGTGTGTGTGCCTCTTTGTGTCTTTTCGCTTACATTTTTTGTTCTGAGATTTAAATCAGGGTTAATTGCATTAATTAGGCTGGATTTTCCTACACCTGAGTTGCCGCATAATACGCTTGTTTTTCCTTCCAAAAGTTTTTCAAAATTTTTGATTCCTTTATGCTCTGTTGCAGAAGTATACACAATTTTATATCCTAAAGGCCCATAAATATTTTTAATATTCTCACCGAGATGTTTATCCCACTTTAAATCGTCTTTATTAAAGCACAATACAGCAGGGATTTTATAATACTCAGCAAGTGCAATATATCTGTTTAACTGGTGCAGGTCCAAATCAGGTTCTTTTAATGCGGAAACAATAATGACCTGATCAATATTTGCGACACTCGGACGCTTAATATAATTTTTGCGCCGAATGATTTTTTTTATAACGCCGTTATCAAATTCGACAAAATCCCCTACGATTATTTTTTCTTTTTGTTTCTTTAAGACTTCTCTTATTTTACATTCAAAAGAATTAACGCCGTCATCGACGTAATAAAAATCAGAATGAATTTTATATATCTGTCCTTCTGCCATACGCTATTATAGTAACATAAAAATTATTTCTCAAGCATAGTTTGCCTCCAGGGATAATCGTCTTTTATTTCCCAACCGTCGATTTGGATAAGACGAGTGCAGGCATGTCTGCGGTTTTTGGAACTGACTTCCGCATTATCGCTGTTACCGTATTTGCATGACTCTAAAAGTTTTTCTCTTGTTTGTGTTTGGTGCTCGATGTTAGAGGTCATAAATTTACCTTTATATATGTTGAAAAGAAATCCTCTTCTTCCATCAAAGTTTCCTTCTCTTGTTTGGCTGCAATATTTATATTCAGGACAATAAAATATGAAAAGAATATACCTATTAGTGTATGCGTCAAATCCTGATCCGTCATTAAATGCGACAGTAAATATTGAATTTGTACTTTTTAATGATACTGTTTGAATATATTTTCCAATTGTATCTCTATACCATTTTTCAAGATAAGTACCGCTGGTATCTTCAAAATAGAAATCATCGGGGATAATACCATCATCGGATTGCCATCTCAGAACAGCCTGGCTCATTATTGTATAAAACCTTGCAAGCTTGACTGCGGTAGCTTTTTTCTGATGATTTTCAATTAATGCCGGCATTGTCATAGCCGCGATTATTCCTATAATCCCTAAAGTTATCAAAACTTCCGCAAGAGTAAAACCTTTTTTCATATTTCTCCTTTGTATATTAATATTTATATATTAAATAAAATATTGATATATGCAATAAATATTACAAGAGTTGAATAGTTTTGTCAATACCTTATACTTTTGCTATATGGATATAACAGACTGGAATAACGATGAAATAGTAAGGCTTGTTATGGCAAAAGGGCACGTAACACAGAAAGTTTTGCTTGAATACTTAAAAAATAATGCAGAACTTGACATTCCGCAAAGCACTTTTTCTTGTAAAATCCGCCGAAACGGTTTGAAACTTGCCGAATTCCAACAAATCTGCAAAATTCTTGGTTACTCTTTAAAGATTGAGCGTATAGAGAAATAGTTATCTTTTAAGGTCAATAAAGTCAGGTACCCTGTTTTTAGCCATTTGCATTTGCATGTATTGTTCTTTTAGTTTTGCTTTTTCTTCTTTGTCAGCCTGCTTTGCTTTTTCATTCATTTGAGTGTAGATTTCTTTTTCGGCAGAATTTCCTTTAACATAAACGTCAACATCTTTTCCTTTTTTAAATGCATTTATGTTGCCCTCATAATTTATTTTTGGTGCTTTGAAAATTGTATATAACATTGCAAAGGCGCCGATAAATGCCATAACCAATCCTGCTGCGGCTCCAAGTTTTAACAGGCTTTTTTTATTTCTGGACACATTTCTATGTTGTTTTTCTACGATTTTATCAGCGCTGTCACCAAGTTTATCCACAACAAAATCACCGTCCATTAATTCAAACAACAATTTTGCTCCTACACCCAAACCCGCAACAAAAGTTGCCTTAACCAGCTTTGCTTTTTCTCCTGATTTTGAAATAGGATTGCTGTCTTTGTTTTTTGATGGAATGTTTTGTTGAGCGAATGAGTAGCTGTTATTAATAGCGCCGACTCTCATTTATGCTCCCTTAACTAATAATCCGTTTCCGTTGTTAGCCATTTGAACAGTAGTGTAGTGGTTGATTTTCTGGTCAAGAGATACATCTTCGTCTTTAACCTCTTTATCAACTTCTTCCATAATGTTTGATTTTAATTCTCTGTCGCGGCTGAAAACGTCCATTTCTTTTTCACGGGCAAAAGCTTTTACTTTAGTATCATAAAGTTTTGCAGGTAATGTAAGCGCCATTGTCAGCAATCCTGCTGCAACACCTATTCCGCCGAGTTTCCAGGCTCTTTTGGAAGCCCCTGACTTGATAAAGCAGCTGCCGATTCCCGCTGCTGTTGCGCCTACAAGTGCGCTGCCTCCTATTGAACCCCAAATTGCCAATCCTTTTTCTGATTTACGGTTAATAGGATTTTCATATCCGTTTCTGGATGCTGTAAATTGTGGTTTAGGGCAACATCTGTCGATAGCTGAAATTCTCATATGTACACTCCTTATATTGCTTATGGCATATATAATAACGCAACATTTATTTTTTTGCTACTATGTTAATAATTTGAATTTTATTTGTAACAATTATTTGAAGTTTTTGATGTTTATGGTATTATCGACTTACATAAATGACTATATTATTTTAATAAGGGGAAAAATATGATATCAGTAAACGATTTAAAAACAGGCTTAACGCTTCAGTTAGACAACGGTTTATGGTCTGTTGTTGAATTTTTACACGTAAAACCCGGCAAGGGCGCAGCGTTTGTAAGATCAAAGCTTAAAAACGTAGAAACAGGTCAAGTTGTTGAAAAAACATTCAGAGCCGGTGAAAAAGTTGCAAAAGCTATGTTAGACAGACGTGAAATGCAATATTTGTATAAAGAAGGTCAAGAATACGTTATGATGGATAACGAATCTTATGAACAGCTTCAATTGACTGCTGATCAAATAGGCGACGGTCTTAAATACATGAAAGAAAATATGATTGTCCAAGTTTTGATGCACGATGCGAGAATTATCGGGGTTGATATTCCTGCTCACGTAGTTTTGGAAGTTACTGACACTCCTCCTTCTGAAAAAGGAAACACCGCTCAAGGTGGTACTAAACCTGCTACTCTTGAAACAGGTGCTGTTGTTAACGTTCCTTTCTTTATTTCTAACGGAGATAAAATCAGAGTTGATACAAGAACTAACGAGTACCTTGACAGGGCTTAACAATATTTTTTAGTTGATGTGAAGTTTTAATCTTCACTCATCACACTTAACCTAACAGAAAGGCAAAAAAATGAAATTTGATATTGAATATGTTGAAAAATTAGCAAAAGTATTAGCTGATAATTCACTTACAGAAATTTCTCTTGAAGATGGCGAGCAAGCTATTACTTTGAGAAAAGAAGTTATTGGCGTTGCTCAAGCTCCGGTTGCTGTACAAGCAGCTCCTCAGCCTGCTGCTGCTCAAGCACCTGCTGCACAGGCAGAAGTTAAAAAAGGAAAACCGTTGACTTCTCCTATGGTAGGTACTTTCTATTCTGCACCGTCTCCTGATGCTGAAGCATTTGTTAAGGTAGGGCAAACAGTAAAAGAAGGTGACGTTGTTTGTATTGTTGAAGCAATGAAACTTATGAATGAAATTGAATCTGAATTTTCAGGAAAAATCGTTGAGATATGTGTATCTGACGGACAGCCTGTCGAATTCGGACAAGTATTAATGTATATTGAATAAATAGTGAATAGTTAACAGTGAATAGTGAATGGCATAAGCAAATTCACTTTTCGCTGTTTTAATAGGGATAAGAAAAATGTTTAGAAAAGTATTAATCGCAAACCGCGGGGAGATTGCAGTAAGAATTATAAGAGCTTGCAGAGAAATCGGTATTCCGACAGTTGCAATTTATTCTCAAGCTGATGCAAATTCTCTCCATGTAAGACTTGCAACAGAAGCTTACTGTATAGGACCTGCTCAAAGTGCTAAAAGCTATTTGAGTATTCCTGCAATTATTTCTGCTGCCATTGTATCGGGTGCAGATGCAATTCACCCGGGATACGGCTTTATGTCAGAAAGAGCTGATTTTGCTGAAATTTGCGAAAAACACGGCATTAAGTTTATCGGTCCTACTGCTGAAGCTATGCGCAAAATGGGTGATAAAGCTACTGCTCGTAAGACAATGATTGAAAATAACGTTCCGGTTACACCCGGTACAGGAATTTTGAAAACCGTTGAAGAAGTTAAAGAATTTGCACACAGAGTAGGTTATCCTATTATTTTAAAAGCAACAGCAGGCGGCGGCGGTAAAGGTATGAGAATTGTCAGAAGTGATGAGGAAGTTGAAACAAATATGAACCTTTGCCAGTCTGAGGCTCAAAATTTCTTCGGTAACCCTGATGTTTATGCTGAAAAATTCTTAGAAAATCCTCGTCATATTGAAGTTCAAATTCTCGGTGACCAATTCGGAAATGTTGTTCACTTAGGTGAAAGAGATTGTTCAATTCAGCGTCGTCACCAAAAATTATTGGAAGAAGCTCCATCTCCTGCTATTGACGAAAAGACCCGTCAGGAAATGGGTGCAGCAGCTGTCCGTGCGGCGAAAGCCATTAATTATGAAGGCGCAGGAACTTGTGAATTCCTTCTTGACCATGACGGAAGCTGGTATTTCATGGAGATGAATACAAGAATTCAGGTTGAACACTGTGTAACAGAAATGATTTCTAACGTTGATTTGGTAAGAGAACAAATTATGGTAGCATCAGGCGAAAAACTTGATTTTACTCAGGACGATATTGTGTTAAGAGGTCATGCTATTGAGTGCCGTATTAATGCGGAAAATCCTGCAAAAGACTTTATGCCTAATCCCGGACTGATTACAGGTTATGTAACTCCTGGCGGATTTGGTGTAAGAGTTGATTCCCACGCTTATCAGGATTATTCTATACCACCATATTATGATTCTATGATAGGTAAGCTTATTTGCTGGGGTAGAACTCGTAACGAAGCAAGACGCAGAATGTATCGAGCTTTGAAAGAATATGTTGTAACAGGTGTTGAAACAACAATCCCGTTCCACCAATCAATAATAGAAGATCCTGTATTTGTAAGCGGTAATTTCAATACCGGATTTATAGAAGATTTCTATAAGAGAACAGGAAAAGATAAAAAATAATTTTAGTAAACCGAAGATTATATCTTCGGTTTATTTTTTAAAAATCAAAAAAATCTTTTACGGGAATATTCAGTTTTTCTGCAATATCTATTAAAAGCCCTAAACTTACACATCGTTTTGCTGTCTCTATTTTTGCAAGGTGTTCCCTTGATATTTCAAGTTTTTCTGCAAGCTGGTTTTGCGAAAGACCTTTTTCTTTGCGGAACTTAAATATATTTCTTCCTAATTGTAAAATTTTTGTAGTCTTATTGTTCACAAACGTATTTTATGTGATACTATTGTAAATGTATGTAGTCTAAAAGAGAACAAAAGGGGGAAATATGTTTAAAAAAGCTTTTACGTTAGCAGAGATACTTATAACCTTAGGTATTATCGGCGTGGTCGCAGCTATGACAATGCCTGTATTGATTGAAAACTATAAAAAAAAGCAGACTGTTACTCAATTAAAAAAGGCTTATACGGAAATAAATCAGGCAGTGAGAATATCAGAATCCAAGTTTGATACAATTGATACTTGGGATTTCTCGGAATTTGACACGGTTTACGAACGTAACAAGTATTTTACTGACAATTATCTGCTTCCGAATTTAAAAGTTGTAAAAACTTGTGATACTTATTCAAAATATGACTGCTGGGCTGAAAAAATTTATAATTTAGACGGTATGGTAGTAACAAGAACTTTTACAGATGTTACCGGTAAAACTTTTGCATTAGTTACAGCATCAGGTTATTCAGTGTTCTATTGGGTTCATGCTGTCGGAAACGGAGCTTGGTTTTGGGTTGATATAAACGGACCGTTAAAGCGACCTAATACCATAGGTAAAGATATTTTTCCGTTTATAATGAGCTGGGGCAATGCAGGTGAAATTCCTTCTGTTGTCGACGGAACTGATTGTTTAAAAAAACTCGGAGTTTATCCTTACGGCTTGCATTGTAAAGAAACACTATCAAGGGAGGAATTATTAGAAGATGAAACTTATCCTTGTTCAAAGAATACAGGAAAGGCTATGGCGGGAGGCTTTTGCGGGGCTTTAATTGTATATGACGGCTGGCAGATTTTAAATGATTATCCCTGGTAATAATATCTGAATTAAGGCTTGAAATCTTTGAAAAGATATGCTATAATTGTAGCAGGTAATGTGTGAAAGGTTTTGTGTATGGCTGGAATTAATCTGTTCTACAATTTTACAAATCCTATTGAAAAGCAAAAAGAGCAGCAAAGAGATGCTTTGATTAAAAAGAACTATGATGAGATATATGCTCACGAGGCTGCGCACAAAGCAGCAGGCGGTTCTCTTGCAGGTTCTATTGTAATTGAAAGAAATGCTGACGGAATTCCGATGGCAGGTCACGTTGACATAAAGATGCCAGCTTTAGATTCCGCTAATCCTCAAAAAACAATTAATGATGCAAATACTGTTATCCGTTCCGCAATGGCTCCCTCTGATCCTTCAGGTCAGGATTTTAGAGTAGCAGCACAGGCTGAAAGTATTAAAATGCAGGCTCAAGCTATAAAATCTAAAGATGTTGGAAATAAGCTGGATTATAATGCCTAGTTGAAAATTGTAGAATAATTTGTTATACTGAATAAGGTTATACATGAAAGGAGCAATCGGCGTCGCCGCTTGAGGTGCAACAATAGGGTATGCATAATTGCTTAAAATTATTGAAAGGAGATTTATGAAAAGATTAAGTTATGTCGGGGGGGGGGCAGACTAAAAGCTCCTGCATTTACTCTCGCCGAAGGTGCTACGCACGTGGTCATGTTGAACAGTCAACGCCGTTTCGGATTTACTCTCGCCGAAGTATTGGTCACGCTCGGGATTATTGGTGTGGTTGCGGCTTTAACCATGCCGTCTTTGATTGCAAATTATCAGGATAATGTAAGAAAACAGCAATTTAAAAAAGCTTACAACACACTGAATAATGCGATGTTAAAAGCTAAGTCGGATTTAGGTTACAGTCCTATGTGCCATGCGTGGGCGAAATATTCTGACAGACCTGCAACCGCAGAATGTGCCGAAAAAAATGAATACGGTACCTGTACACGTTACACTTGTAACGGAGGACAGCCTTGTCCGTCAAATTTAAACGGTATGTATGAGGATTGCACTGATTTTACCAAAGCATTTTTAAAGAATTTGAACATTGCAAAAACGTGTTCTTCAAGAGGATATGAACAGGGATGTATAAAGTATATAAAAGGTTCTGATGATATTCAAAAGGAGTCAAACCCTGATGCAAAGCCTGATCCAAATTCTGGAATGTCAACGGCAAATCTTAAAAAACGCCCGGCTTATGTTTTGGCTGACGGTATGATTCTGATTGACTTAAACTTTAGCGGCTGGAAAGCTTATGCTGTTGATATAAACGGAAATAAAAAACCTAATAAATGGGGATATGATATATTTACTTTTCAAGCAGTAGGTGATGCTAACGGGATGACACAGTATACAGTTAACACTTACGCGATGACTTTAACCGAAAAAGGCGGTAGAACTCCTTTGAAAATGCTTCAAGAATCACTTAAGTAAAATTTTATATTTATAGTATAATTGTTTTGTATGAGTAATCAATTCAGACATTATGCAAAAGAGTTATTAAACATTGCCCTGCCGATTATTATGGGAAACTTGGGTTTCATCCTTATTGGCGCGGGTGATGTTTTGATTGCGGGAAGACATTCAACAGATACTCTTGCTGCAATTTCTATTGCTACTGCTGTTATTAATGTTATTTTTATATTCGGAATAGGTCTTCTTGGAAGCGTTTCTCCTATACTTTCAAATAAAAGAGGAGCAAAACAGCCTGCAAAAAGATATTTTTATCCGACTATCAGATTTGCACTTATCATGTCTTTAATCACTTCTGTTGCGGTATTTTTGGCAATCCCTTTAATTGATTATCTTCATTTTGAAGCAAGGCTTGTGCCTGCAATTAAAGAATATATGTTTATTTCTGCTTTTGCAACAGTGGGCATGTATCTGAATGCCGCGTTAAAAGAATATTTGCAGGCATTTGAAATTGTTTTGTTCCCCAATTTGGTGACTGTAATATGTGTGTTTTTGAATTTGATACTTAATGCGGTATTGGTATTCGGGTTTGGTCCTATACCTTCTTTGGGAGTTGCAGGGCTTGCTATTGCAAGTTTAATCGTAAGATGGGTTATGGGGCTGGCTTTATATTTCTATTGCTTAATACGTATGAATACCAGAGATTTTCATGACAAAAGCTATTACAGAAGCATAATGCAGGTCGGACTTCCTATATCATTAGCTGTAATGGTTGAGTTTGTCGCTTTTAATAGTATAGCTATAATTATGGGCAGGGTGGCAGGTATTTATGCAGCAGCGCAAAACCTTGTATGTACATTGACAACAGTGTCATTTATGGTTCCGCTTGCTTTATCAAATGCTATTGCTGTTAAAGTCGGTTTTGCAAACGGAGCAAATAATTTAAGAGATTTGAAGAAATATGCATTTGTCGGAATAGTCATGGCTACGGGATTTATGGCTTGCAGTTCTGTGGTGTTTGCAACATTCCCTGATTTCTTAGTAGGACTGTTTACAAAGGACAAAGCTCTTGTTAGTATATGTGTGCCTGTAATCTATATTTTATCTATGTTTCAGGTTTGTGACGGTTTACAGGTTGCGCTTGCGGGCGTATTTAAAGGTATAAAGAAAACTAAGGTTGTATTGATTTCTAATTTTATTGCTTACTGGTTGATTTATCTTCCTGTTGGTTATGTTTTAGCGTTTAATTTCGGACTTAAATTGAGAGGTTTCTGGTACGGTTTGTGTATTTCTGCGGTAATACTCTGCGTGATGATGGTAACTTTGCTTAAAAAAGAAATTCGCAAAATGACTATTGCAACCAATGTTTAAAAATGTTATCATTCGTTTAAAGAGAAATTTAGGAGCAGGTAATGGAAGAAGTTAAGGAAAATTTAAATCCGTTCAGTATTGAAGGGTATTTAGGACGAAAATATTATTTTTTAATCGGTTTGGTTATAGCTATTGTTTTGTCGGCTATGCAATTTTTCTTCTGCCGTTCTGTTTTCCAAACTATAATGGAAAATTCAGTAGCTGGAATTAATACAAATATGATTTCTATTATTAGAACTGCTTCAATAGAAGATTTAGCAATATGGCTTATTTTGATTTCACTGGGTTGCTTTTTAAGTTTTATAAATAATACAAAGCGGCTATATGATATATCTGCTGACAGACAAAGGAGTTTTTTAATTGCCATATCTGTGGTTATCTTAACTTTGTCTATGTATTTTATTCCGATAAAATCTACGGCATACGGAATGTTGAGTTTGGCATTAAGTGCTGTCGGCTTTGCAATGCTTTTAATTCCGGGTAAATTTTCTATAAAGGAAAAAGAACCTGTTGAAAATTCTCAAGATGAACCGAGTAATGATGTTGTTGATGCTTCAACAGTTGTTGTGTTTTGGAAAAGAATAGGAGCTTATTTCCTTGATACCGCAATTATTTTAAAAATAGCAGGAGTTCTAATCGGGGCTGCAGGTGCATCTTTATGGTTTGAAATCGGAGGTTACGGAATAATTATTGGTGCTGTTGTTTATCTTTTATACTTTGGTTTGATGAATAGCGTTCTTTGCAAAGGTCAGACAATCGGCAAAAAGTTGTTTGCTGTAAAAGTTGTTGATAGAAACAATGAATATCTTCCTGTCGGAAAATCATTTTTAAGAGCTTTGATTTTTGTTATTTGTGTATATGCTGTTGGAGCTTTTTCAGGTGCGATGGTAACTGTGCTTCCTGAATACCATATGTTTGATATTAAAAATGTTTTACCTTTAACAATTTTATTATTTTTATATTTTGTTTTTGTTCTTATATTTTTGTTTAACAAAAACCGTCAGACATTACATGATTTTTCTGTGAAAAGTTTTGTAGTATCAAAAGAGAATATAAAAAAACTTTATCCTGATAAAACGGATTCTACTGTCATTATTGTATCAGTCATTGTTGCTTTGTTGTTTTCAGTTCCTATTCTTGCGGGTTCTGTTGCTGCAAAAAATATTTTTGAAAAAAAGACTGTTTTTCCTGATAAGCTTGCTAAAGAATTAAATCTCGACGTTTTCAGTTATGCTCAGTACGGTGAAAAAGATAATAAGAATTTAGGAATTGTAATTAGAACAAAAGATATTGATAATCAGGAACTTGCAGATAAGGTAGGAAATTATATTTTATTGATGTCAGATAAAGCGTCAAGCAGTGAAAATATTAATGTGACTTTGAAAAGCAATTACAATATTGGTATTTATAAATCTTCAAAATCTAAATATTACAAAATAAGATAAATTAATAAATATAAAAATAAAATCCAAATTGTGTTCAGAAAAAACATGTTTGGATTTTATTATTGTATGCGCATATTACCTCTAAATTTATACACAAATAATAAAATTAATTTCTCATCTTATTATAACAATACTTGCTGCTTGGAGCCTGCTGAAAAAGAGGACACATTTACAAGTACAAATTCCGAATTAAAAGAATACATAGTCAAGAGTTTAAAAGTTTTACCTCAGACCTGGAATAAAGAAAAATTAGAAAAACAAATTCTTGAAAAAATGTCAACAGTCAACGATGAATTTGTTCTTAATGCCTCTGCAGATATTTTGACCGAGTTAACATCTCCATTTTCTGATAATAAATATAATAAACAAATTGATGAAGCATATAACAAAATAATATTAATGTTGGATGTTGAAAATGAGCAGAACGGTAAGTATAATAAATACTCAAAATATGCACCGTTTTATGACGAAGGACTTAATAAATTTAGGACAAAAGCAAGATCAATAAAACGCAGGGAAAATGTAAACGGAAAGACTGCCAAAAAGCTTCTATGCGAAGAACTTGACGCTGGTAAAACCCGTTTTGCCAAAGATTTTAATAAAGAAGCGGGACAAAATTACTTATTGGAGTTTTTGTATAAATACAGAAATACAGATAAAGATACTTGCATGTATTTCTATAAAAAGTTCTATTCCGATACATTGCCGCAAGCTACAAAAGAAAAATGCCTTGATATAGCAGAAAAGTTTAATACGTACGTCTTTTTATCGGAACCTGACGATATTGATAATGCGGAATATATAGACAAAGAACTTTCTCAATGGCGCAGTGAATCTCTCGGAAAAGCAATAACTCCATCATTTATTTATGTAACCGCAACTATGGGAGTTGACAGCACCGATAAAGCGTATACATTTAAGAACAGTGACTTCGTTATAATAAAAAATAAAGATTACATAAAATATGCACTGCGCCATGAACTTACGCACATAAATGATACACTTAAAGATTCTTCCAATGGAATTGCAGATGATGATTTGGTGCAGATAAGATACTTGGAAAGAAAAAATAATTACATTGATGACATTGACTTAAATTACAAATTCGGAACCTATTCAAATAAGAACTGGTATAGAGATGAACTTACAAGAAGCGGAATTAAAGATTACCATGCGGACTATGCTTATACAAGCAGATTGGAATACATAGCTGTTGCATCGGAAGGCGACTACACGAAATATTCGGATGAGTTTAAGCAAGTACTTATAAAGCTTGGAATGCCGCCTTATATGTTTAAAATGATACCTTTGTGCAGAATGTAGCAATAAATCCCTGTTTGTGTTACAATTGCTCTATATGGAGGAAATACACATGCATACAGAG
Source organism: Candidatus Gastranaerophilales bacterium (assembly GCA_900548405.1). Taxonomy (GTDB): domain Bacteria; phylum Cyanobacteriota; class Vampirovibrionia; order Gastranaerophilales; family Gastranaerophilaceae; genus Stercorousia. The sequence goes on along the minus strand of UNSJ01000003.1, from coordinate 12,721 downwards.
GAAAGAACATTTGTGGCTATAAAGCCGGATGGAGTAAAAAGAGGATTTATCGGTGAAATTATAAGCCGTTTTGAAAAAAAAGGTTATAAAATGATTGGTCTGAAAATGCTTCAAGTTACAGAAGAAATAGCAGCAAAGCATTATGAAGAGCACATAGGAAAACCTTTTTATCCTAATCTTGTAAAATATATTACAAGCGGACCGATAGTTGCAATGGTATTTCAAGGTTATAAAGCTGTACAAGGCGTTCGCCACCTTTTAGGTGTTACTGACCCTTGCGAAGCTGACGTTGGTTCTATCAGAGCAGATTACGCTCAGTTAAAAGAATACAATACTGTTCACGGTTCAGACAGTGTAGAAAGTGCAGAAAGAGAAATCAATATTTACTTTAAGCCCGAAGAACTTTGCACTAACTATAAAAATATGATGGAACTTGTTACAGAAGGCGTTGATGAGTGATGCGTGACAATGCACATGAATATTTTAAATACGAACTTGTGCACGAGTGTAAACAGACAGGTGCAAGAGCAGGAATTTTAACAACTCCGCACGGAATAATTGAAACTCCTATTTTTATGCCTGTCGGCACTAATTCAGCTGTCAAGACTTTAACTTGCGATCAGATAGAAGATACCGGAGCGCAAATTATCCTTGCAAATTCCTATCACTTATATCTTAGAGCAGGTACAAAGCTGATTAAAAAATTCGGCGGTATTCATGGCTGGATGAACTGGCATAAACCTGTGCTTACGGATTCAGGCGGATTTCAGGTGTTTTCTCTTGCTCATTTGAATAAAATTACTGAAGATGGCGTAGAATTCAGAGATCCTAAAGACGGTAAAAAACATTTTATTAATCCTGAAGTTTCTATGGAAATTCAGCAGGATATTGGCGCAGATATAATTATGGCGTTTGACCAGTGTGCACCGTTCCCTTGTGATTATGACACGGCTAAAAAAGCTATGGAACGAACCCACAGATGGCTTGAAAGATGTTTTAAAGCGAAAACAAACCCCCGTCAGGCTTTATTCCCTATTGTACAGGGGGCATTTTTTGATGATTTAAGACAAGAAAGCGCTGCAGTTATTTCATCATATGACGCAGTAGGATACGCCATAGGAGGTTTAAGCGTAGGAGAAACAAAAGATATAATGAATCATTTTGTTGAATTCACGGCTCCGCTTCTGCCTAAGTATAAACCTAGATATCTTATGGGCGTAGGTACTCCTGAGGATTTACTGGACGGAATTAAACGCGGTATTGATATGTTTGACTGTGTGCTTCCGACACGAAATGCTCGTCACGGTTCATTCTTTACTTGGGAAGGCAAAAAGAATATTAAAAATAAAGAATTTCATGAAGATGACAGACCGCTTGTTGAAGGCTGCAATTGTTATACCTGCAAAAACCATTCAAGAGCTTATGTAAGACATTTGTGGAGATGCGGTGAAAGTACAGCAGCTACTCTGCTTTCAATACATAATTCAAAGTTCTTGATTGATTTTGCTAAAACTGCACGCAAAGCTATATTACAAGACAGATTTGAAGATTTTTATAATGAGCATTATGCTGATTTAGCTTGACTTACATTGAAAAATCATTATTAACATAATATATGAAATAATGAGGTTTAATGTATGACTGACACTGACTTGGATTTAATTTTAGAGGAAATTTGTCCTGAAGATGAAAATATTTCACAGCGGATTGTGTTGCCGCAAGATAATGAAATGGAAGCGGTTGATAAAAACATGCAATTTGAAACCTTAAATATTGATGATCCTCAGGTGTTTATTTTCTTAAACGGAGGTGAAACTCAAGGTCTAATGAATGCAGATTTTCTGGAGTTCTTCACAATTTAGTTATTAATGTGTTTTTAATTTGTGATCAACATTTGCACTGTGCTGGTTTGCTTTTAAATATGCTTTTGCAAATTCAAATCCGCCAATGGCTGCAAATGCCACTCCTGCCCAAATTTTTGCAGGTTTGCTGACGCATTTTAACGGCTTGTTAAACATTTCTTTAAACGGAATTTGTTTTTTGAATACTTTTGACCAGCCTTTTACAAGCCAGTTAGAAAACATGATTGCACCTGCTGCAAGACCGCCGTATATTACTGTTGCTCCGGTTGCTTTCAAATATTCACCTGTTTTTACAAATGTTTTGCAAAATCCTGCGAGTTTTTCTTTAAAGGTTTTGGGAGTTTTTTCAGTTTTTTTATTCTGTTTAGTTTCCTTAACAGCTTCTTCCTGTTCAGAACTTTTTTCAAATGTATCAGGTTTTTCATTAGGAATTACTGCAGACTTAATTTCAGCTGCTTTTGGCTGCTCTTTTTCAATGGCTTCTACACTTTGAAGCTGAGGCGGTACCGTAACTTTGTTGACATCTAAACCTGACATAAAAATTCTCCTGTTTAATTTAAACCCGAACAGAATAATTTTTGTTATAATAATACTCTCTTTTTTACAAAAATTAATTAAATAAATTAAGCTGAGGAATGTCAACGCTCGGTGCATCTGCGGATTTTTTACGGGTAGAAAGATTATTTGAAAAATCTCTCTGCATTCTTGTCATTAAATCCTCAGAACGTCTGATAACTGCATTTGGAAGCCCTGCCATTTTAGCAACCTGAATACCATAGCTTTTGCTTGCTCCGCCTTGAACGATTTTTCTTAAAAATTCAATCTCGCCGTTTTCCTCGCTGATTGTAATTCGGTAGTTTTTGATTTGCGGATAAGTTTTAGTCATAACGTTTAATTCATGATAATGTGTAGCAAAAATACATCTAGCTTTTATTTTTGTAGCGATGTATTCGGCAACAGACCATGCAATTGCAACCCCGTCATATGTACTTGTTCCTCTGCCTATTTCATCAAGGAGAATAAAACTTCTGTCGGTGGCAGAGTTTAAAATGCAAGCTGTTTCAATCATTTCAACCATAAATGTTGATTGACCGAGTGTCAAATCATCCGAAGCGCCTACACGTGTAAATATTTTGTCAATAATACCGATTTTAGCGAAATCAGCAGGAACCCAGGAACCTATTTGAGCAAGTATTGCAATTAATGCATTTTGCCTCATATAGGTTGATTTACCTGCCATATTAGGTCCTGTCAGAATCATGAATTGTGTAGAATCCGAACTGTTGCATTTCAACTCCAAATCGTTTGCAACGTATTCACCCAGCGGAAGAATTTTTTCCAAAACAGCATGACGTCCGTTTTTAATTATAAAATCATCGGAATCATCAATTATCGGCTTACAATAATTGTTTTCAACGGCAGCCTGAGCAAGACCTGCGTAAACATCACATTTTGCAATACAGTCTGCTATTTCTCTGATTTTAGTTACGAATTCTTTTGAGTATTCTCTAAAATCACAGAATAATTTATATTCAAGTTCGGTCGATTTAAATCTGGCTGAAAGTACATCATCTTCGTGTTTTTTCAAATCTTCTGTTATAAATCTTTCGCCGTTTGTCAAAGTTTGTTTTCTTATATAGCCTTCAGGAATTTGGTTAAGATAAGAATTTGAGATTTCGATAAAGTATCCGAAGACCTTGTTAAATCCGACTTTTAAAGATTTTATACCTGATTTTTCTTTTTCGGTTTCTTCATATTGTTTTAACCAGTTTTCACCGCCTGTCAATAACTCGCGGAAGTAATCCAATTCACCTGAAACACCAGGTTTTATTATTCCGCCTTCTTTTATTAAATTAGGTGCTGTTTCAGAAATTGTACGTTCTATTAATTCTGTATACTCAATAATTTCATTTTTGTATTCTTCAATACCTTTTAACGGGTTAAATTCAAGTGTTGAAGCAGCATCAAGCAGTTCAGGAAGTATAGATAATGAGGTCTTTAAACTCAAGAAATCTTTCGGGTTAGCTGAACTGTTAGACATTCTTGTTGCAAGTCTTTGAATATCATAGATTTTTTCAAGACAATTGGTGATATTAATACGTTCATCGCTTTTCTCAACCAGTTCTGTAATAGAGTTTTGTCTTGTCAAAATATCGTCGATATTTTTTAACGGCTGACACAGCCAGTTTTTGAGAAGCCTTGCCCCCATATTTGTTTTGGTTTTATCGATTGACCAAAGCAGAGAACCAAACTTATTCTTATCCCTTAAAGTTTCAACAAGTTCAAGGTTTTTCCTTGTGCTTCCGTCAAGAATCATATATTCAGAAAGCTCATAAGGCTCTATTCTGTCAAATTTAGGAACATTATCCTTTAGAGTTTCCCAAACATAAGCTAAAAGAGCTCCTGCTGCTCTGAAACCGAGTTTGTATCTGTTATATCCGAATGCTTCAAGGCTGTTTGCTTGAAAAACAGCTTTCAGGTTATTTTCAGCAAAATTCTCATCAAATACTGACACAGGAATTTTAGAGCAGTTGTATAATTTTGTAATTTCTTCAGGCAAATCTATTTTTTCGTCAGGAACAATCTGGAACGGCATAATTTTTTGTTTTTGAGATGGCCCTACTACCTCAGCAGGCTGCAATCTTATAAGTTCAGCCATAATAAGTTCCAGTGGCGCCTGAGTAACTTTAAATTCACCGGTTGAAATATCAGCATAAGAAAAACCGTAATTACCGCTTTTTTCATCTTTGAAAAGTGCGCAAATATAGTTGTTTGAGTTTTGTTGTAAAAAGTCACTTTCAGTTAAAGTTCCTGAAGTTACAATACGTGTAACACCTCTTTTAACTAACCCTTTAGCAAATTTAGGATCTTCAAGCTGGTCGCAGATAACCACTTTATAATTTTTTTGAACAAGCTTTTCAATATAGCCGTTAATTGCTTTTGCAGGAATACCTGCAAGTGGAATTCTTCCGAATTTACCCTGTTCGCGTCCTGTAAGCGTAAGTTCAAGCTCTTTAGACATTACAACAGCGTCTTCAAAGAAAGTTTCGTAAAAATCTCCAAGCCTGTAAAGCAAAATCTTATCCGGATTTTGGTGTTTTACTTTTAAATATTCCTGCATCGCGGGTGTTAAATCTTCCACCTTAATGTCAGCAGTATTGATATGATTGATTTCTGACTTTTTCATAGTTATAATAATATTATAACATGACAAGGATTTCAATATGGGTTGTTTAAAAAATATTTTAAGAGCAATAATCCTTACGCTTGCTGTGGTGGGTTTTATGTCACTTGGCGGCAAAGAATTGCTTAGCGGATATTTAGGAGATTTTTTCAATCCCTCAAAAGATGTCATGCTCGAAAGGGCTAAAAAGGTCGGTGATTTTTCTAAAATAGATGATGAATTCGAACTTGAAAAAGCCGCAGGTATAATGGGTTATAACGCGGTTGTAGCTGAACATAAAGCTTCAGGACAAAAGATGTTTGTTGTAGAATCAGGTGATAATGCGATATTAACGCCTGAAGATATTAAGTCTGATAATGTTGAAGAAAAGCTTAAAAAATCAGTAAGCAAAATTAAATATCAGGCAGTATCAGTTGATGAACTGCACGTTACAAAACGCGGTACACTAAATTCATACGGACAGGAAGTTCCTTATGTGAAATTTGAAGCAAAAGTTAAAAAACTGCCTATTGGTGATGTAAGTGGTATAATTTCAACAGTAGAAACAAAAGACGGTTCACCAAGACTTTTGATTTCAGTGAATGAAAAAAGTAAATATTCTCAGTTGATATCTGATGAATTTTTCAAAAAGATAAAATAGCGGCTCAGTGCAGTGTTGCTTAGAGCTCATCCGCCATAACAGTATGGTAAATGTGTTGAAAAAAGAATAATTAACTTAAATGTCGAAGTGGCGAAATTGGTAGACGCGCACGATTCAGGTTCGTGTGGTTAACGCCTTGAGGGTTCGAGTCCCTTCTTCGACATTTTTTGCTATCAAAAAATTTTATTTAGGTGTATTATATAAAATATGCTTACAATAAACCCTGTTATAAATAGCAGCTATTATAATAAACATAAAGCTTGTGCCGAAAATAAGCAGACTTTTACAGGAAGATTGCCTGATAGAGTATTTTCTGAAATAAGAGATATTCCAAAGCTCGGTTGTGCTTTTTGCGAATGCGATATGCTGACTAATGAACAGGTAAAAGTATTTCTTAAGTCTTTTGTTGCCAGTGCTAAAAATGCTTTGAACAATAAAGCATTAGAGCCTTTTGTTAATACAGAAGCTTATAATATTGTTAAAGAATTATCTGGTAAATATCCAGGAAAATCAGTTCATGAAGTTTTAAGTATTCCCGAAAACACTCAAATAATTAAGAAGTTAACCCCTCATCAACAGCTGGATGTTACCAGAATAGCTTTGGCATCAGACAAGGTAAGTGTTAAAGCTCCTAAAGTTATGCAAAAATTGGATAAATACTTTGAAAACTTTAGCGATGAAACTAAACAGGTTATAAATTTAATGGAAATTTATTCTATTAAATACCCACAAAATACTTTTGCCGAAATCTTTAATAAACCTGAAGTAGTTAAATACCATTCAAAATTATATGAATTATATATTAATCAAAATTCATTGCAAAAAAGAAATATTTTTAAGCAGTTAAGGGATTTATCACCTGAATTATCTGCAAAAGATATTAAAGCACTGCAAAATACAAACTCAAATGTTTTATCTATATTAAATAATGAATACTGCAAACCGCATATAAAAAAGCTTCTTGTTGAAGACATGTACAAAAATTTTGCATCACAAAGCTCTAATAAAGATATAGAGCCGAAAATTATGAATATTATAAAAGAGCTGCCGTATTCTGTTTCCCCGGAAGATAAATTTGTAAATGACTGTGTGAAAAACAAAAGTACCGATATTGACATTATTTCACAGATTGTAAAAGAATTGCAGGCAACTTGGGAACATGCAAAGGCAAAAAGCAACGGGGGTTCAAACAGTATAGATAATCTGCTTGTATTATGCTCAAAATGTAATGCCGAACGTGCAAATCTGCCTTATCCTTTTCTTATGAGAATTCATCCTAATATTAAAGAGAATGTTCAAAAGCAGATTAACAAAATAATTTCTTATTTAATTCACGGTAAGTTGAAAGGGCATGAAGATTATCCTATTGGTATTAAAAAAACTATGCTTACCGAAACGAATAATATGATTAATTTAGATATCAGTAAGTATTTGAAAATCAGGGAAGAAAGAGCAGCTAAACAGCTTGAAAAAGCTCAAGCAGCTCTTCTGGGAGATGAAATTAAGTGTAATAATGCAGGTGCTGAAATTGCAGAAATAGACAGCAAGCTTGATGAATTAATGTCGCAGCTAAGAAAACTGAAAAAGCAAAGACATATTATTGAAAAACATTTTGAAGAAAGTACAGCTTCAAAAGAAGTTAATGAAACTGACGTCAAGAAAAGCAGCGAGTTATTGGACAAAATAAAGCAACTGATTGAAAATGACAAGTTTATAAATAAAATCTTTAAAAGTTGATTAAGAAAACAATTCTTATTGCTTAATTTATTTAGTGTATTTTTTATATATACTCTTGAAATATATCTTAACATCTGATATAATGTATATATGAGCGATTATGATAAATTAATGAAAATAGTGGACAAGGAAGTTGTCAGCGTAAAGGAATTACATTATATTACGAATGACGAACTTGTTGCTGAAGTTCGTGAAGCATCTCCTGACGAAAGAGATAAAGGTCTTCCGAAGTATGATGTCAGGTTAACAAACGGTGAAATTTATTTTGTTTATGTTAAAAAATCATTATTTGGTTTTTAAACATTCCCTGTTGAGCTGTTCCTGTCGTCTTCAAGTTGTTTGATGTCGATATTATCGTTATCATCTGTATATGCATTAATTAACGGAGTATCAATTTCAACATTGACGTCAGCATCAACCATTTCAATGTCACCTTTAGGAAATTCTTTTGTTTTACCATCTTCCATTTTAACTGCAACTTTTCCGTTAAGGAATTGCAGATAACATACTTTGCCGAGTCCGTCAGGTGTCATTACTGATGAACCTACCGGAGGCATTCCTTTTGCTGCATCAATATAATTTGAATACTCGTATGTAAGGCAGCATAAAAGTCTTCCGCAGGTGCCGGAAATTTTGCCTGGTGCGATAGGCATTCCCTGATCTTTAGCAAGCTTAACATTAATTGTTGCAAATTTTCTCAAGAAAGATGAGCAGCAGAAAGGTCTTCCGCATACACCTGTTCCGTCAAGAATTGAGGTTTCATCCCTTACGCCGATGTGCCTCAAATCAATTCTCACACGGGTAAATACCTGTGTTAAATCTTTCAAAAGCCCTCTAAAATCAACTCTTTCGGGAGCCGTATAGTAAAATGTAATTTTTCTTCTGTCAAATGTAATTCTGCACTGAACAAGGTTCATATTTAATTTATGCTGTTGAACAAGCGCCTGACATTTAAAAAACGATTGAACTTCTTCCTGTTTGATTTCTTCAAGTGTTTGAATATCACGCTGAGAAAGAGTTCTGATTACATGAAAAGGTTCAGGTTTGTTTTTGCTTTCTTCCCATAATTTTGAGATTTGAGAGTTAACAATAAAAACCTTTAAAGCTTCTTCTCCCTTTTCAGTTCTGACAAGCACCATTTGACCGTCTTCAAGTTTTAATGTTTCAGGTACTTCCAGCGGGTAAAATGTGTTTTTTAAGTATCTAACGGCATATTTCATTATACGTATCTTTCTTCTTCTTTCAATTTTCTGTTCATAAGTTTTTCTAAAAGTGCTTGAGGAGTAATATCAGTATAAACTGCTTCATAAATTGCGCTGGAAACAGGCACTTCTATATCAAGTTTTTTAGCAAGTTCACATATAGCTTTTGATGTTTTAACCCCTTCTGCAACAGAGCCGAGTTCTTTGAGAATATCATCAATTTTTTTGCCTTTAGCAAGCATAGAACCAACAGTATAGTTTCTTGACATAGGGCTTGAGCAAGTAGCAATCAAATCTCCCATACCTGATAAACCGTAAAGGGTAGAGGGGTTTGCTCCAAGGTTAATACTTACACGAACAATTTCAGCCATACCTCTTGTTAATAATGCACCTGCACAGTTATCTCCAAGCCCCATTGTATGAGCAAAGCCTGATGCGATTGCAATTACGTTTTTGAGTGAACCGCCGAGTTCAACCCCTATTACGTCATTGTTTGTGTAAAGTCTGAATTTGTTTGGAACATTGCAAGCTTTTTGTACATATTCAGCTACTTCTATATCTTCACAAGCGACAGATGCTGCTGTCGGCATTCCTGCAAGAACTTCTTTTGCCAGTGTCGGACCAGATAAAATGGCAAGTTTCTGATCAGGCAAGACATCTTTTATAACTTCTGACATTCTCATCAATGAAGGCAATTCAATACCTTTTGAAGCATTAACAAGAACCTGCTCTGGCTTAATTCCTGCTTCTTTAAGCTTTTCGCAAACATCACGGGTTCCGGAAGTTGCCACAACGGATAATATAATATCAGCATTTGAAATAGCTTCAGACAAATCGGAAGTAATTTCTACTTTATCAGCAAGCTGTACTTCAAGCGGTTTTGAGCAATGCTTATTGTTTTTTAAATCATCAGAAATATCTTGAGCTCTGCCCCAAACTGTTATTTCATCAAAATTATTTGTCAAAAGCCATGCTAATGTCAGTCCCCAGCATCCTGCTCCTAAAACTGTTAATTTCATACTTTGGTTTCTCCTTATACTGCCTGTCCGACGTGCAAAAGCTTACGAAGTACACCGCCGTGTTTTCTCAATTCAAGTCTTGATTGTTCAATACCCAATTTCATTTTCAAAGAAATAATTGCTGTTTTAACTTCCCAATCGCATTTTAACAATGCAGCAAGAGCTTCGCTGTGAGAAACTTCTGCAATTTGGGCAACAATTCTTATTGCTCTGTCTTTTAGTTTTTCATTTGTAGCTTTAAGGTCTATCATAAAGTTTTCGTAAGTTTTACCTATTTTTATCATAGCACCTGTTGTAAGCATGTTTAAAATCATTTTTTGAGCTGTACCTGCTTTAAGTCTTGATGAACCTGCAATAACTTCAGGACCAACCTCAGCGCAAATTACAAGTCCTGCTTCTTCTGCAATTCGACCTTGTGAGTTGCAGGTAATACCAATTGTTTTACAATTAACGTCTTCGGCTTTTTGAAGAACACCCAAAAGGTATTTAGGGTTTCCGCTTGCAGATATAACAACAGCAACATCGTTTTCTGTTAATACATCAGCATCTTTATAACCCAAATCGAAATTATCTTCAGCGCCTTCTACTGCTGTTCTGATAGCAGAATCACCACCAGCGATTATTCCCTGAACCATATCAGGAGAAACGCTGAATGTCGGAGGACATTCAGATGCATCTAATATGCCCAGTCTGCCTGATGTTCCGGCTCCAAAATAGAACATTCTTCCGCCTTTTAAAAATTGTTTTGCGATTAAGTCAACAGCAGCTGCAATATTTTCAGATTCTTCTTCCACCGCAAGTGCCACAAGCTTGTCTTCCTCGTTCATTTTTCTAACCATTTCAATGGTAGGGAGAATATCAATATTTTTTGTATTCTCATTTCTGTACTCGGTAATAATTTCTGCCATTTTATACCACCTTCGCCGACATTCGCGGCACTTTTCTAAAACACTAAACTAATTTTAATAAGTTAGCCATTTCAATTGCAGATTTTGCGGCATCAGAACCTTTGTTTCCAGCTTTTGTACCTGCTCTTTCAATTGCCTGTTCAATATTATCCGTTGTTAATACTCCAAAAATTACAGGTACTTCTGTCTGCATACTTACCTGTGCAATACCTTTTGAAAGTTCTGCGCTTACATAATCAAAATGAGCTGTTGCTCCTTTAATAATTGCGCCTAAAGTTATGATTGAATTATATTTGCCTGTTTTAGCAAATTTTAAAGCTGTCAAAGGAATTTCAAAAGCTCCCGGAACTTTTACAATATCAATATTTTCGTCAGATACACCGTGACGTTTTAATTCGTCGATTGCACCTGACAAAAGTTTTGAGCCGATAAAATCGTTAAATCTTGATATAATTATACAGAATTTTTCATTACCTGCTACGAGTTGACCTTCATAAGTTTTCATTTTACACTCTCCATTGTCTATATATACAATGATTTTAACGCATTTGTAACTATTTTACAATAAGCGGAGCGAAAATCTTATAAAAAATATATATAGCAGAAAGCAATAACAGGCCGCCGCTTATTTTTAACAGGATATCAGAAAGTTTGTAAAAGCCTTTCCAGTTTTTCAAATGAGAAGTTAAAAAACCTGCAAGAATTAAAATTAATCCCTGACCTAAAGAGAATAAGAAAAGCATAAGTATTGCCTGTGGAATACTTGCAGATAAAGATGCGAAAGCCATAATTCCTGCTAATATTGGTGTGGAACAAGGAGTTCCTGCAAGGGCAAAAACACCCCCTAACAAAATAGGATAAAAGAAAGTGTTAGTGCTGTTATTTTTAGGCATTTCTTTAATAAGTACGGGAAGCTCAAAGTCTAATATACCCAAAAGCTTCAAGCCCATTACCATAATAATGCCTGCAAGGAAAATACCGAAATATCCGCCTGCAAATGATATAAAAACTTTACCTGTTACTGCACAGATTATACCTATTACGGAAAATACTATTGCAGTACCAAATACAAAAAACAGCATTTGTAAAAATGTTTTCGCAGGGCTTTCTTTTGAATACCCTCCGACATAACCTATTATAATCGGCAGCATAGCTAAAGAGCACGGTGATATAGAGGCAACAAGACCGCCTAAAAATGATAGTGCAAATAATAAAGGCATACTGCCGTTTTGTGTAAATAAGTTAATATAATTTTCCATTATTTAAGTCCCTGTAAATATGATTTCATTTGTTCTTTTGTTACTGCGCCTTCTATTCTTTTAACCTGTTGTCCGCCTGAATTTAAAAGAATTATTGTAGGTACAAGTGTTACATTATATTTTTTTATTTGTTCTTCGTTAAATGAATTTTTATCTTGAACTTGGATTTCTGTCATATTGATTTTGTCAGAAAACTCAGGAAAAATTTCTTTAAATATTTTATTCATAGTCTGGCAATCCATACACATAGCGGATGTAAACTTGATAACCTGAGGTTTGTTCATTTCTGTTGTTTGTGCAGTAGTAGGATTAGATGATGTTAAAGCCCAGTATGCGATTAAAGGTAATGCAAATATTAATGAAATAATGATAATATTTTTTCTCATGAAAAAACTCCTTTCTGTTTAATATTAGCATAAACTAAAAAGGATTTTTTCATAACCACAGTCGGGTAATTTTAATGTATTATATATCTTCAGGAATATAAAAATTTGCTTTAGCCAGAAGCTCTCTGGTATGTTCATAGCAGCAGCTGTTTTTACAGATTTGCTGGTATTCCTGAATAATACTGATAATGTCATCCACAGACATTTTAATTAATCTTCTTTCACCTTCAATAATTCTTGCCATAGTAATTCCTTTCAAAATGTTTAACGGATGTTGCAGTGAAAACTTTTGCTAAATCAGCTTTAAGGTTTAGGAAATTACTTTATAATGACAACAATAACTTGAATTTTTATATAAGAATTGATATAATTATAAATAATAGAAAGGAGCAACCAGCGTAGCCGCTGGACCCACAACATAGGGTTATATATAAATATTATAAACAAATGAAAGGAGCCATTTATGAGAAGATTTAATTATGTCGGGGGGGGGGCAGACTTTTAAGCTCCGCCCAAGCGTTTTT
>UNSJ01000002.1 GCA_900548405.1 Candidatus Gastranaerophilales bacterium | reverse complement strand
CACTCCAGCCGTTTTTGCAGATTTGATTAAACAATGCATCATAAAACGTTGCCTGTGCAAGGTCGTCACTGGATACTTCAGTGCCTGTCTTTATACTATATTGGAATAAATAATCAGAGGTAGCAAGTTTGTTTTCTGACAAATGACCAATTTGAACTTTATATTTATCGCTGCCGTCTGCATCTTTGCTTGCAACACCGTCCATATATTTTACAAAAAATGTCAGGAACGCTTTTGCCATGTTATTAATATTTACGGCAGCCTTAGGTTTTGAGCTTTTGAACATACTGCTCTCACCTTTTACGTAAACAAACCCCATATAATTTTGGTTATTTTCACTTGATGCGTTGTTTGTGTTACCTTTACCGACGAATGTTCTGTATTCTTCATTTCTAAGGTTATCAACAGAAGGTAAAAACAGTTTTTCTGTTTCAGTTCTTGCATAATCCAAAGCTTTTGTTGTATAACCGTCGCCCAAATCAAGTAATGATGCTAACTGTTCGTATGTTGCATCCAGCACGGTTGAAAGAATATTTTTAGCTGACGTTACAAGATTTTCATGAGCATATTCACCTGTTTTTTGGTTACCGAAAGAAATATAAGTATCATCATTTGATAACAAATCCGATAAAGTTAAAGATACATTTTTATCTGAACTGTTTAAATCAGTAACGGTTCCATTTTTAGAAAGCTGGAACCAAGCACTGTCAACACCTTCAGTATTAACTCCGTCGAGTGAAATATCAATAGACTGTCCATTCTCTTTAAGCGCTTGTATTAAATCACTGATGTTTCCCTGTTTAGTTACCACGCTGACTGTTGTACCTCCGCCAAATCCGGCCTCCTGATTATAAGGAAGTCCAAGAATTGTTGAAGCTAATACATTTGTTATTACGCCTTTAGATGCCAAGCCCTGAATAAACGCATTACGCATAGATTCAGAAGGCAAAGTACCAAGACCCTCTTGAGGAATCCCTGCTGCTCTTGCCGCTGATGCGTATTTATTGTTAAGTACAACCCTGCCAATACTGTCGGTAATAGTTGTTGGCATATAATCATTTAATGCTGAAGGGCTCATCAAAATTCCGTATGATAATGGTGTGTTTGTATCACCTGTTCCATAATAATCGTAAATTAATTTGGTTTGATCTAAAGAGTTCTGATACTCATTTGATAAGTCTGCCAGCTCACGTGCCAAAGATATCTTTTGGTGAGACAAACTCATTGATCTGAATTCGCAATCAGATTTCCTAGCTGTTATACTTAATAAGCGCGCCTGTCCTGCTGCCAGTCCCATTTTTTTTACCCTTTCTGTAAATTTTCGTTGGATTTGTTGTTCTTTGGGTCAGTCGCTGCGCTTCTTTCGGTCTTTAACTGGTCTTAATTATTTTATCCGAGCGCTAGCTCCCGTTTTTTACCCTTTCTGAAAATTTTAGTCAAAGTTGTTGTAATTTTAGCCGGGAGCTTGCTCCCGTTTTTACATCTTGACTTCTTTGTACATTTAGAGTATCGGGACTATCATTTCAAAACTTTACACCTCGCCTCGCATCCTATCCTATCCTATCCTATGAGGGATTATAACTGTGTTTCAGACTTTTTAAAAACTTCGTTACAATTCGTTACATGGAATGCAGAACATCAATATTTATTAAGTGATGTTACAAGATTGTAAAATTATTTGTTTTTTTACTATATATAAAATAAAATATTAGTGGGAAATTTTGAGGGATATAAGATGATATTAGAACAAGAGTTGAAGGGGAAAACTTTATCTCCACAAGAAGTGAGAAGTATTTTAAAAACAGATAACAAAGAAATTGTTGAACTGTGCAAACGTGCTTCTATTTTGCCTAAGAAAAACAGTAAAGGTCAAACTTATTTTTCTTATGAAGAAGTAAAAAATCTTAGAAAAGTACAGGCAATGAAAGGCGTTACTAAACCTTTGGCAAGAACAGAGGCTAAACCTTCAGCTATGTTAAGTATCTTAAGTTCATTAAAAGAGATGGAAAATAAGTTAAGCAGCAAAATTGCCAAAGTTATTGACGAAAAACTTGAAGGCATGGATGAAGTTGTAGTTGAACTTATCCGCTGCAAAACAGACAACGAAACTTTAAGACAAAAAATTATTGATCTTAATAAAGAAATTTATCAGCTTAAAAATGACCTCCACGCCTATAAACCCGTAGGTTTAGGCTTCTACAAAAAAAGAGAAAAACAAGCTTGGGAATAAAAAATTAAAAGGGATAAATTATGGCTGTAAAAGATAAAGAAGCTGAAATTTCATCTAATGCGGATGAAAGAAGTAAAGCATTAAAACTTGCTATTGAAAAAATTGAAAAAGATTTTGGTAAAGGTTCTATCATGAAACTTGGCGATAAAGCCACTGTTAACGTTGATGCAATCCCCACAGGCGCATTGTCTTTAGACGTAGCCTTAGGAATTGGCGGAGTTCCGCGCGGTCGTATTATCGAAATCTATGGACCTGAAAGCTCAGGTAAAACAACTCTTGCTCAACATATTGTTGCAGAATGCCAGAAAAAAGGCGGTATAGCAGCTTTCGTTGATGCAGAACATGCTCTTGACCCCGAATATGCAAGAAACTTAGGGGTTCAAGTTGATGACTTATTGATTTCACAGCCTGACACAGGTGAACAAGCTCTTGATATTACAGAAGAACTTGTACGCTCAGGCGCAGTTGATATTGTAGTTGTTGACTCTGTTGCAGCTCTTGTTCCTAAAGCTGAAATCGAAGGTTCTATGGAAGACCAGCAAATGGGCTTGCAGGCTCGTTTGATGAGTAAGGCTTTAAGAAAACTGACAGGTATTATCGGTAAAACAAATACTACTGTTATTTTCATCAACCAATTAAGAATGAAAATCGGTGTTATGTACGGAAACCCTGAAACTACAACAGGCGGTAACGCTTTGAAATATTATGCATCTGTTCGTATGGAAATTAAACGTACAGAAGGTCTTAAAGGTGACGGTGAAGATATAGGAAACCATGTAAGAGTAAGAGTACTTAAAAATAAAGTTGCTCCGCCTTTTAGAACTGCTGAATTCGACATTATTTTCGGTAAGGGTATATGCAAAATCGGTAATATTTTAGATGTAGCCGTAAATCTTGATATAGTTAAGAAAGCAGGCTCTTGGTTCAGCTTTAATGAAGAAAAGTTAGGTCAAGGCAGAGATAAGGCAAAAGAATTTTTGGCTGAAAACCCTGATATTCTAAGCACCGTAGAAACTCTTGTCAGAGAAAAATTAGCTGCTTTATAAAAAATATTACAATATGTAAACAGGCTAAAACCTCGTAATAATAACAAATTTAAGAAAAAGCATGTTTTTGCTATGATATATGTAGCAATTAAAAACATGTTTTTTCTTTATATTAATACTAAATAGTGTAGAAATCGGAGGTTAACAACTAAAATGGAAGTACAAGCAATAAACAGTGCTAATGTTTTAAGCTTTGAAGGTCAAGCAAAGAAACATAAAAAACAAAAACAAGAAATTAAAAACAATTACCCTCAACAAACAGCAACTGCATCTCCAAATGCAAGCAGAGCAATGAGAAATTTAACTTTAGGTTTAATGGCACTTGGAACAACAGCAGGAGCATTAACAAGCTGTGAACATGATGTTTTGGCAGAAGCAAATTCTTCATCATCATCATCTTCTTCGGCAACAGCTAATGCATATATTAATATCGGAGGCGGATGCCACCACGATACAGTTACAATTATTAAACCTGATACAATTCATGAAACAGATACGATTATACATACTGTAATTAAACCTGTTCATGTAAAAGATTATCCTTTCCACTTAGCAGATTCTTTAATTGCGCAAGGTATGAATATTGGTATTCCTATTGACGGACCTGTTCCCGATGGTTCAGGCATAGACAGCGTTGCCTATGTAGGCTCAAAAGCTCACAACAGATATGACAACAAATTCTATGAATCTATGGTTGACAGTGTTGATACGAATAAACGTCAAATGGGTGTTGTAACCAAAGTTGTAGATATGTATGACGACAAAAATCCAAAAACATTTTATATGAAAGCTGTAATTAATGACGTTCCCGGAAGAGGTATTAAAATTACAAGATACATAGCAGACAGTGCTAAAAAGCCTGAAGATGACCAACAATATTTATACAACTATGCGGGTTATGAAATTCGTTCAAATGGCAAAGACGGTCAAAGAAACGTAAGATCAATCTTTGATAACAACAATAACTTAATCTATCAAGGTGACTACGAAAAAGGTGAAGAACCGGGTACATTCTTATACGGATCAATAATTTATGATCCTGAAACAGGTGAACCGTTCTATGATGAAGATGGCAATCCGGAATTCGCACAATACGACTTTGATCAGGCAGTTATCTACTCTGATTACGCAAAAAGAAATGAATACAGACATGATGGCTGGAATTACGGCGATTAGTTAATAATAGACTTTTTCTACACAATAAAAACACCCTCTTGAATAAAGAGGGTGTTTACGTTATATAATTAAATTATGAAAACATTAGCACAATTTATACAACATAAAAGAGATGATTTAGGACTTTCCGCAAAAGGCTTGGCTATGGCAACTAATCTGCCTTTGGAAACTATTGAAGATATTGAATCCGGAAAAGATTTATTCTTATCTGTGACTGTCCGCCAAAATCTTGCTAAAGTACTAAGATGTGCACCCGAAGAAATAAAAAAATTTGAAAAAGATTATACGAACAATGAAGTTTCAGAACAAATCATTGAAAGCCTAAAAGAATTAATCTTAAATGGAGCAGGCGGTCTAAAATGTCCTGTATGCGGTGCGCCTTTGGTAACAAGAATACAAAAGCTATATGATTTGGAAGACAACCTAATGTATAATCCGAAAGCACATTGTACAAAATGCTCATTCCAGCTTCATCAGTAAAAGTATAAGATTGAAAATATAAAAAATGCAGGTTATAATAAAATAAGAACATTGAAAAATAAATATGGGGACGTTTTAAAACGCGTAAGCCGGAGTGTTATCCGAATTTGGCGGCGATAAGCCGGCAAACTGAGGATAAAACTTAACGATAGCGACGTTGGCGCGCAGGTAAAGCCGAGCACCACAGGAGCAAACGTCCCAAAAACATTTCATGGGGACGTTTTGGATTTGACAGGATGTTCGGTGAAAACAGGTTGCGAGTGCGGGCGCTGTTCCCGCTTATCAACGAGCAAAACAAATTAAATGCTAACAACGTAATTAAAGCAGACTTCTCTAGAGCTTACGCTTTAGCAGCTTAGTCGCTAATTATAGCTACTCATAAAGTCCAGCTTGCCGATTTTATGAGTCCATTATGCAAGCGGCAGTACGTTGATGAAGGTAGACGTATCAAGATAACCTTCAAGGGTTAGTGTTTCCATCAAAAACACTTTGGATTATTTAAAAGGTCATGATATTCCCTGAATAATCCGAGAGAATAAATATCTACACTCGTAGAAGCTTGTTTTAATCCATTTTGGACAGGGGTTCGACTCCCCTCGTCTCCAATATTTAAAAAGAACGCATTTGCGTTCTTTTTGTAGGGTTATTCCAGTTTAATATAACATATTTTTTATTATCTATAAATATTTTTTATAAAAGTTTTCTATTTTTTCAAATGGAATTAAATCATTGTTGTAATATAAATCTGTATGATTTGCATTTTTAATTATTAAAAGTTCTTTATTATCGCCTTTTAGATTTTTAAATGCATCTTCTGAAAAATATCTGCTGTGAGCATTTTCCCCATGTATTATTAAGACTGCACTTTTGATTTCGTCACTATATGCCAAAATCGGCAAATTAATTAATGAAAGTGAAGATGTCATATTCCAATTGCCGTTTGAGTTGATAGAACGAGCATGAAAACCTCGTTTGGTTTTATAGTAATTAAAATAATCCTTTATGAACTGTGGTTCTTCACCTGTTAATTTTTCAGGAAGCCCTGAAGCTTTCGCATAAGTACCATTTTTAAAATCTTCTGTTCTTTGCTTGTTTAGAGTTTGCTTTAAATCATAGCGCGCATTTTCATCCATTACATCATTATAACCTTTTGCACTTACACGAGTCATATCATACATTGTAGATGTTACTGTTGCTTTTATTCTTGTATCGATCGATGCAGCATTTAATGCAAATCCGCCAAATCCGCATATTCCTAATATCCCAATCTTGTCCGGATTAACATTTTGCTGATTAGATAAAAAATCAACAGCTGCACTAAAGTCTTCCGTATTTATGTCAGGAGAAGCTATATTACGCGGCTGTCCGCTGCTTTCACCTGTGTAGCTGGGATCAAATGCCAAAGTTATAAATCCTCTTTCAGCCAAAGTCTGAGCATAAAGACCTGAAGCCTGTTCTTTTACTGCTCCAAAAGGACCTGAAATTGCTATTGCTGAATACTTTTCACCTTTTTTAATATTTTTTGGGGTATATAAATCACCTGTTAAAGTTATTCCAAATCTGTTTTTAAAATGTACTTTTTCTACATTCACTTTGTCACTTTTTGGGAAGACCTTATCCCAATCATTATTTTTTGCTTTAGCCATATTATTTGCTCCTATTATTAACAGTAACGTAATTAATAAAGTAGTTATAAATTTCATATCACCTCCTTTTGGAACGATTGAACTTTTTATCGTATCATATAAAATATTATTTACGATAAATAGTGAAATAACAAATACTTATATTGCATTAGCTGAAATGCTTGACATGTATTTCACTTAAAAATATTATAAAATTATGGAAATTAGGGTATTAAAATATTTTTTAACTGTATCTGAGATTGGAAACATAACAAAAGCTGCCAATTTAATGCATTTAACACAGCCAACACTGTCCAGACAATTGCTGGAACTTGAAAAAGAGCTAGGACAAAAATTGTTTATCAGAGGAAATCATAGTGTATCTTTAACTCCTGAGGGAATAATGCTAAGAAAAAGAGCGCAAGAGATTATTGACCTTGTAGACAAAACCGAAGCCGAATTTACATCATTTAAAGATGAAATTATGGGTGATATATTCATTGGTTCAGGTGAAACAAAATCCATAAAATTGATTACTGATGTAATGAAAACATTAAAAAAAGATTACCCGAAGATTAAATTTCATATTGTGTCAGGTGATAGCGGTGATTTAGTTGAAAGATTAGATAAAGGACTTTTGGATTTTTGTGTTTTAATACAGCCTTTTAACCTTGAAAAATATGATTACATTGATTTGGGCGAAAAAGATACTTGGGGATTATTGCTAAGAAAAGATGATCCTTTAGCTGATAAGAAAAGTATAAAAATAGAAGATTTAATGGAGCTGCCGTTAATAATTTCACGTCAGGCAATTAGAAAAACTGACGAAAATAACGTATTTTTAAACTGGTTTGGAAACAATTTTGAAAATCTAATCATTGCAGGTACTTATAACCTTATTTATAACGCTGCAATAATGACAGAAGATAGAATAGGTTATGCAATGGGACTTGATAAATTAATTAATACAACTGCAAATACTTCTCTTTGTTTCAGACCTTTGACCCCGAAGCTGGAAGTAGGTATAAGTGTTGTATGGAAGAAAAACCAAGTATTTTCAAGACCTGCCAAATTATTTCTTGAACAACTGCGAAAAAAATTGACATAAAGATACATTAGTTTGTTCAATTAAGCAAAATAAATTTTTACAAGTTTTATATAATTTATGTTGTCTGTTAACTTTAATTCTTTAAAAATTTCTAAGGATACAAATATATATAATCTTAATCTCGAGAAATTAGACGGAATACAGGAAGGGCTAAAAACCTTTGAAGGTCATCAAAAATTACTTTATAATTTTTTTACTGTATTTAATATGTTTACAATTATCTGTTTTTATGATAGAAAAAAATAAATTAATTATACAGATTTGAGAATGAAAAAGGAGAAACATGTCCGAACTGACTAGATATACAAAAGGTGAAGAATTTGTTAATGCTTCAACACATGCAATCGGTGCATTGTTGTCAATTTATGGTATAGTTATGCTTGCAGCAGCATCCAGAAACGCATTAGAGGCATCTTCAACAGCTATTTTCGGAGCTACACTGTTTATCCTGTTTCAATCTTCTACACTTTATCATGCTATGGTTAATGAAACTGCAAAAAAAGTTTTTCGAAAAATTGATCACAGCGCAATTTTTCTTCTAATAGCAGGCACATACACACCTATTTTATTGCTTGTTTTGCCTTTTCCTCATTCGATTGCAATACTTGCAATGATTTGGTACATTGCGCTCAGCGGAATTATTTATTCTTGCATAACTTTAAAATTCAAATATTTATCCACTGTATTATACCTAATGATGGGCTGGTTAATGATTTTCTTAATTTACAAAATTTGGAACACCAAATCTCATCAGGTTGTCTGGTTATTGCTTGGAGGCGGAGCTGTTTATTCATTAGGAAGTGTATTTTATTTAATTAAGAAAAAATATATGCACAGTATTTGGCATATTTTTGTCATATTAGGTGCTGTACTTCATTATTTTGCTATTCTTGAACTATTAAAAATGTAATCCTTTTAGAAATCAACAGGGTGTAACAATTTTAATTACTGAATTGTATAATAACATTGATGAAATACCAAAACGTATTAAATGATAATCGTGTACAATGCACTGTCTGTCCGAGAAACTGCAAATTAAGCAATGGTCAGGAAGGTTTTTGTCATGTCAGAAAAAATGAAAACGGCGAAATTATTTTAACTTCTTACGGCTATAACACAGGACTTGCTATTGACCCTATTGAGAAAAAACCACTTTATCATTTTTTCCCGACAAGTTCTGTTTTATCGTTTGGAACTTTAGGATGTAATATGGGCTGTCAATTTTGTCAAAATTGGCAAACCACAAAAAACAAAAGCGATTCGCAACTTTTAAACAGCACATCACCTGAAGAAATTTTACAAATAGCAAAGAAATATAACTGTAAAAGTGTTGCATTTACTTATAATGATCCGATTATATTTTTAGAATACGCTGTTGATACAGCAAAGTTATGCAGACTAAATGGAATAAAAACTATTGCAGTAACTTCCGGTTATATAAATCCGGAGCCTGCAAAAGAATTTTTTAAATATATGGATGCTGCAAACATAGATTTAAAAGGTTTCAGCGAAGAATTTTACAAAAAAAACTGTTTAGCACATCTTCAACCGGTACTTGATACAATAAAATATGTAAAAAATGAAACAGATTGCTGGCTTGAATTAACAACTATGCTTATTGAAGGAGAAAATGATTCCGAAGATGAGATAAATTCCGAATGCGAATGGATAATTAATAATTTGGGAAATACTGTACCGTTACATTTTAGTTCATTTTTCCCCAGTTACAAATTTACGGATAAAAAATCAACCGATTTTTCTACACTTTTGAATGCTTATAAAATTGCCGTTAATTCAGGGCTGAAATATGTATATACAGGGAATTTATCTAATCAGGAAACATCAAGCACATATTGCAAAAACTGTCATAATCCTATTATTATAAGAAACGGCTATGAGCTTTTGGGTTACAATCTGGTTGACGGTAAGTGCATATTCTGCGGCACGGAATGTGACGGTCGATTTGAAAAACACAATAACAGTAAATAATTAAATAAACATATCGGTTACTTCAAATTTATTTACATCAATCAAGCCTTTATCAGTAATTTTTAGTTCAGGAATAACTGATAATGATAAAAACGCCATACTCATAAACGGATCAGACATTGTGCATCCGATTTGCTTAGCTGCCTGTTCAAGTTCGCAAATTTTCTTTTGAACTTCTTCAACAGGTTTGTCAGACATAAGCCCTGCAATTGGAAGCGGAAGATGTGCCAAAGTTTTTCCGTTTTCAACAATAATCTTTCCGCCCTGAGATTTAACGAGTTCTACTGCTGCATAATACATATCATCATCATTTGTACCGATTACAATCATATTATGGCTGTCATGTGCAACAGTTGAGGCTATGGCGCCTGATTTAAGCCCAAAGCCTTTAACAAAGCCCAAGCCGATATTTCCTGTTGCCTTATGACGTTCTATAACAGCTATTTTTAAAATATCATTATCTACATCAGACACGGCAAGACCGTTAACTATTTTTGCTTTCTCGATTGATTTTTTTGTTATAAGCTGCTTTGGAATAACATTTATTACCTTAATTTCTTCTTTTCTGTCAGGTGCAGGAATCTGAATGTCTTCCATATTTAAATATTTTATGTTTACTGAGCCCCTTAATGCAGGAGTTTTAAACTCTGTCGTATCAATAATCATTCTGCCATTTTTTGCAGCAAGTTTACCGTTTTTAAACACCATTTCCGGCTCAAACATTTCTAAATCATTAAACACTGCAATATCAGCTTTGTATCCAGGAGCAACCGCACCAAGATTTGCAAGTTTAAAATATTCAGCTGTGTTAATACTTGCCATTTGAATGGCTTTTATCGGATTAACCCCGAGCCTTACAGCTTTTTTAACCATTCTTGATATGTGTTTAGTCAAATGTTTCGGGTGTCTGTCATCTGTTACAAACATACATTTTCTTGTATTATATTCTTTTAAAACAGGTATTAAAGGTTCTAAATCCCTTGCACCTGTTGCTTCTCTAATCATAAGATGCATACCAAGCCTTAGCTTTTCAACAGCTTCCTCGCAAGTTGTGCATTCATGGTCAGATGCAACACCTGATGCAACGTACGCATCCAAATCTTTTCCGCTCAAATGCGGTGCATGCCCGTCCACCCGTTTACATTTAGCGGTTCCCAGCTGAATTTTGCTTAAAACGCTGTTGTCACAATTCACGACACCCGGGAAATTCATCATTTCCGCAATCCCTAAAACCCATGGAGCATCAATAAGCAAAGCCAAGTCGTAACTGTTAAGCTCCACCCCTGAGGTTTCCAAATCTGTTGCAGGGACACAAGAAGGGAGCATCATATAAACATCAAGAGGAAGATTTTTAGTAGCTTCTCTCATAAAACTTATTCCCTGCAAGCCCATAACGTTTGAAATCTCGTGCGGGTCTGCAATAACCGTTGTGGTTGCGGAAGGAACTACCATTTTTGCAAATTCTGACGGCATAAGCATTGAACTTTCCAAATGCACGTGACCGTCAATAAAAGACGGTGATACATAAGCGCCTTTTACGTCAATTTCTTCTTTGCCTTTGTAACCTTTAGAAATTCCCGCAATTGTGTCATCAACTATTGCAATATCTGTTTCATAAATTTCTTCCGATAAAACATTAACAAGTCTGCCGTTTTTTATTACTAAATCAGCAGGTTCTTCACCTCTGCCGACTTTTATAAGTTTTTCTAAATCCATTTTATATCCTTTATTTCTTATATATTACAACAAAAAAATAAGACTTAAAAACCATAATTTGTATTTGCAAAGGTTTTTTATTTACTATAAAATAAGCAATGGAAATAAATTATGAGTGAAAATGAATTAAGAGAAGAATGGCACCCCTCGATTAACCCCTGGTTAATGATTGTCCCCGTAATGCTTGCAATATTTATGTTTGTATTAGACGAAACCATCTCAAACGTAGCTTTAACATACATTGCAGGTTCAATGTCCGTGAGTTTAAACGAGTCAACATGGGTTCTTACAAGCTACCTGATAGCAAGCGGAATTGCAATCCCTCTTGTAAGCTCTGCTTCAAAATTTTTTGGCAGAAAAAATTACTTTATAATCTGTACGATTATTTTCACATTTTCATCATTTTTGTGTGCAGTATCAAATTCAATGGTTATGATAGTGCTTTCAAGATTTTTGCAAGGTCTTGGAGGAGGAGGGCTTTTGCCTTTAGGGCAATCTATTATGTTGGAAAGTTTTCCGCCGCAAGACAGACCAAAATCTATGGCAATATTCGGTATAGCTGTTATTTTTGCCCCGTTAATCGGTCCTGTTTTAGGAGGATGGATTACTGAAAACTGGTCTTGGCCATGGATTTATTTAATAAATATTCCGCTCGGATTTTTATGTGTATATCTTGCAAAAAATCTTCTGCAAGATCCGCCTTATGCAAAAAAACAAAAGAATGTTAAATTCGATTATAAAGGTATGGCACTATTATCAGGCTGGCTTGTAACATTACAGATTGTGCTTGATAAAGGAAACGATGCCGATTGGTTTGGTTCAACATGGATTTGCTGGATGACGGCAATATCTGTTGTATGCGCAATTATGTTCTTTATTTCCCAGTCAAAAAACAAGGAAGCACTTATTGACTTGAGTGTTTTAAAAGACAGAACATACTTTTTCGGCACCCTGGTACAGGTAATATTAATGGGAGTATTTTTATCCTCTGCGGCGCTTTTGCCGTCTATGCTTCAAAAACTTCTCGGATATACAGCGTATTTGAGCGGACTTTCAATGGGATCACGCGGGGTGGGAAGTTTCATCGGCGTTGCGTTATACCTTACATTATCTAAAAAACTCGGTGACAGACGTATTGTTATGATTGGGTTAATCCTCCTCGGGTTAGGAAGCGTATTTTTCGGAATGATAAATCTTCAAATAAATCTTTCGACAATTGCCTTGCCGAACATTTTATACGGTTCGGGATTATTTATGGCTTTGACACCGTTAATCCCGTTGTCCTGCTCAACAACCAAAAACGAAAATATGACAAATGCCACAGGCTTGCAAAACCTGCTAAAAAACATAGGCGGCGCTATCGGCACATCTGTTGCAACTACAATGGTTGCAAGGTATGCACAGGTTCACCAGAATATGATGACTAATCACCTGCATGAAACAAACAGTATTTTTGTAGAAAGAGTAGGAGCTATGGCAAGCACTTTTTCTACAATGACAGATGCCGCAACCTCTCATGCTATGGCACAAAGTCAAATTTATTCACAGCTCGTACAGCAGTCACATCTGTGGGCATATATAGATACTTTCAGGTGGTTTGCATTTGCAATATTCCTGCTTATCCCGATGCTTGTGTTCATCAAAAAGCCAAAAACTAAATCTTTTTAAAAATTATAGAAGTATTTATTCCGCCAAAAGCAAAGTTGTTTGACATAACAATGTTTGTATCAATTTCACGTCCCTGATTTTTTATATAATCAAGCTTTCCGCATTCATTGTCAACTTCATTAAGGTTTAATGTAGGGTTAAACCATTTTCTATGCATCATATCAATTGCAGCAATCGCCTCAATCGAACCGCAAGCGCCGAGTGTATGTCCTGTGTAGCTTTTTAACGAACTTACTGGAACAGGACGTTTGAATATTTCTTCTGTTGCTTTAGTTTCCGCGATGTCACCTGCATAAGTTCCCGTACCGTGAGCGCTTACGTAGCCGATTTCATCAGGAGAAATATTTGCATCCTTTAATGAAAGTTCAAGAGCTTTTCCCATTGTTTTGTAATTCGGGTTTGTAATATGTGTTCCGTCAGTGCTTGTTCCAAATCCTATGATTTCCGCGTAAATTTTCGCACCGCGTTTTTTCGCATGTTCATATTCTTCCAAAACCAGTGTTCCTGCGCCCTCACCTATTACCAAGCCGTCACGATTTTTGTCAAAAGGCGAAGGTGTAAGTTCAGGTGTATTATTTTTTAAACTTGTAGCGTAAAGCGTATCAAAAATCGCAATCTGTGTCGGGTGGAGTTCTTCTGCTCCGCCTGCTATCATTACTGTTTGATAACCGTTTTTTATAGCTTCATAAGCATAGCCTATACCCATAGCGCCTGATGTACAGGCAGTAGATGTCGGAATTAGTCTGCCTGTTGTCTTAAAATACAAAGAAATATTTACGACAGTTGTTTGAGGCATCATTTTTATATAAGAGCCTGAATTTAAGCCCTTAACCTCTTTATCCACCTGCATTCCGTAAAAGTCAATGATTGCATCAAGCGAACCTGATGATGAACCGTAGCTTACACCGCAATCTCCGCCTGTGATAATATCATCCCCCAAAAGTCCCGCATCTTCTAAAGCGAGTTCCGATGTACGAACAGACATTACTGAAACAGGTCCCATTGTTCTTAAAACTTTTCTGTTATAAGTTGAGGGAATTTCAAAACCCTTTACGCGTGCACATAGACGAGTGTTTAATTTATCGTATTCATCAAGCGATTTATCATATTCAACACAGTTTTTGAGTTTTTGCATATTATCAAAAACAGTTTGAGCATTACAGCCCAGCGGACTTGCAAGCGACATACCCGTAACAACTACACGCTTCACAGATAAAGCCCTCCGTTTACAGAAATTACCTGCCCCGTAATATAAGATGCATCCTCACTCATTAAGTAGTTTGCAAGGCTTGCAACCTCATTTGCCTGTCCGACACGCTTCATCGGGATTAATTTCTTAACCTCATCAAGCGGAACATCTTTTATCATCTCGGTATCAATAACCCCCGGAGCAATACAGTTTACTGTAATCCCGCGTTTTGCAAGCTCTAGAGCAAGAGATTTTGTTGCACCGATAATACCTGCCTTTGAAGCAGAATAGTTAACCTGCCCTCTGTTACCGGAAATACCCGAAACAGATGACATTGTGATTATTCTTCCTTTAACTCTGTTTGAAATCATAGGCATTACAAGTGGTTTCAAAACATTATAAAACCCTGTCAAATTAGTATCAATAACATCATCCCACTCATCATCTTCAAGCGCTGGAAAAACATTATCTCTAGCAATTCCTGCGTTAAGCACAACACCGTAATATAATTTATCGGCAAGAACTTTCGCACATTCTTCCCTGTTTTTAATATCAAATTTAAGAATTTGCGTATCACGCCCGAGCGCCCTGATTTCATCAGCGGTTTCAATTGCTTTTTGCTCGTTATGCGCATAATGAACGTCAATATCATACCCGCTTTTGGCAAGATAAAGCGCAATTTCCTTTCCTATACCTCTGCTTGAACCTGTAACAAGTATTTTTTTCATCTGATAAAATCCTTTGCATTCTGAGGCTGAAACGCATTGACTACTGCTCTTGCAGCTTCCTCATTTCCATTATAAATTAAACACTCAAACGAGACAAGTTCGTTATCATCATATATTTCTTTAGCGGTTATAGTATAAGTTTTGCCGTTTTCAAATTTTTCAAGACTGTTTTCATAAAGCCTTGTGCCGAGAAGAAAGCCTATTTTAGGAATATTTTCTCCTGCTTTGAAATAGGCGTAACACCCGATTGTCTGCGCCATAAACTCTATTCCCGCAAGAGGAGAAATCCCGTTAATCTCTTTATTAAAAAATATTTTATCTTCATTTATTGTAACGGATGCCTTTGCGTAGTGACTTTCAAGACTAACTTCAAGAAGTTCGTCAATCAAAATCATCGGTTTATCGTGCGGTAAAATTTTTGACAAATCTTTTTCCATATCATTTCCCCAAAACCAAAACTGCGTTTGTTCCGCCAAAGCCAAACGCGTTACACATACACACCTTCACATCATTTGAAGGAAGATTTTTACCTGCAAGATTAATTTTTGGCAGGCTTTCGTCGTATTCGCCGTCATAAATATGTTCGGGAATACCTCTCAACCCCTTTAAAATTTCATAACAGAAAAAAGTTTCAATGCTTGCAGCAGCTCCCAGACAGTGCCCCGTAACAGGCTTTGTCGAACTTGCAGGAACACTTGAGCCAAAAACTTTATACACCGCATTTGCTTCCATTAAATCATTTGAGATTGTACCTGTTCCATGCAGGTTTATGTAGTCAATGTCTTTTGGCATCAAACCTGCATCCTCCAGCGCAATTTGAATTGCTTTTGCAGCCTGAACACCCTCAGGATCAGGTGTTGCAGAATGGTATGCATCGGAGGTTTCGCCTATACCCATAATCTTTATTCCATCTTTGTTTTTTTCAAGCAGAAACAAAGCACCTGCTTCGCCAATACTTATTCCTGAACGGTTTTTAGAAAACGGGTTAGTTTTTTCGTGTGATAAAACCTCTAATGCATCAAATCCGTAAATCGGCATACTTGCAAGAGTATCAATGCCGCCTGCGATTACTGCTTTACAAACATCGTTTTCAAGAAGTCTGCGCGCAGCAGCAAACGCCTTTATCCCTGATGTACAGGCAGTAGAAACGCTTGCAGCATAGTTATTCAACCCCAAATATTTTTGCAAAAATTCAGCAGGATTTCCAAGTTCTGCATGATGCTTGTTATCAGAGGTTTCAAATTCTTCAATCCCCGAGTTTGTAGTACCGATTACAACAGCTATGTCATCTTTTTCATATCCCGACAAATCCAGTTTATCAGCTAAATATTTCAAAATCCTGTTACAGCGCAGATTGTATCTTTCATCATCAATTTCAGGAAATTCTTTATCAATTTTGCCAAAATAAAACGATTTTCCCCCGACAATACTATTATCTTCAGAGAGTCCTTCAGCGTATATTCCAACAGCATTTGTAATTACAATCACGTCCATGATAATATATTAACATGAATAGTGTGGAATTTTTTATTTACAAACACGCCTTTTCTCAAGGCGAAAATATAGATTTGTCCTCTATTCCAATGATGACAAGACGCAAGCTTTCTCCTGCGGGGAAAATCGCAATGAGCACAATGCTTGAAGTTTACGACGGCGACAAAAATACAGACCTTGTGTATGCTTCACGCTATGGTGAGCTTGAACGTGTTGTAAAACTCATTAAACAACAGATTGAAGAAAACGAAATTTCACCCACAGGTTTTAGTTTTTCCGTGCACAATTCCACAATCGGACTTTTTTCGCTTCTTGAAAACATTCACAACAAATACAACTCTGTTGCTGCGGGCGAAAACTCTTTTTCATCAGGGCTTTTGGATGCTGTATTAAACAAAACCAAAACTCTTTTCTGCTATGCCGAATCCGTTGACAGATACGAAAGTGTTTCACTTTTAATCGGACCTGAAAGGGTTGAAAGTTCAACAAAAGTAAAAATCATTCCTAATTATAAAAAGCTGCCTGCAAACAGTTTTTCCGATTTTTTAAAAGGCGCTGACTACATCTGTCCTCTATATATTATGACGAGGGCTGAATAATGAGAGTTTTACGCGGTTTTCTTGTTGTAATGGCTTTTTTTATTTTTGGTATCGGTTCTCTAATACTTAGTTTTGTATTTTTGCCTATCGGGTGTATTTTTTTGAAAAATAACAAAAAAAGAGAGTTTTTTTGCAGAATTATACATAAATTATGGAAATTTTTTACCGGATTTTTAATTTTTATAAGAATTATTAACATAAAAGTTGAAAATTTTAAAAATGTAAAAGGGAAAATAATTGTTGCAACTCATCCGAGCCTGATTGATATTGTTATTTTAATCGGATTGTTTGAAAACTCATTGTGCCTTGCTAAAAAGGAACTGCTAAATAACATATTCCTAAAAAATGTTTATATACCCAACAACATTGATATTGATACGTTTAAAGAGGAATGCGTATCAGCTTTAAAAGACGAATATAACATAATCATTTTCCCGACAGGCACAAGAACAACAGACATTAAAAATGTAAGCCTGCACAAAGGTCCTGCCCTTTTGCAGATAGCATCGGGCGCTGATATTCTTCCTGTAAAAATAGAATGCGATTATCCGTTTTTGCAAAAAAATAAACCGATATATGATGCAGGTAAAAAAATTATTAATTACACTATTGAGGTTAAGCCTGAAATCAAGCAGGAGCAGTTCTTTGAGACATCTGAAATTAAGTTAAGAAAAGTAATTTCAGAGCGCATCAAATTTGACTTTACTACCTGATTGGGTTATAAAATTATTAAAAGGTGATTGAGAATGTGCTTGGAAAAAGAAATAAAAACTCTAATTATTGAGTCCCTCGAATTAGAGGATATAACCATCGATGATATTAAGGATGAAGAACCGCTTTTCATCAGCGGACTGGGACTTGACTCTATTGATGCACTTGAACTTGGTATGGCGTTAAAGAAAAAATACCACATTGATTTGAGCGAAAACAAAGAAGAAAACAAAAAACATTTTTATTCCGTAAAAACAATAGCCGACTATGTTCGAAGCCGCAATAAGGATTAATACAGTGAAAAAATATACACGTGATGAAATTTTTGATAAATTAAAAAGCATTCTGGTTGAAGACTTTGAAATAGAAGAAGAAAAAATTCAGGCAGAAACAAACTTGTTTGAGGATTTGGAACTCGACAGCATTGATGCTGTTGATTTGGCTGTAAAATTGCAAGGATTTACACAAAAGAAAATCCCTCCGGAAAACTTCAAACAAATTAGAACCATTAATGATGTAGTTCTTGCTGTTGAAGAATTGTTATGATTGAAAAATTAAAAAAGCTTAAACGTTTAATTCCTTTTTTAATTACAATATTTGTTATTGTATTTTTTCATTACAGCCGTATTTATGTTCTAAAATTCTATCCTGTTATTACAAATTCTTTTATTTTTATAGTGTTTTTTTCATCTTTATTTTGCAAAGAAACCGTGATACAAAAAATTGCAAAAAAAATGGATGGCGAATTAACGGATTTTTCAAGGAATTACACACGAAACCTTACATACGTCTGGTGCATATTTTTATTTATAAACCTTTCAATTTCGATTTTAACCGTATTTTTGCCTGCAAAAATCTGGATACTATATAACGGCTGTATTTCATATATTGCAATCGGTTTGCTGTTCGGGGTAGAATATATCGTAAGAATTACTTTGAGAGCAAAACATGTCAGAAAATAAACAATATACCTTTCATACATCGGGTTCTTCCGGTGAGCCTAAAATCATAAAAAAGAGCTACGAGTGTGTGCTTGCTGAAGGACAAGATTTGGCTGAATTTTTCAAATTTTCGCCTGATACGGTATTTGTATCAACAGTAACACCTGATTTTATGTACGGAACAACTTTTACCGTAATGCTTCCTAAAGTATTGGGGTGCAAGGTTGATGAGGAAAGAGTTTTGTATCCCGAGGACATAAAAGATTATGAGAAATATGTGTTTGTTTCCACCCCTTCATTTTTAGAAAAGCTTGCCAAATACAATTTTACTTTCAAACATAAACCGCAGATGATAATAAGTGCAGGGGCAAAGCTTGCTGATGATGTTTTTGAATATTTAGAAAAAATTTCACTTGGCGTAACAGAAATTTACGGAAGCACCGAAGCAGGCGTTATTGCTTACAGGCAGTGTGCGCGTGATAATTTAAAGTTTTTTGAAAACGTAACGTATAAAAATAACACTATTAAATCACCATATTTTGATGAGGCGGAATTAACTTTAAACGATGAAATTGAATTTTTGCAAAACGGTTTTGTTGTAAAAAAACGCAATGACAGAATTGTAAAAATTCAGGAGAAACGTGTGTCACTTTCAGAGGTGGAAAACATTCTAAATGCATCAGAATTTGTAGAAAAATCTTACTGCCTAAAGCTTGATAACAAACTTTGCGCGGCTGCTGTTCTCACTGCCAAAGGACAAAAATTTTTAGAAGAAAAAGGAAAACTTGAATTAATTAAATTATTAAAAATGTCAGGTAAAGCCTCACTTTGTAAGAAGTGGAGATTTTTACATGATTTGCCTGTAACCGAACGCGGTAAGATAAACAGAGATAGAATTACGGAAATATTTAACACAAATATTACATATCCCAATATAATTGATTTTTCGATAAACAGCGATTTTGCCCAATTTAAGCTGGTATTTCCTTTATCAAGCAACTTTTTTAAAGGTCATTTTACGGATTTTCCGATTTTACCAGGTGTTGTTCAGCTTTTCTTTGCAAAAGAATTTATAAAAGATGCTTTCAATTTAGACTTTGTATCTGAAACCGTTAAAAAAATTAAGTTCTCATCTGTCATAAAACCCGACACACAGGTAGCTTTGACTTTAAAACGCAAAGAAAAATCAATAGATTTTATGTTTACAAACGGTGATATAACTTTTTCTTCAGGCTCTTTTGTTTTATAATAGTGCTATGAAAAAAATTAGTGCAGAAACTTTTATAGAAGTGCCTTTTTACGATTTAGATCCGATGAATGTTGTCTGGCACGGCAATTACATCAAATACCTTGAAGTATCAAGATGCGATTTGCTTTCAAAAATCGGTTACACTTACGACGATATGAAATCAGATGGTTTTGCCTATCCGGTTGCAACGATGGATTTGAAATTCATTAAGCCTTCGACTTTTGCGCAAAAACTTAAAATTGTAACGGAAATTCAAGAAGTCGAACCTGCTTTAAATATTAAGTATGAAATTTTTGATGCAGAAACAAACGAAAAAATTTTTAAGGCTAAAAGTATGCAAATCTGCGTTGACATAAAAACACGCGAAAGTGCTTACGCAGCTCCTGAAAGATTTATCGAAAAATTGAGGGAATATGAAGTTTAAAATTTGGATATTAACTTTAATAGTAATACTTTGTGCGAATATATGTTTTGCAATGGAAAACGTTTTTTCACACCCCGAAACAAGTAAAAACATAGCAAAAAATATGCCTTCACTGAAAGATGCAGTCTGTACTTTCACTCAGGAAAAAACTATCGGCTCAACATCTTTAAAATCAGGCGGGAATTTTAAATTCATCAAAAGCAAAGGGGCAATCTTTGAAACAGAATACCCTATAAAATCAACTGTTTCTTACACATCTGCCCAAAACAAACAGATGAATGAAGTGATAATGGCGATTTCCAATAAAAATTACTCATACCTTGATAAAAATTTCGATTTATATTATATGAAGAAGAATAATATCTGGACAGTAGGATTAAAACCTAAAGAAAATTCTCCTGCTTCTA
The DNA here is from genome assembly GCA_900548405.1 of Candidatus Gastranaerophilales bacterium. GTDB lineage: Bacteria > Cyanobacteriota > Vampirovibrionia > Gastranaerophilales > Gastranaerophilaceae > Stercorousia. The sequence continues at coordinate 54,949 of UNSJ01000002.1, read as the reverse complement.
CACAGATAAATACCATAATTGTAAACGGTCAGGTCGATATTAAGCAGATAAAAATTTCCACAGTAAAGAACGGAACTACGGATATTTCCTTTAAATGCGGAACAAATTAACCAAAATATCAAGAATATTTTTTGTTGTTATATTGGCATTTCTTTCAATGCTGATTATATTTCATCGTCCTAAAACCGAAACAAATATTTTAAAAGCTATTTTTTCAAATAACGAAAAAGTAATTGTAGATTTAAGTACAAAGTTTTCCGCTAAAATTAATGTAATTGTGGAAAGTGACAGCGCAGAAACTGCAGAAACAACAGCTAAAAATTATTACGGACAAATAGACCAAACAAAAATGAAAACATCTGATGCCGATATAAAAGGGATAATAGAAAATTATGAAAGGCATCATTACGGATTGCTGTCAACTAAAAGCGAAAAACTTTTAAGAGAAAAGAATTACGAACAAATTGAGCACAACGCGTTAGAGCTGCTATACAATCCGATAATGCAGCCTATTGGTTCTATTGATGACGATCCGTTTCTTCTGTTAACAGATTACGTAATGTCATTGAGCACAACGCATGATATCTCAAATTTTACACCTATACAGTTAAATGATAAGTATTACAGCCTTATAATGCTGAATGTTGACGGTGACACTGCGCTTTCGCCAAGCATTATGAATGAAGAGGTGAAACGGCTTGTTATTCTCCAAAAAGAGTTGAGCACAAAAGATGTCAAAATTTATTTGACAGGAACTCCTGTGCATTCGTATTATGCAAGCACTAAATCTGCCGGAGAAATAAATTTAATTTGTATTTTATCCTCACTTTTTATAATCGGACTTATTTATTTTTATTTCAGGTCATTAAAACCGCTTCTTCCAATAGCCGTAACAATCGGGGCAGGTATATGGGCAGGTTTTCTTGTAACCTCATTAATATTTCCGACAGTTCATATTTTAACATTTGTATTTTCAACAACATTAATCGGTATTTGCGTTGATTACACACTGCACTTTTTTGTTTCACATGAAAAGGATACATCTTGCGATGAAGTCATAAAAGAAATATTTAAAAGTTTAAGCGTAAGTCTTTTGACAACTGCAAGCGCATTTATTGTAATGCTGTTTTCCAACTTTATTTTATTGAAACAAATTGCAGTATTCACGGTTACCGGATTAGCAACGGTTTATCTTTTTGTAATCCTGTTTTATCCTCTATTCTGTACAAATATATATAATCCTGCGCATATAAAACATTTTTCTATCCCTGAAAAATTTACTAAACCAATCCTGATTGCAGCAGGAATTATAATTGCTGTCGGCTTATTTAGAATTCATTTTGATGACAATATTAAAAACATGTATGTACCGCCGAAACATCTTTTAAATGCAGAAAAACTTCAAAGCGAATTGATAAAATCAAATGAAATGATGTCAATTTTTGTTATCGAAGGCAAAAATCTTCAAGAACTTCTGGAAAAAGAAGAAAGTATTACTTACGAATTAAGCAAAAATAATGTTGAATTTCAATCATTAAGCAAATATCTTCCTTCTTTAAAAAGACAAAAATCAGTCCAAAATCTGAAAAAAGAATTATACCTGAAAAGACTTAACGATTATGCAGTATTTTTGCCGTCTGATAAACGCAGAGAAGTTATTGATGAAGCTTTAACTCCTTACCCTCTTAATTACAATATCAAATTTGAAGCTTTAAAAAATAATTTTTTAATTAATGAAAACACGTCAATAGTTGCAGCATTCGGATATGAAGGAGGAGAAATTAACGGAAGCAGAGTAATAAATTTCCAAAAAGACATCTCTTCTCAAATAAAAAAATGCAGAATAATTTGTTTAAGTCTTTTACTTCCGATTTTTGCGATACTTTATCTGCTGCTGGCTAAAATATATAATTTCAAATCAGCGGGTAAAATTGTTCTCCCTTCAATACTTGCAGGGGGAGTTTCACTGGGACTTTTAGGAATTTTTAACCAACCGGTAAATCTTTTCCACATCATAGCAGTGTTCTTAATTATAGGTTTCGGTTTGGATTACTCTGTTTTCAGATTCGGCGGAGCTAAAAAATCCGCAGATGCAGTATTAATTTCATGCCTGACAAGTGTTTTCTCATTCACACTGCTTGCATTGACAGGCTTCAAGCTAATCAGTTCACTTGGAATTATTCTTGCAACAGGGCTTTTGTTCTCTTATATTTTCAGCCTTGTATGCATAAAAGATAGATGATATAATCTTTTTATGAAGTATAGAAGAATTAAAAGAAACGTATCACCGCAGGTTAAAGCACTTGCCGATGCTCAAAAAATAGCCTTTGCACCTTTCACATTTCAGGCTGTGGCATCAATGCTGGAATTAGGAATTTTAAGTTATCTGCAAGATAATCCGTCAAGTTTGGAAAGAATTATTGAACACTGCAAAATATCAAAATATACGGCTGAAACGCTTTTGGAAACAGCATTGTGTGCAGGTGTAATCTCCAAAAACGATAATATATACACGAACACAGCCGTTGCCGATGCTTTTTTGAATAACGAAATGACAAGGGTGAATTTCAATTTTGTAAAAGATGTATGCTATTTAGGCGCATCAGAGCTTACGCAATCATTTAAAGACGAAGAACCCAAAGGATTGAAGAAATTTATCGGGGAGCATCAAACAATCTATAATATACTTCAAATTCTGCCTGAAAAAATGAAAAAAAGCTGGTTTGAATTTGACCATTTTTATTCCGATAGATGTTTTGAGGAAGCTTTGAAAATTATTTTCCAAAAACCAACACCTCAAATCTTTGATATCGGCGGTAACACAGGAAAATTCGAACGTGCCTGCCTTGAGTTCAATCCTGAATGTAAAGTAAATATGATAGATTTGCCTGAAAATATAGAAGCAGCAAAGAAAAATCTTAAAAATGACAGGCTGAATTTTTACGGAATAGATGTACTTGATAAATCATCAAGGTTTCCGAAAATTTCAGGCGCTGTATTTATGAGCCAGTTTTTGGATTGTTTCTCGGAAGAACAGATTATAACAATTTTATCAAACATTAAAAATTCAATGTCTGATGACACAAGGATTTATATTCTTGAGCCGTTTACGGACAAGCAGATTTTTGACGGTGCAACGTATTCACTTGTACATATTTCACTCTATTTTACCTGCATGGCAAACGGTAAAAGCAAAATGTACTCGGAAAAAAGAATGCTTGAACTCATCGAAAAAGCAGGGCTGAAACTTCAGGAAAAATATGAAAATGTCGGCGTTCACGATTATACACTTTTAGAGGTTGCTTGCACAAAATGTTAAAATGGTATGAAGTTAAAGAACAGGCGGCAGGACACAAAAGATTAATGCTCCTGTGGTATATTTATAAACTCGCGGGGAAAAATGCCGTTAAGTTTATTGTTTTTTTTGTAACCCTTTTTGCATTTTTAGGAGCACCAAAAATCAGAAAATGTTCCGAAAAATATCTTAAAGTTGCAGCAGGCAAAGCTGCAGCAAAAGATACATTCAAGCATTTCTTAAGCTACGCTTACGCTCTGGTTGATAAAATGGAAATGTTTACGGATAACTTTCCGTTCAAAAATATTTACTTTGCTGATGAAGCTCAAAGAGAAATGTTATATAAAGATTTGCTTGATAAAAAAGGGATATATTTTCTCTGTTCGCATCTTGGAAATATCAACGCAATGCGTACTTTTTTCAGGTCAGGCACTGTTATTGAAGATATAAAAGTTAATTTGTTTCTGGAAGCAAAACAGTGCAAAATTTTCAAAAGCTTTATTGACAAAATTTCTTCTGACAATCCAATTGTAACTTACCCTGTTGAAGAAATTGATTTGACAACCTCAATTGAACTAAAAGATAAACTTGATAGCGGTGAAATTATTTTTATGGCAGGCGACAGGATTGCACCGAACAATGACAATGCTGTATTTCAAACAGATTTTCTCGGCAGAAAAGTTAATTTTCCGATAGGAGCATTTAAGTTTGGTATGTTAATGGGAGCACCAATATATTTTATTGCCTGCACCAAAGAAAAACATGACAAATATGCTATTCATATTCAAAAATTCGAATTTATCGGAAAACGTCAAGAAAAGCTTGAGGAATTAGAACGGCAGTATGTAAAATTTCTTGAAAAACTTACATCAAAATACCCATACCAATTTTATCATTTTTATGATTTCTTTAATGTATAATCCAAAAGAGGTGTTTATGGAATTTAATCTTGAAGAATGGCTTGGCGAACTAACAAAAAAATTGTTTGATACTTTTGAGGGAAGAATCAAATTTATTGGTCTGCAAGGAAGCTACAAACGTAATGAAGCTACTGATACCAGCGATGTAGACGTAATTGTTATATTAGATAAAATACAGTTAAACGATTTGCAAAGCTATCACAAGATAATTCTGTCAATGCCGTTTAAAGAAAAAGCATGCGGTTTTGTATCAGGTTTGGATGAAATTTATCATTGGCCTAAATACGAACTTTTCCAGCTGTTTAATGATACCGTTTCATTATACGGAGAATTTAAAGATTTTGTGCCGCTGATTAAACGAACCGATGCAATTCCGGCCGTTCAAACAAATATTGCTAACCTTTATCACATGCTCAGCCACAGTTATTTATTTGAAAACAATTTGATTGAAACTTTAAAACAGGGATATAAAAACGTCTTTTACATTCTTCAAACCGAGTACTATATAGACAATTACAAATACATAGAAACAAAACAGGAATTACTTGAGCTTTTGCAAGGTGAAGACAGAGAAATGCTGACTATATGCATAAACATGAAGTCACTCGATTTCAGTGTTAACCCTGATTTTTATTTTGAAAAACTTTTAAACTGGACTAAAAAAAATCTGACCCGATATTAATATCCCATCATATTAGGCATAACATTCTGCATCATCATCATACTGTTTGAGCTGTCATAGTTTTGAGTAAAAGCGTTCATCTGCATTGGCATTTTTGCCTTGTCTACCTTTGAATCAGACTCAGCGCTCATTTCATTTTTCATAACTTCATCAGCAGCAGATAATGGAGGATATTTTGGACGCGCGGTTTGGTATGTTCCCGAAAAACTTTTCATTGAGTTTTGATTTATATGGATTTCTTCCTCCGCAAATGCAGGAAGAACAATAAATGATAAAAGCATTCCTAAAATAATTTGTTTTTTCATCATAACCTCCTGTTTAATTATAACAAAAATTTTGTTATACTCAAGTTATGATAATATTTTCAGATAAATTATTTACAAATTCAATAAAGACAATAAAAGCGTTTTCAAAAGATGAATTGCAAAAAGCTTTTTGCGAGATAGAAGAACTCGGAAAAAAATATTATCTGGCAGGTTATTTGAGATATGAAGCGTTCTCAAAACAAAATTCAGACCTGCCTCTTTTATATTTTGAAGTGTTTGAAAATTACGAAGAATTCCTGCCGAAATCAGAAAAAAGTTTTATACTGAACCCTAAGCCCTGTGTAAGTTTTGATGAATATTCAAAAGCGATTACAGAGATTAAAGACGAAATTTCTCAAGGCAACACCTATGAGGTTAATTACACTTACGAGTTTGAAATTCCGTTTGACGGAGATGATTTTGAACTTTACCAGTATCTTTTGAAAAAACAAAAAACTCCGTATAATTTTTATCTGAAAAATGAATTTGATACCGTGCTTTCATTTTCGCCCGAGTTGTTTTTTACTCTAAAAAATAAGCACATCGTTACAAAACCTATGAAGGGAACAATTAAGCGCGGAAAGTCCAAAGATGAGGATGAAAGACTTAAAAAATTCTTGCAAAACGATGAAAAAAACCGCGCCGAAAATGTTATGATTGTAGACCTTTTGCGAAACGATTTAGGAAGAATTGCAAAAACAGGTTCCATAAAAGTTTCAAAACTCTTTGAAATTGAAACTCACAAAACACTTCACCAAATGACTTCGCAAATAGAAGCAGACTTGAAGGAAGATGTGACGCTTTATGAAATTTTCAAAGCAATATTTCCCTGCGGCTCGATTACAGGTGCACCGAAAATAAGCACTATGAGGATTATTGATAGAGTAGAAAAAGGTTCGCGCGATATCTACTGCGGAGCTATCGGAATAATTTCACCAAAAGAAACTATTTTCAGCGTGCCGATTAGAATTTTGCAGAAATCCGACAACGAAACAAATTTCAGATACAGAGCAGGCGGTGCAATCGTTTGGGATTCCGACATTCAAGACGAGTGGGAAGAAACTTTAACCAAAACAAAATTTCTTAACGAAGAATTTCAAATAATCGAAACCATACTTGTAGAAAACGGCAAACTTTTATTAGAAGCAGAACATTTTAAAAGGATGGAAAATTCCGCAAAACATTACGGGTTTAACTTTACAAAGCCACGTCTTAAACCTGAAAATGACGGAATAGTAAGATTGTTGTTGAGCAAAGATGGCACAATAAAGCAGGAGTATAAAGAACTACATCCCTGCAAAACAAACAAAATAACAATTTCTTCTATTATTGTAAACAGCAAAAACGATTTTTTATACCACAAAACAACTTACCGCCCATACTATTTTGACAGCATGCAAAAAATAGCAAGAGGAGAAGTTTTTGACGAAATATTTTTCAACGAAAAAGGCGAACTCACGGAAGGTTCAAGAAGCAATATAGTTTTGGAAATTAACGGAAAACTTTTTACGCCGCCAGTAAAATGCGGTTTACTAAACGGGATTTTCAGGCAATCAATGAAAAATGTCACCGAAAAAATTCTATACAAATCCGACCTTGATAAAGCAGAAAAAATTTTCTGCATAAACTCAGTGCGAAAGATTGTTGAGGTAAAATTATGATTTTGATAGATAATTACGATTCATTTACCTACAACATAGTTCAATATCTTAAAGAACTCGGTGTGGAGCCTAAAGTATTTGAAAACGACAAGATTACAATCAACGAATTAAAAAACATTGATTTTCAAAGGATTATCATTTCACCCGGAGCTGGTAATCCCGACACTGCTGGAATTTCTATGGATGTTATAAAAGAATTTTATAAAACAAAAAAAATTTTAGGGATTTGTCTGGGACATCAATGCATAGCACAGTTTTTCGGCGGCAAAGTCACAAAATCACAAGCTCCGACACATGGAAAAACCTCTGAAATTTATTTTGACGACACCTGTAAAATATTTAAAGGTTTAAAACAAGGCTTTAATGCAACCAGATATCATTCTCTTGTTGTTGAAGGTTTAACCGATGAATTAAAGGTTACTGCGCGCACAAAAGACAAAACCATTATGGCAATAGAGCATAAAACCTTTCCCGTTTACGGCGTACAATTTCATCCTGAAGCTATTCTTACGGAATACGGTCATGAAATACTCAGAAATTTTATAACTTTATAACCGCGCTGTGTCTGTTTGTAGTTGCATTCTCTTTCCTGTAAGAAAAGAACAAATTGTTATTGCAAACAGTACAATAAGGACAGACATCAATATTATTTTCATCAAGCCCCGCTTCAACGAGCTGTCTTTTATTAATACCTTTTAAGTCGACAAAAATATCACCCTGACGTATCTCTGACAATCCTTCAAAATCTTTCACGGATGCAGAAAGCTTTCTGTACACATCTTCTCCTACATTGTAACAACAGAAAGATATTGCAGGTCCGATTGCAGCTTTCAAATCCTTCGGGTTTGAGGCGTATTCATCAACCATTTTTTGAACGGTCTTGGACGCAATCATGCCCGCAGTTCCTCTCCACCCTGCATGCGAAACCGCCCCGATGTGATTTTTGCTGTCATAAATTATTACAGGCGTACAGTCAGCAAAGTTCAAAAACACCGCCTGCTGTTTATTGGTTAAAATAAGACCGTCGGTATCAGGATAAGACGACATACATGCTTTTGCAACATCAACATTTGATGTATGAGTTTGTGACGGATGAATTAAATTCACCTCTTCAATTCCTAAAAATTTACAAATGTCTTTTTTATTTTCAAGAACAACCTTTTCAAAATCAGGTTCTTTTGTTTTTATAACGCTTTCTCTCGTTGTAAAAAAGTGGTTCAAACCATCAAGCAGACTGCTTTTTAAAATTCTTTTTCCGTTAATTTCGCTAAAATAAAACATAAAATATTTATACCATAAAATATTTGATATTAGTATGAAGATTAATTGCATAAACTTTTTATATATGTTAGAATTTTTACCGAAAAAGGAGATTTATATGAAAGAACTATTTAGAAAATACCTTATGGAATTTATCGGAACATTCTTTTTATTCTTAACAATCGGATGTTCAATATTTCCTAACGGACGAGGCTCAATCCCTCCAATAGCAATAGGGTTGGCACTTATGGTAATGGTTTATGCAGGCGGAAGAATTTCAGGAGGTCATTACAACCCTGCTGTTTCTTTTGCAGCTTGTATTAAAGGAGCTTTAAGCTGGAAACAGTTTATCCCTTATGCCATAGCACAAATCTTAGGTGCAGCGGCAGCAGCCGGAGTTGTGCTCTATTTAGTAGCAGTACCACCGTATTCGGATGAAATTAATTTCAGTATTCCTGCAATGATTATATGTGAATTATTATTCACGTTTGCATTATGTTTTGTTGTTCTGAGTACTGCAACATCAAAATCTACTGAAGGTAATTCTTTTTACGGACTTGCAATCGGAGGCACACTTGCAACTGCTATCTTTGCAACATTAGGAACTTGTCTTGGAGCATTTAACCCTGCTGTTGCATTAGGACTTCTTATTATGAAAGCAGCAAAATTTAATCTTGTTTGGATTACTATTCTTGCAAACCTTGCTGGAGGAGCAATTGCAGCTTATGCTTACAAATTTATAGCAGCAGAACACGATTAATTAAACTAAATAAATATTTAAAAAAGCCGATTAATATAATCGGCTTTTTTGCTTTATAATTCTAAACAGCCTTTAACATCATCTTTAAAACATTGACAAGACGGACTTAAAGTTCCGTCACAGCATTTCGAACGCCCACCAGCGCAGCCGCATACACCGCCGTGGCTAGAACAGCATCCCCTGCCTGCTATAAGGCATTTAGCAGATGCATAAGTGTAACCCAGAAAAACTACAAATGCAGTTAAGCATAAGATGACCAAAATCTTTTTCATATAATTACTCCTTTTCGCTCACATTTTACCAAAAAAAATAAAGAAAATAAAATAGCCCATGAGTATAATTTATGCTATCATATTCCTATGAAAAAGATTATTTTGTTATTATTCAGTGCAATCCTATTACAAAATGCCTGCTTAGCTGATTCAGGCGTAAGTTTTGTATATATTAACGGTTCAAACAACAACGATGCTAAAATGCGAAACTGGTTTCTTGACGGAGTCCAAAAATTACACCCTGTAATGAAAAAAAAGTTTGAAAGAAACAGACAAATAAAAAAAGTCTTTATGGATAGAGAACAATACAGAATTAATAAAGAACCCGTTATCTTCTTTTGGGGAGATAAAAGCCAGAGAGATTTGGAATTTGTTCACAGCCAGCTTGACTTAACAAAAGCTTTCAGTCCTACAATTGCTTATGAAGTCCGCTCTGTATTAGCTTCATATTTACACGATGCAATTTGGGTGCAAAAACAACATAATATGCTTCCTATATTGGATGAACTTAATGAGGTTGTTAAAACTGAAGCTTCCAAAGGTAATAAAACAATACTATACGGCTATTCTGCCGGAAGCTTTATAACTTATGAATACATGTTTAATAAACTTCCATATATAAATTTGGAAAATCTTTTTAATACTATTAATGTAAGCAGCAATATGCGTCAGTTTGTCAAAGAGCATCCTTTGGATAACACTTGTATTTCAGCTTTATCAAAAGCAGAGGTCGGAATAGTTTCTCAAAGCGGTCATCTTGTGTTCAGAAATGTAGACGACTCATTGGAGGATAGTTATTTAAAGCTTAAAGAAGCTACAAAAACAGCTTGCGCCCCTGCTGATTCCTTAAAAGGTGTTGTGAATTTTGCAAGTCCTCTTGTATTATTCTATTCAGATCTTGCTGATCCTGAATATGAGCTTAATTACTATAACAAATTAATGATGAAGTATATTATTGAAAAAGGACTTTTCTTTATTACGGTTAATTACCGTGAAGATCCGCTCGGCTTCCCTTCAACCAGAAATCTGACCATTGATGAAATGGAAAAGCTTGCCGATATTGAAATAAAAGATCCGAAAGGATTTATTTATGATAATTCCAGTGTTTGGAGCAAACGACCTTGTTTTGTTGCACACACAGCTTACTGGAGCACAAAAAGAACTTTTTCGAATGCTGTTGTAAAAGCTTTTGCCAACGGATACAGGTTGCAGTATGATAAAGAATTTCAGGAAAAAGTCTTAAAGAGCAATAAGAAAAAAATCAAATATGAAATGCTTTAATAAAAAGGAGAAAAAATGACAGATTTCACAGACGGCGTACAATTTGATCCGGGTTTTATACAACATATTTCTGCTTTTACACCAAACATAGAATATGTTTACAATACTCTTGGTAGATATAAAAATTTTGCTCAAAAAAAACAGCAGTTTAAAATGTTTTATCCGAAAATTTTAAGCCTTTTAGAAAACTATCTGGGATTTTATCTCGGATGTATTCTATGGGCTATGTGTATAAAAAAGTTTGATAACAAAGAAATTTTAAATAACATCTGCTACGGCGGAGAATATACGGAAGATGAAACCCTATCAGAAGTTGATTTTATAACAAATTATATTGAACAGCTTAAAAAAGATGTTAAATACTATACAGGGCAGAATTTCTCTATTGATACCGCAAGCACAAATATTCTTGATGCATACAGAGTATTCTTAAAAGAAAACAAAGGTTTTGTTGAAGCTAAAACAACAAATGATATTGTTATTCCAAAATCATTTAAAGCATTAAGCGAAAAAGATTCACAAGAAGTGTTGAAAAAAATTGAAGAAGTTATTGAAAGCGGAAGATTAAAAGATTTATACCCGCTTGCTGAAAAGGTTTTGTAATGGATATCAAAACAAAATTGTATCAAATGTTTATTCTCGGAACTGACGGGGACTGCTATAAAAATGCTCTTAAAAACGGGCTTGGCGGAATGATATTTTTTTCAAAAGATATTCACACTCCGGGACAGTTTAAACAGCTTATCAGTGATATTAAGCAAGTATCTATAATTACGCCGTTTCTTTCAATTGATCAGGAAGGCGGCAGAGTTGAACGCACAGAAAATATTCATAACGGAAAAAAATATTTATCGGCAAAATACGCTTATGAAAAAGGCGAAGAATTTCTTCTCAATCAAACTAAAGAAATTGCTTGCGAGTTAAAAAGTTACGGAATAAATATGAACTTTGCACCGTGCATTGATGTTAACACTAACCCTGACAACCCTATTATAGGCGAGCGGGCTTTTTCAAATAACGCAGAAGATGTAATTACGGGTGAAAAGATTGTATCTCAAACTTACCGTGAAAATGGAATTATACCATGTGTAAAACATTTTCCCGGACACGGAGATGCCAATGCTGACAGTCATTTAACGTTACCTCAAATCAATTTGCCGCTTGGAGAAATGGAAAAAATTCATATTAAACCTTTTGCTTCCTGCGCTGCAAATATTGAAACAGTTATGGTTGCGCATCTTCACTGCACCTGCTTTGAAAAAGACGTTATTCCTACATCATTAAGCAAAAATGCAATCTCATATTTAAGAAATATACTCGGTTTTAAAGGAGTTGCAATTTCTGATGATATGATAATGAAGGGAGTTGCAAAATTCGGTCCTGTTGATGCTTGTGAAATGGGAATAAGAGCAGGTCTTAATATGTTTATATACAGAGATTCAAAACCCGAAACAGTTAATATAATTGAAACTCTGGCAAAAAAAGCTCAAACTGACAATGAATTAAAAGAAAATATCGAAAAATCTTACGAAAAAATTATTGAACTCAAAGAAAAATTTATTCTGTAATTACACATTATGCATTTTATCAAAAATATCTTTTCTTTGAACCCAGATTTCCATTCCGAGTTCTTCACCTGTATTGGTTAAAGCTTCTTTAATTTCTTTGAAAGTGTATTTTGATTTTTCAATATTGCCAAGCATAAACATTACAAAATGTCCCTGCATCAAAGTTTGTTTTATATCTTCAATATTAACGCCGTATTCTGCCAGAACCGTTGAAACTTTAGATACAATTCCTACTTTATCGACACCTGAAACTGTTATGATAATTTGTTGATCTGACATAAAACCTCATCTTCCTCTGTTTCTGCTTTTACAGGAACAGGTTTTAACCAATCACGATTAACCCATTTGCCCAACTGATGCAATCTGCAGTAATCAGCCAAATCTTTTTTGATTTCAGGAGCCAAAATATACATCGCAATAATGTTTGGGATAGACATTGCAATCATCATAGCATCTGTAATATTAATAACTGATGTTACGTTTAAAACAGAACCGATTACAATAAATGAACAGTATATAAACTGGAATGTCAGTGTTCTTTTCTTTCCTTCACCGAACAGGAAGTTCCAGGATTTTTGACCGTAATATGCCCAGGAAATTAATGTTGATAAAGCATATAAAAGAACAATACAAGCCAATAATTTAGGGAAGAAAGGCATTACTGAAGAAATAGCTTCAGATGTCATTTCAATACCTGATGTATGTCCTATGTGGTCTTTATATACACCTGTAATTACGATAGCAAATGCTGTTAAAGTACACATAAAGCCTGTTAAAAACGGTTCCAACAAAGAAACAAAACCTTGTGAAAGGGGTTCATCTGTTTTTACTGTTGCATAAGCAATAGGAGCAGAACCTGTACCTGCTTCATTTATTTAACCTAACCGTCTAAAACCCATAATCATTGCAACAAACATACCGCCATAAATAGATTCGGGCTGAAAAGCTTCTTTTACTATTACCCAAGCGGCATGAGGAATTAATTTAAAATTACAAACAATAACAGCCAATGCTGAAAATAAATATACAAATATTTTTAGAGGAACAATTTTTTCAGTAACTTTTACGATACTTTTAATACCGCCGATAACAATCATACCCACAACAACAGCCATAACCAGACCTATAACCCAGTGAAAGTTATGCAAAGGTCCGTCAACACCGCCTGCTACATTAACAAACTGGTTTGCAGCCTGATTGATTTGAATCATATTACCGCCTGTAATACCTCCGCAAATACAAAGGATTGCAAACATAACAGAAAGAGGCTGTCCTAACCATCTTAATTTTTTTCTTGTTAAACCGTGTGCCATATAGTGCATCGGTCCGCCTGAAATTGTACCGTCAAGGTTAAATCTTCTGTATTTTACTGCAAGTGCAGCTTCTACGAATTTCAGCGACATACCTAACAATGCACCTACGATAATCCAAAATGCAGCACCCGGTCCGCCCATTGAAATAGCAATTGCTACACCAGCAATACTTCCAAGACCGATTGTACCTGACAAAGCTGTCATCAAAGCTTGAAAAGATGAAACTTCACCTGAACCGTCTTCTGTTTTTTTAGGTTTGAATACTAAATCAACAGCGTGCTTAAACCCCCATACAGCAATACCTCTTAAATAAAAAGTAAAGAATAAACCTGCAAATAAAATCCAGAAAATAATAATCGGAACATCCGTACCAAACACATTTATCGGGTGAAAAATAACAGCTGCAATAGCATCGGAAACAGGTGCAACCTTTTTGTCCATAAAAGTATCTATACTAAATGCCTGAGCCTGCTGAATGTTAAATAAAAGTGTCAAAAGTACGATTAAAAATTTGTTCATTAAATATTTCCTTCTTATATATTGAGGGTAAAAACCAACTCATTAATACTACCAAAAACATGCTCCAATGTTGTCAAATCATTACAAAATCTTAAGCAATTGTTGCAAATACTGCTCACAACAAACCTCTGAAGTGAACTTTTTAATAGTATGGAAACTATTGTAGCGCAATGTATTCAAGGTGTCATCATCCATGTTTTTTATATTAAGGAGTATTTTTCTGATTTCTGTTGAAATAGGAAGTGTCAAAAAACCGTTTTCTCCGTCTTTTATAATACCTGAAATTCCGTCATCTTTTGTGCAGATTGTAATACAGCCTTGTGACATAGCTTCTAAATAAACCATACCAAAGGTTTCATTAACACTCGGCAGGACAAAAACATCACTATCACGCATTTTTTCAAGAACTTTATCATTAGTAAGTCTTCCCGTAAATTTTACACTTTTATCAATTTTTTTTAAATTTTTATCTTCTCTGCCATCACCTATCACAGTCAGCTCAAAGCTTTCAAGCCCCTTGCAAGCCTCAATGACTTTATCAATATTTTTTCTTTTTTTGAAATTTGCACACGTCAAAACTTTGACGGGCGAATGTAAAGGAGCATTATTAAAATCTGCAATTAAACTTTTGTCAATACCTGAAGGGGCAGAAAAAGTTTTTTCTTCTAAATCAGGAAAAAGCTTTATAAGTTTTTGCCTGATAACTTCAGAACGGCAGGCAATTGCTTTTGCCTTATACAATGCAGTTTTTAGCCTGTTTTTAAAATAAACTGAATATAAAGGATTTGTCAAAACCTCCAAATCAGAATTATGGATTCCCGCTGCAAATACAAGCCCCAATTTTTCTGCAAACAAAATTCCTGAGGGCATATGAGCCAATACAATATCAGGGTTGAAATTCTGCAATTGTTCGGGCAGTTTTACATTTATAAAAGGCAGAAAATAATTCACGTTATAAACATCATTGTATTGACCTGTTTTATAAAAGGGTTTACCGCGAAGAAAAGAATTCAAAATAAAATTAGGTTTTAAAACCTTAACTTCATGTCCTGATTTTCTGAAACCCTGAACAAAATCATAAAGAGTTCTTGGAGTTGTTTTTTCATCTTCCTTAACAGGATACAAATCTGTTATGAATAATATTTTCATAAAAGGATTATAACATAAATTTGCATATGTAAATTGTTTCCATTTTTGGAATTTCAATGATATAATAATTTTAGGAATAGCAGTGTGGTATAAAAATTTATGATGAGCCAAACAAAAAAACTATCAATAGCATTCTACTGGCACATGCACCAGCCTGTTTACCAATTAACACCCACAGGTGATTATTTAATGCCTTGGGTCAGACTGCATGCCGTAAAAGATTATCTTGATATGGTTTTAATTTTGGAAAAATTTCCTAAGATTAAATTAAACTTTAATCTTGTTCCGGTTCTATTGGATTCGTTAATAGATTATGGTGAAAACGATTTGCACGACATTCATTCCAGATTAACCATAACCGATGTTGAAGATTTAACTGCTGATGATAAAGAATTTATTATCAACAATTTTTTTGATGCAAATTTTCATTCGATGATTCTTCCCTCTGAAGAATACAACAGGCTTTATCAAAAATACCAGCTGAATCCCGAAAACGATATTAATATGTTTTCAAATCAGGAATATTCTGACTTAATGGCTTTGTTTAACCTTGCCTGGTTTGATCCTATTTACAAAAACATCTATCCTGAACTTAAAAAACTTATTAAAAAAGGAAAAGATTATACAACAGAAGACAGAATAAAAATTATTGATATCCAAAGAGATATAATAAGAAAAATTATACCTACATACAAAAAATTCTCTGATGAAGGAAGAATTGAAATTACAACCAGTCCTTACTATCATCCTATTTTACCTATTTTACTCGACATTAAAAGTATTAAAAAATCTTCTGAAAATGATTTGCCTACAAATCTAAAAATGGAACTTGATGCCAGAATGCAGACTGAAATGGCACTTGACAGAATGGAAAATATTTTTGGAAAACGTCCAAGAGGCATCTGGCCTTCCGAACATTGCATAAGCAGCAAAGAATTGGGACTGCTTAAAGAACTCGGTGTTGACTGGACTATTTCCGATGAGGGTATTTTATCCAATTCAATAAATTTTGAATTTGTAAGAGATTTCAGAGGCTACCTTGAAGATCCGTATCACCTGTTAAAATCTTATAAATACAAAGACGACGGAGTAAATATAATATTTAGAGATTCAGTTATTCCTAACCTTATCGGTTTTGAATACCCGAACCACCCTGCAGAAAGTGCTGCAAACGACTTGTATGACAGAATTAAAGTTGCACAAAGCAAACTGCTTTCTTCACCCGATGAAAACCATTTAATTACGATTGCTATGGATGGTGAAAACTGTTGGGAAAATTACACAGCTGACGGCTCAACTTTCTTATCAACAATTTATTCGTTAATCGAAAATGACCCGAGCTTGGAAACTGTTCTTATCAGTGATTATCTTGATAAAGACATACAAAAACCATTGAATAAAATCAGTTCAGGTTCCTGGGTTAATAGAAACTTTAAGTTGTGGATTGACGAACCTTTAAAAAACCTTGCCTGGACATATTTAAAACAGGTCCGCGATGATTTTTCGGCTTACGTAAAACAAAATCCGCTAAACCCTAACATTGAAGCAGCAAGACGAGAGCTGTTTATATGTGAAGGCAGCGACTGGTTCTGGTGGTACGGTGAGCCAAACGATTCAGGCCGGGATAATATTTTTGATTATATATTTAGAGAACATTTGAAAAATATTTATTTATTCTTAGGGCTTGAAGTGCCGCAATATCTTGACACGCCTTTACTTTCAGCTATTACAAAACCTTCCAGATATCCTAAAGGCGAATTTACACCTGTTATGGACGGAAAAGAAAAAGATGATGAAAACTGGTTGAATGCAGGCTGCATCAAAATCCCTGACGGACCTGTGCTTAAAGAAGACAAATTTTACGACAAAATCTGCTTTGGATATGACAAAGACAATTTATACTTGAGATTTTATATAAACGAATATCTGAAAGATACTCCTTCTATGTCCAAAAGAGTAAATCAGATGTACGTTTATATGAGAAATCAAAGCCGTAAGCAGTCGCTTTCTCCAATAAGAATTATTCAAAAAACTGAAAGCCTTTTGCCGATTTCAAAAGAAAAATTCCATAATGAAATGCAAATTTCAATTTATGACGGTGAAATTAATCTTGTAAGATTGGTAAAAGCAATTCCTAATAATCTGTGGGCAGTTACTTCATCAAAAGAAATTAAAGCTGTGTATGACAAGGTTGTAGATATAAGCATTCCTTTTGAAAATCTTGGTGTTGAACCAGGAGAAGTTTTGGAATTTTTATTCATTAATGCAAATTACGGAGTAAAAGATTTTTATATACCTAATGATATGTTATTAACAATAAAACGAGTGTAACAAATTCTTAATAAAAACAGAGAAATCCTAAAGTTTTTTTTCTTGTTTGACGTTAAGAATAATAAGCAAAGGAATATATGTATGGTTGAATTTAATAGTGAATTACCTAAAGGACGCCCGCAGCTGGATCCTGACTATTGGACAAAACTTAAAAATGCAGAAAATCAAAATCCTAACGCAATTTTCGATGTAAATACCAATTTTGCCTTAAAAGATTTATCAGATATATCAGTTTTCAAAGGCAAAAAATAAAATATTATTTTCCTCTCTTTTTCTCGTGAATGTTAATTAAAAAAAAAGTGTAAAAAAAGAACCTTATTTCTAAGGTTCTTTTTTTTATAAGAATTTATATTAATGTGCAGAATTTAAAATAGCTGATGTAACACTGATATTATAAATAACACCTAATATAAATAATACTACCCATACACCAAACATAATTTTTCCAAGCTGAGGATTGTAATCAGCCAATTCATTGCCTTGTGCATCTTTATATTTGCCAAAACAAATGCTTACAAAGTCAATTAATGCCCAGATTCCGCATCCGCCTGCTGTTAAAAGCTGCAAAATACCTAATCCGATATAGCCTGTGTAAAATCTGTGAATACCAAAACCGCCTAAGAAAAACGACAATAATAAAGCAGCGGTATAGGATTTGTTACCAACCATTCCTGTTCCTTCATTTGACATATAATCATCCTTTCATTTTGTTAACACCAAAATATTACCAAAGTCTTTATGATTTCGTATCGTCTAATAATATTAGTTTGAACCATAAATATAACATTAAAGGTGCAACAAGAATTATAAAATGGTTAAGCTCAAAAGCTTTTTGAAACTGCAAATGAAACAATGCATCGAATGCTCTTGTAATTCCGCATCCCCAGCATTCATGTCCTGTAAAAATTTTCCACAAGCAAATCGAATTATGGCTGAACCTTACCAAAAGTTCAACAGCAAGAATAAACAATAAAGGCAGAGAATATTTTAAGTATTTCATTTTCCGGTAGAACCGAATCCGCCATCTCCGCGAGAAGTTTCAGTAAGCTCGACAGCAACTTTAATTTCAGCCTGTTCAACTCTTGCAATAATCATTTGCGCAATTCTTTCATCAGGCTGAATTGAATAAGTTTCATTAGAAAGATTAACAACAGGCACGCAAACCTCGCCCCTGTAATCCTCATCGATTGTGCCGACACAGTTTATAAGAGTAATACCATGTTTAATTGACAATCCCGAGCGCGGTCTGATTTGAGCTTCATATCCGTGTTCAAGTTCGATTTTTAATCCTGTTGGAATTAACGCTCTTTCAAGCGGCTTTAATGTAACAGGTTCTGATATAGCCGCGCACAAATCCATTCCTGCCGCGCCTTCGGTTTTATATTCGGGAAGAAATTTGTTGTGCGCTAATCGTTCTATTTTCAATACTGTCATAATTTCTCCTATCGTTGGTGAGCAATCCGGCTTATTTCCTATAAATCAACTTTTGAGACATCAACTAATTCAACAAGTGTAATATCTAAAGCATTTGCAATTCTATTAAGAGTTTCAATTGTTGGGATAGTAGTTCCCCGTTCAATATCTCCTACATGTGTTTTACTCAAATCAGCCAGCTCTGCAAGTTTTTCCTGTGAAAGTTTTCTCTTTGCCCTTTCCAGTTTTATTTTAAGACCTATTTTAATATGTATTTTATTTGTTTCATCTGTCATTATACCAAATATAATAGACTATTGACAAACTATAATCAATAATTTATAATTGAATAAAAGTCAACTATTAACGACCATTAGTCAATTGGAGAATTTATTATGAATGAAACAAAATCTTTTGAAGAAGAACATCAGTTCAACAAAAAAAATGCACAGCTGTTAATGCACCAGCTAAACTGCTTCATTGTAGTATTAAAAACATTTTGTGATAAATATTATTCGGAGGGAGATATGGATAAAATATTAATTGTTATAAAACATATTTTACAACTGTCTGATAAGTTATACTGTGAACTTGATACATGTGAAGTTGTTAACATTGAGTACGAAAATAAAAAAAACGGGGGTTAAATCCCCGCTTTTTTAAACTTTCACTGACTTTAATTCTTCTTCTACTTTTGCAAGTATTTCTGTCAGTTGTGATTTGTCCTTAACTCCGCCCTGTGCAAAGTTTGGACGTCCGCCGCCGTTTGCGCCGGTTGCTCTTGCGATTTCACCGACGATTTTTCCCGCATTGTAACCCTTTTTGATAAATCCGTCGGTTACGCTCGCGATTACCATATTGCCTGAAACAAGAACAATGATGCTTTCACCAAGCTTCTTAGCAAGAAGTTCAACACCTGCTTTTACAGCCTTAGAGTCAAATTCTTCTATCTTAGAAATAAACAATTTACCGCCATCAATATCCTCTGCACGCGACAAGAATGTTGAGAATTTCGCTCTTGCATTTTCTTCCTGAGCGTTTGCAAGATGTTTTTGAAGCTCTTTGTTTTCTTCCTGTAACTTTTCAATACGCTCCATTACTTCATCATAATGAACCTTAAACATCAATGACAATTTGTCCATTTCTTTAACTTTCGCATTCATAAATTCAAATGCAGCTTTTGAAACAACGACTTCAATACGTCTTGTACCTGCTGAAATCGCACCTTCAGAAACTATTTTAAACAAACGCAAATCTCTCGTATTTCTCGCATGTGTACCTGCACAAAATTCTTTTGAAATACACTGTGTTGGTGTTCCCATAGAAACAACTCTTACAACATCTTCGTATTTTTCACCAAACAGCGCAACAGCTCCTGTAAGTTTTGCCTGTTCAATGTCCATCTCCTGAGTTGTAACATCCAAACCTTGAGAAATCCATGAGTTAACAATATCTTCTGCTTTGAAAATCTCATCAGGTGTCATTGCTCGTGAAAACGTAAAGTCAAAACGCATTCTGTTTTCTTCAACCTGAGAACCAGCCTGATGCACTTCATCACCCAAAACTTTTGTCAAAGCTGCCTGTAACAGGTGGGCTGATGAGTGGTGAAGTCTTATTTCTTCACGTCTTTCAACATCAATTTTAGCGTGAACTTTTTCTCCGATAGTAATCTCGCCGTTAATAACTTTTGAACGGTGAACAAAAAGCTTATTAACCTTGAAAGTTGTCAAAACTTCAGCTTTCAAACTTTCATTTTCAATATATCCGCTGTCACCTGTCTGACCACCGCATTCTGCATAGAAAGGTGTTTTATCCAATACAATATCAACGTATCCGTCACCCTCTATTGTTGCAAGAATTTTTGCATCACATTCGTTTTCGGTGTATCCGACAAACTCAGTAGAACCTACTTCATCTTCAACTTTAGCATATTTAATATCACCTGTAACACTGATTTTTGCAGTTGCAGCTTTTGCTCTGTCTTTTTGCTCCTGCATTGCAGTTTTATAGCCTTCTTCATCGACTTTCAAACCGTTTTCTTCAGCGATTTCACGTGTCAATTCAAACGGGAAGCCAAAGGTATCATACAGTCTAAACGCACTTTCACCGTCAATATCTTTTTTATCTGCAATGAATTCGTCAAGCATTTTGTAGCCTCTGTCAAGAGTTTTTGCAAAACGTTCTTCTTCTTTTTTAATCGTATCAATAATTTTTGCCTTATTCTTAACCAAATCAGGATAAGCTTCGCCGTAATGTTCAACAACAGTATCAACAAGCTTATACAAGAACGGCAAATCCATTCCGAGAATTTTTCCGTGACGTAACGCACGTCTTAAAATCATTCTCAAAACATAACTTCTTCCTTCGTTACCCGGAATTACACCGTCAGAAATCAAGAAAGAAACACATCTTGCATGGTCTGTGATAATTCTTAAAGAAACGTCTGTTTTTTCAGATTTTTTATAAGGAACTCCGCTCATCTCGGAAACTTTATCCATAATTGGCTTTAACAGGTCTGTTTCAAAAGTTGAACGAACACCCTGACAAACCATTGTAATACGTTCCAAGCCCATACCTGTATCAACATTTTTGCTTTCAAGCGGAGATTGGTTGCCCTCTTCGTCCTGATACAACTCTGTAAATACAAGGTTCCAAATCTCAACCCATCTGTCGCATTCACAGGTATCAATTCCGCAATCGTCAGAACATTTTAAGTCTTCGCCTAAATCATAATGGATTTCAGAACAAGGTCCGCAAGATCCTGATGCTCCCGGAGGTCCCCAGAAGTTATCTTTTTTGCCTTTGCGCTTAATACGCTCTGCAGGAACTCCTACGCTTCTCCAAATTTCGTAAGCTTCATCATCTGTTTCAAAAATTGTAATCCAAAGTCTGTCCTTATCAAGCTTCAAAACTTCCGTAACAAATTCCCAAGCCCAGGGAATGATTTCTTTTTTATAATAGTCGCCAAATGAGAAATTACCCAGCATTTCAAAGAATGTGTGGTGGCGAGGTGTTCTTCCTACGTTTTCAATATCACTGTCTTTACCGCCCGCTCTTGCGCATTTTTGGCAAGAAGTTGCACGGGCAGGATTGTAAGGCGATTTTGTAATACCCAAAAATATAGGTAAAAATTGAAGCATTCCCGCAGTTGTTAACAATACAGTCGGATTATCAGGTACAAGACTTGAACTTTCTACAATTGTATGTTGATGTTTATCTTTAAAATAGTCAAGATATAATTTTCTTACTTGGTTTCCGGTTAGCATAATCTATATTTCCTTTTATTTAATACGTTATAAGAAAATTATATATTAAACAAAAACAGTTGTAAAAAATAATATCATTTTTTAAGTGGATTGCTTAATATGAATTAAAATGATAAAATTTATTCGAATTTAGGAGAAATATTATGTTTTGGAAATTTGTTTTTGCATTGTACTCACTTGCCTTGTTTGGAATAAATTTTAAATTTGCAATGGGTGAAAGTACAAATTCATCACTAAATATTTCCGAAACGTTAGGATTAATAACAATAGGTGTATTTATTTTCGGGTTTAGCGTATTCGCACTGTTTTATACGCTTGCTGCTAAACTAAAAACCTGCTCAAAAAAATTCATAAATATATCGCTCGCTGCATTAGTTCTAACAAACATATTAACTCCTATGGCTATAATGCTTAATAATGATTCAGTAAGAAACACTACAACAGAACAAATAGCTGCTCTTTTAACATTTATAATTTGTACAATCTTATTCTTTATTGTTCTTTCACCTGTATATTTTGCTTTTTATAGATTGTACAAAAATTACAGCTTCTACACTGAAGCCAACAACCGTTTTTTCAACATATTTGCATTATTTTCATTAATTTGTTTTTATATTCCATATTTTATAGCTAACCTTTATGAAGCATTCACTGATTTTGAAGGCACTACAAGCTGGGATATTTTAACAATCCTTTGTTATATATACTCAATAATATTTTTAACAGGAATAACATTCGGCAAAAGGATTCTGCCAAAACTATTCTGGCAAATCAGTGCACTGCCATTTGTAATCGCATATATTTGGCCAGAAAAAAATGATTGGGCAAATATTTTTCAAGATTTTAAAGTCTTTCCAATATCCGTGAATGTCTTTATTGTAATAATGTTTATTTTGTTCTTTATAATGCTTTATAAATATGCATTTACAAAAGAATATGACAAAAAAGAAGAAGTTATATTATAAAATAAATTGTAAAAAACTTCTTGCCAAAAATTTTTTTTATGATAGCATAAAACGTATGAGGGATTATACAGGTACCCCAAAAACCAAACGCTTGTCTAAACCCTCTGGATCCAAGCCCTGGTAGCTCAGCTGGATAGAGCAACCGCCTTCTAAGCGGTAGGTCATGCGTTCGAATCGCATCCAGGGTAAATAAAAAGAGGATAGGATTTTTCCTAATCCTCTTTTTTTAGTCACCAAAAATTATTTTAAATTTCTCATTATTTTGAAAATACTTCTTTTGCAGCCTTTAAAGCGCTTATCGTGTTCGGGAAAACTTCATACAGCATCCACTGTAAATGCAGCGGTTATATCTTATTTAGTGTTACCGACTTTAAGATTACCTTCTATATGGCTTTTCAAAGTGTTTGTATTTCCTGTTGTAACCAATATACTTATTACTAACAGTTCTCTTGTTTTTATATCAAGACCGCCTCTGGTATAAAAATCCCCGAAACATACTTCAGTCAAAAATCCGGATACGTCTTTTCCCATATCATCAGGTAATCCCGATAGAGCTTTTTCTATTTCATCTCCATACAAATGGATTTTGAATAGCAAAACCTTTTTCATAACGCTCATTTTCTTCAACAGTTGCAGTTGACTTTAACGGCGTTTTGTCACCTCTTTATTTAAATGTTTCATTTAATATGACCAATGCATTCTAAGTCTTTGGAAATCCAATAAACGGTGCACATTGATAAATTCCAAATATCATCTTTTAAACACAGCATATTCAAATGAGTTTCACCGGTAAAATATTTACTGTAAGGGGTGATTTCTCCTTCGTTAAAAGGCTGGTTAAAATCTTGTGCCATAGTTACATTTCCTCCAACTAACAATAATGCCAAAAAAATTTTAAATAATGAGCTTTTCATTATTATTCTCCTTGATTTTTATAATATTATTATTTTACTACTTGATAGCAGCTATCAGTCAATAACTTTATTGTATATTTTAAAAGAGGCTATACAGCCTCTTTTTTTAACCTATTATTGACTTTAAATCTTCATCAGGCGAAGTTATTGGTTTTATTTTAAATTTATCTACAAGTATATTTAAAACATTTGGTGACACAAATGCCGGCAAAGTTGGTCCTAAACGTATATTTTCTATACCCAAATAAAGCAGAGTAAGCAATATACAGACAGCTTTTTGTTCATACCATGATAAGACAAGTGAAAGCGGAAGTTCATTTACAGAACAATTAAAAGCCTTTGAAAGTTCAATTGCGACTTTAATTGCGCTGTATGCATCATTGCATTGTCCCATATCGAGAAGCCTCGGTATATCACCTATATTTCCCAAATCAATATCATTGAACCTGAATTTTCCGCAAGCTAATGTCAATACAAGCGTATCTTTAGGAGTTTGTTTTACAAATTCGGTATAATAATTTCTTCCCGGCTTTGCGCCATCGCATCCGCCTACAAGAAAAATATGTTTCAAATCACCTGAATTTACGGCATTAATAACTTTGTCAGCCACAGACAGCACAGTATTATGTCCAAATCCGACAGTTAAAACATCGCCGCCGTTGATTCCGGTCATATGTCTGTCTTCACTGTAACCCCCAAGTTCTAAAGCTTTTTCAATTACGGGAGTAAAATCTTTGCTTTCTCCAATGTGCGAACATTCGGGATAAGCAACTACCGATGTTGTAAATACACGGTCTTTGTAACTGTCTTTGACAGGCATTATACAATTAGTCGTAAAAAGAATCGGCGCAGGAATATTATCAAATTCAACCTGCTGGTTTTGCCATGCTGTACCAAAATTTCCTTTCAGATGAGGATATTTTTTAAGTTCGGGATAAGCATGACAAGGGAGCATTTCTCCATGAGTATATATGTTAATCCCCTTGTCTTTTGTTTGTTCCAGCAGAAGCGCCAGGTCATGAAGGTCGTGTCCCGTTACAACAATAAACGGACCTTTTTCAATATTTGTTGTTACTTTTACAGGCACAGGATTACCATAAGTTTCTGTATTTGCTCTATCCAAGAGTTCCATACATTTTAAGTTAATTTCGCCTGTTTTTAAAACAAGAGGCAGAAGCTCATCAACTGTATTTTTATTAGCAATTGCTTGAAGCGCTTCGTATAAGAAGTTATCAACATCCTCGTCTTTATAGCCTAAAACTCTTGCATGGTGAGCATACGCAGCCATACCTTTCAAGCCGAAAAGTACAAGTGATTTTAAACTTCTGATATCTTCATCGCAATCCCATACACTTTGTATGCTAAAATCATTATTACATTTTTTTTGACTCTTTACTTCATTTAAAAAGTTTTTAATTGATTCATTATCAAAATTAACATTGGTAATTGTTATAAACAATCCGTCAATAAGTAATTCAGTATTCTTATCATTTTTTTCACCGCAATTGGCAAGTTCTATCAAGCTGCTAGTAAGTTCATCCTGAAGATTGGCAATGTCTGCTTTTTTACCACACACACCCTGAACTGTACATGCTTCGCCTTTTGCTGTTTGCTCACATTGAAAACAAAACATATTCATAATTTTCTCCTTAATATTTTGCTGCTTTTAGCATAATTTTAAATATAAATATTATCAGCATATTTTTCATTACCATTTGAGGTATTAAATAAATAATCATTAATATATTTAATGGTACAAATGAATACTGATGACTAGAAAAAGGATTTTATTTATCTCATTGTTTTAAGAACCTTTTTGGCAGGAGTTTGAGAATTTTTTTGAGAATTTTTGTTTGATTTAGGATTGTACCAGTCAAATAAGTATTGTGCTCCTAACTGGAATCCGATACCTGTTCTTCCGCCATTTCTTATTGTTATTTGAAGATAAGCATTCAATCTGTCTTTCCAAGTTTTAGTGGCACCTATACCGTATTGTAGATATCCGTGACGCATTTCAATATTACTTAAATTTACATTACCTGCGCGTCCTACTATCTGATCATTTATATTAAATATATATTGAAGAGTTCCATACAAGCTCCAGGTTTCTCTTGCATAAATAAGGTTCAATCCCGGTGCTACGTTTACGCCGTTTAAGTAACCGGAATTCATACTCATAGCACCAAAGTCAGTACCCCAGTTTTGTTTCCCGAATATGTTATAAGAAACAAATGCTGTCGGCTGAATTGTAAAATGTTTTGTTGCATGTATATTGTAAGCAAGTTTTGCAGCAGTACCTGCAAACCAGTTTCCAGTATTATCAGTGTAACCTGCAACGTTCATTTCATTAAAATATCCACCGCCGTAAGCAAGTATTGAACCTATGAAATCATTTTTCATAAATGTTCCCATAAAACCGCCCTGTCCGCCGTTTTGATACATACTTACCTGATTGAAATACTGATGACCGCCGTTATATGCTATATATGCCGTAGGGAGGAATTTCCAGCCGTTTTTCAAATCAACTGCCGGGAAGTCGGCACCCATTAAGTATCCGTAAGCATTGTTTCCGACATTAAGGTTATGTGTCATAGACAGAGTTTCAAATGTTGCATATGATTTGAACCACAGACCTCCGTCTTCTTTTTTATACTGATAAGGAGCGAACTGAGGAAGCACTGCGGCATATTTGTTTACATCTTGTCCCTGCGCCAAAAATCTCTCGCTTTGAAGACTTACGTGATTAAGCAGCATATCATCAATTACAAGCTGGTTGTTATACATTGCCAATGTTGCAACCTGACCTCTAAATACTTGAGGATTATAACGTGTAAGATTTGATGTATAATAACCGCCGCCTGCCGGTCTTAAATTATACCAGCCGATTGGCGTAAATATTTCTTTATCCGTTGCTGTGAAATTTACATCCTTAATGCTGTCTGCATCAAACACTTGAAGCATTATATGCCTGTCAATCGGTGCAAGACCGATAAAGTTGAAGTCTGAAATATTTAATATACCTGAACTGTCTGATTTTAGGCTGTCAATAATAAATTTATCGTTATCCCATCCTCTCGGTGCAATATCAATCGTAACATTGTTTAGCCCGTTGACTGTCATAATATCGGTTTCAGGCTCTTCCAATACGTTATTGATAAGATATAATGAGGAATTATTGCTCATTAATAATTCATTAGTTTGAAGTTCATATTCAACATTAGGCCCCATATACAAGCTTGAATTATTTAATATGGAAACTTTTCCGCCCTGAATGTAGCTGTCAGCATCTGTAATTGAAATGTGTGAATTGTTATCAAATACAGATTCTCCGCTTATTTGCTGTAAGCCTCCGCCGCCTTGGTTAACAAGTCCGTCAGTTAACAATTTTCCGCCGTCATTGTTAATCATACCGTTCCATTTATCTTTACTGTCAAGGTTGAATATGCTGTTATTAATTAAATTTACCGTTGCACCTTTTTGGATATCAACATTAACTTCATTGGCAACCTGACTTGGAGTTTGGATATTTAAAATTGAACCGCTTAATAAGTTTAAATCACCTGTTGAAGCAGCAAGAGTTCCGCTGTTTGTTGTGCCGTAATTCAAGACACCGCCATTTAAAGCTATAGTACCGTTCCATGAATCACCGTCATTAATATTTACGATACCTTTATCTTTAATATCTATTGTTGAATTACTGTCAATATATGCATTTACTTCTGATGTAATAAATGAACCGTTTTCAACAGTCAGCGTTCCGTTATTAATATTTAAATCACCGCCGACAGCCTGAATTTTACCGTTTTCAGAGATATTATCAATATTTAATTCACCTGAAACCATATTAACGTTACCCTTCCAGGTATCGTTAGAATTCAAAGTAACATTTCCGCCTGCAATATTTAAATTAGCATTATCGGCAATTGTTACTGCAGGATTATTTCCGTCACCTGCTATCAAGCTTTTGGATGCGATATACAAATTGCCTGAATTTAAATTAAGGTTTCCGCCTTCTGCCGTAATAATACCGTTTGAGCTTAAACCGTTTAATGTTAAATTTCCGTCAGATAAAGTAATCTTACCTGCCCAGTTATCATTATTATTTAATGAAACATCAGCACCTTCAATATTTAATTTTGCATCTTTGTTTAATGTTACTGCTGACTTATCGGCTAATGAGCTTCCTGCTTTCAATGTAAGAACAGCCATTAAGCCGTCTTTTCCTATATTAAATCTTCCGTTTTGAACAATTAATGTTCCGTCAGAAGGCAAATCTTTTGATGTATACCAGTTTAAAGTTCCGTTACTTATTGTGCTGGTTCCGCTAAAGAATTTATCATTAACTGTAGTTGTACCCGCAGTTTGAGTAAACGTACCTTTATATCCTGAATTATCACCTTTAAGATTTAGTATTCCTGTATTTGTAATATTACCTGTGTCAGCACCGATAATATTTCCTGATACGTTGTTTGTTCCTGCAAAACTCAAGCTTCCGTCATTGGTAATATCACTTGCAAATGTATTTTTCCCTGATGTTACAATGCTTCCTGCATTATAAATATCATTTTTAGCACCCGTTGTTTGATTTGCGGCATTGAAAGTAACGTTATTAAGTGATAATTCACCCGAAGCATTAAATATTGCCCCCCCCCCGACATCGGCTTTGTTATTTGTAAAAGTTGTATCAGTTATAATAATTTTTCCGCCGTCATTATAAATTGCACCGCCGCTGCCTGTTGATGAGTTGTTTTTGATAATTGTATTATCCAAAGTTATAACTGCATCTTTACTGTTATTTTCTATAACAGACCCGTTGCCGTTTTTATATGCATCCTGAATTGTTAAATCGGAAAATTCAAGATTTGCTTTAACACTGTCTGCTATATTAAATAAACTGCCGTTATCACCTGTCAAAGCCCCTGTGCTGTCTATGATTGCTCCGGAAAGGACACTGTCTGCCGCATTCTCAGAACGTCCTGAAATATAAAAGTCACCTTCTGCAGTAGCATCTAATGACTGTCCTATATGATATTCGGAAGTATCACCTATAGAGAATTGGAAAAATCTGTTACCTTCAAGTATATTCATATCATTCAATGAATTCTCGTCAGTAATACCTGTAGCACTTAGCTGAATTGATTGTTTATCATCAGTAACTGTAACTTCGTATTCATAAGATGTAGTAGCTCCGGTTGAAATAACAACTTCTCCAGGCTTGTCATCAGAAAAATGAGCATTTCCTGAAAGCACGTTTTGAGTTGTATTATATTCAGCTTGTCCGTTTTCCTGTCCTGAAATAAAAACTTTTCCTACTTCAAATTCCGCATTGCCTGATGCAACATGCAAAGTATCTGTTTCAAGAGCTTTAACATTCGGATCTGCAGTATCCACAAAATTAGCGTTAAAGTTTAGTTTATTTGTACCTGAAGTTGTAAAACTTGAAAACTCATAGTTATCAAGAGAACTATCCGAAGATAAATCCAGAGTAGAATCAGTCAAGTTATAATTAGTATTACCCGTAAAATCCGTAGTTCCAAGAGTTACATTGCTGTTTGAAAATGATATTGTATTAGACTTTCCGTTATCAATATTTTCAGTAATCAAATAATTACCCGTAACACCTGATGCAGAGAAGTTAGCAGAAGCCCCCTGTGCATCAGAAACAAAATCCACAACACTTGAAGAAACAGTATTTTGCGCTGTTGTTTCAGTTGTATGATTTAATTTGGTTCCGCTTGATAAATGTACATTTGTATAATCAATTACATCAGAACTTGTAATATTCAAACTTCCTGCCTGAATATTTTTATCGCCCCCAAAGACTTTACCTGTTTTATCAACAGTTGTAGAAGCTCCTGTTTGTGTAAATTTACCCGTAAACCCTGATTCATCACCTTTTACGGATAAAGTACCTTCGTTTTTAATGTTTCCTGCACCTGTGATAATTCCACTGTATTCAGAAGTATTTTTGAAAGTCAGCCCTGCAATGCTTGTTCCGTCGATATTCAAATCCTCAGCAGTGTCAGTATTATCAATCACGATATTTAAATTACTGTTTGTTCCGTTTTTAACCGCATTCAAAATTGTGTCGGAATTTGCAGAATTTGAAATTAGAGATACGGTTGAATCAGTTGATTTAAATACAGATGTTGAAGAAGCTTTTGAGCCTTCATTAAAGTTAAGCACACTGCTTGTTAAAGATACATTACTGAATAATGTTCCTCCGTCATTCACATCAGTTGTACCTTTATTTTGTATAAAATTACCGTCAAATCCTGAATTGTCGCCCTCAACTATAAGAGCTATATTATCAGCTGTAAGATTACCGGTGCCTGAAATATTACCGCTAACAGACATATCTTCTTTTAAGATTAAATCTCCGTTTAATTCAACAGCAACGCTGTCAGCAATTGAGCCGCCGTTATCAATTGTAAGTTTAGCTGAATTTCCTACGATTAAATTACCGCTGTTTATTGTTAACTTTGGCTTTTGAGCTTGAGTATAATCTAAATCTTCTGATGTTAACCATTCAAGAGTACTGTCGGTAATGGTAGTTTGACCGTTAAAGAATTTTGCTCCGCTGTTTACGGTTGTTTTACCGCCTGTGACAGCTTCACCCTCATCATTGACAGCTCCTGTCTGAATAAATTTTCCATTATAAGCTGAATTATCACCGTTAAGAACCAGAGTTCCGTTTCCGCTTTTATTGATTACACCTAAACCTGCTATGCCGCCGTTTAGAGTAAGTTTGCCGCCATTATCTCCTGTTATATTGGTAATGCCTGATGCTGTTTGATAAATATCAGAACCTTGTTTTGCAGTATTATTTTCAAAAACAATATCTCCTACAAAAGTTCCTGCAGTGGCAAAAGTATTGATATTAAGTGTTCCGTTATTATAAATAGCGCCGCCG
The DNA here is from genome assembly GCA_900548405.1 of Candidatus Gastranaerophilales bacterium. GTDB lineage: Bacteria > Cyanobacteriota > Vampirovibrionia > Gastranaerophilales > Gastranaerophilaceae > Stercorousia. The sequence goes on along the minus strand of UNSJ01000002.1, from coordinate 24,162 downwards.
TTTTCATCAGCACTGTTATTTATAAATGAACTTCCGCCGTCAATTGAAACAGTTCCGCTGTTATTTCGAATTACACCGCCATTTTCCGCTCCGCTATTGTTTTGGAATTTTGTACTTGATATGTTAACAACACCGCCATTATTTACAGCAGCACTTTTAAAACCTTCATAAGATGATACACTTGTAATATCAAGCTGTTGACCGGCTTTAACAATTATACCTTCTATATCAGAACCGATAAGAGAATTTCCGTTGCTGCCGCCTGTTATTTGGAATCTCGTACCTGCAAGATTATTATCTCCGTTAATCCAAGAGTTTACTGTTACATCATTGGAGCCTATAATAAAGGTTCTTTCTATCGGCTCAGGATTTATAACTTCATAAGCAAAACCTCCTGATTCACCTTCTTTTGCAACAGTAATTCTGTTTCCTGCAACATCAACAGAATAAATAGCTCCGTCAACTGTTATTGTTTTATTTACATCTTCAATTGCAGTGCTTACATTTTGGTTTATAAAGTCAGCATAAATAGAAGTTGTTCCATCAGCCATTTTCTCTGTAATATTAACCGGTCCAATCCATATTGTACCGCTTCCGCCGGCTGTATTTGCATTAATTTTATCTGATTGTTGATTTGCTGTTAAATTAATATCCAAAAGGAATTGAGAAGAATTATTCACGATAAAATCAGTGACATCAATTGTATCAATCTGACCGTTTTGAAGACTTAAAGTACCGCCGTTTACGGTTAATGCAACGTTATCAAAATATTTATCACCTGCTGACAGTTGAGATGTGTCTTTTCCTATTTGCATAGTTCCACTGTTCAAGGACAGCAGTGAATTTGATACAGTATTGTTAAATATAATGCTTCCGAAATTTGAGGCGGTAATATTTATAGTACCGTTATTACCTGTAATCTTATCATTAAATGTTATTGAACTTGTTTTATCGGCAGTTAAATTTAATGTACCGCCTTCATTATGAACATCGGTAGAATTGCCTGAAAACACTACTGCTGTTGAATTGTCAGCAGAAATATTAACCGTTCCCTCGTTATAAATAGCACCGCCTTGTACAGCAGAATTATTTTCAAATGTTGAATTATTAATATTTAAAATTCCGTTTGCAAGGTTTTGTACAGCACCACCGTTTCCGGAAGCAGATACGTTATTTGAAAATGTAGAATTTTGAATATTAACAGTTCCGCCGTTATTTATTACTGCAGAGGCAAAACCTTCCCAACCCATAACATTATTTACAGATAATGTTTGGCCGTTGTTCAAAACTATACCTGCTAAATCACTGGCAGTAGTAATAACACTGTAACTGTTTCCGTTGATTACAAGTTCATTACCCATTAATATATTTGATGCAGTGGTGCTTTGAACAATTCCTGAGTTATCAATATACGAATATTCAATAGCCCAGTCATCAATTGTTTCATCACTGGTAGCGGAATAAACATACGTACTAGAGCCTGAACCGAATTTGTCACCTATTGAAACAGCAATTGGCAGACCGCCTTTGTTAACAACTTTTGTTACGGAAAGAGTATCTTTACCGCTGTTAGTGGTTGTTAAGTCCAGACCGTATCCTGCATCACTTGTAATTACAGTTTGTAAACTGTTTAATAATGAAGTTGATACAGAATTACTTTTAGCAAACTGAAGTTCTTTACTTACACCCAAGTCACCTGATAAACCGCCTTCAAAATTAATTTTATCAATTGTTAGAGTTCCGCTTCCTGTAATATCGGAATTGATGTAATCAATTTCACCGCTGCCGCCGTTAGCGCTCAGGTTAACATCCAACTGAAGATTAGAATCATCATTTACAACAAAATTATTTAACTTTAATTTATCTCCTGATTCAATATTTCCGTTAGCCAAATCAAGCGTACCGCCGTTCAAAGTTAATGAAGAATTTGTAAAATAATTTTCACCTGATGCTAAAATACTTGAATCATCACCAATTTTTAATGTTCCGTTATACAAAGTAAGATTAACATTTTTTAAGTTATTATTAAAAATAATATTGCCATTCACAGGAGCTAAAGTTGATGCCGGCAAACCTGCAAGCAAATCTTCAAAATGGTTGTAATAAATATTGTCTTTATTTAAATCTATATTTTGTGTAACACTTGAAACTATTTTATCGTCAAATCTAATGTTAGAACCGTTACCGGCATTAAAGTTAATAACAGGTTTTGTTGTAGAGTATATATAAAGACCTTCGTTTGTATTATTATTGCCGGTAAAAACAGTATCCGCACCGTCTGCAAGAATTGAAAGTTTATTACCGTTGAAACTTACAGCACCGCCGTGATTTGCAGCAGAATTGTTTTTGAAAGTTGAGTTCAAAATAGTAAGATTACCGCCGTTGGTTATAGCACCGCCCATTCCGCCGTTTGTTTTATCAGTGACTTTGTTTCCCTCAAAATAAGAATTTGAAACATATATATTTGCTGTTCCTGCTGATGATATTGCACCACCATATCTTTCGGCAGCATTATTTAAAAATTTTGCATCATTTAATATTAAATCATCGCCAGCTCCGCCGCCTTCACCTCTGATTGCACCGCCTCTTACTGCACTGTTGCCTATAAAGTCAGCTCCAGTAAGATACATATTTGCACCAACGTGAATTGCACCGCCTGTACTGCTTTTATTTGTATTAGCAACAGAGTTATTTAAAAAACGAATAGATGCATCAGCGCTTGAAACATCACCATTACGGGTACCTGAAATATTTAAAATAGAAGAATTATAAATTGCACCGCCGCCCGGTTGGCCTGCCATAGCACTGTTGCTTCCATTTGACGAATTATTTTGGAAAGTTGCAGTTCCTGAAATTGTCAATTCACCTTGATTGAAAATAGCGCCACCGCTACCATTACTAGAGTTATCAACAAAACTAGATGTTCCGTCAATTATTAATTTTTGAGTATTATAAATCGCTCCGCCGTTTATATCAGCTGAGTTTCTTTCATAAGATGTATCTCCGATAATAGTAAGAGTACCAATATTGGCAATTGCGCCACCGTTACCTCCTGAGGTATTTTCCAGGAATTTACCTAAACTTGTACCGGTGTTTAATGTTAATATACCTGCATTAGCTATTGCCCCACCGCTATATCCTGCTGAATTTGTGGCGAAGTACAATTTACCGTTGATATCCATATCTTTTTTATTATATATAGCGCCACCACTTGCAGTTGTTGAGTTAGAGGTAAAATTAATTCTCGAATTCAAATCATTATCGCCGATAGTCATTTTATTACCGTTAAACACAGCACCGCCGCCATTAAGAGTCTTCTCGAATTTAGTTGTATCAACGTTGGCTTCGTTACCGAAAAACTCTGCATAATCAGTAATAATAATATTACTTCCTGAATTAGATCTGTTTAAGACAGCGCCGCCGTTTCTTCCTGAAATGTTTTGCTGGAAAGTATTCCCTCCAAGAAGATATAGCGAACCCGTATTTGAGATAGCACCGCCGCCGTTTTCAAAAGTATCAGCAGAAAAGTCAGCAATATTACCTTTAAAGTTTGAATTCGTAATTGACATTACACCGCCGTTTGAAACAGCTCCTCCGGCAAATCCTGCTTTATTATCTACAAATCCTGAACTATCAATTACGAAAATAGCAGAAGAATTATCTTCACTTGCAATAGCACCGCCTCGTCTTGCTTCATTTTCATCGAATTGTCCGCCGTTTATATTTACAGTTCCCTGCTTAGCATATATAGCACCGCCCATAACAACAGTGCCGCTTGCCTGGTCGCCGTTTAAAGCAATATTTTTTACAAAGTCGGTATTATTAATGTCTAATTGACCGCTTACATAAATTGCACCGCCTTTATCTCTTTGTGATGCAGAAGTTTGGTTTATTAAAAAATTATTTATGGATGTATTGCTAATTGTAAGAGTTGAACCGTTTACTACATTAAATCCTCTATGGTTGAGAGCATCGGAATTTATTAAATAAGTTTTTCCTCCGCTAATAGAAACTTCAGAATCTTTTTGGGTAACAATTTCGGAAGCAGACTGAATATTGTCTGTTAATGTGATATTTAATACGGAGCCGCTTGAAGCATTTTGAATTGTGCTTTGAAGTGTATCAAAATCATTTACATTAATTTCTGCCGCAGATACTTTTAAACCTGCAGATAATAAACAAATATAAGCCAAAGCGGCAATTTTAAGTTTATTTCTTCTCAACTTAGATCCAATATACTCTTAATTCATTTACATACTAATACAAAATAATAAAAAATAAAATATATTAAGAAAATAATATTTTAACGTAGCATCAGGTTTAGCAGGAATTCTAGTACAAATTACTACTTTTTACATCCATTTACATTTATTTACATTCAAAATTTTACTAAGGACAGGTCCGGCATTGCTTACACACTGACAAATCTTCACAAAGAATTATAGTAATTCTTTCTCCGGATTTTGCATGGTATTTTAGACCCGGAGTTATTAAACCTGTAATTAAACCAACAGTTGTACCGACAGGAATACCTATTGCATAGCCTACTCCGAGCTTTGCAGGGTTCGGGATAAACGCAAAACCTGTACCCGCGCCTGCACCTACTATACCCAATCCTAATGTATATGCAGTTAATTTCCCTGCTGTATGCCAGCCATCTTCTTTCAACGAAGAATCTTTTGTTAAAGGTCTTGCAGACATAGAAATTGTTGTACCGTCAGGGAGGAGCAAACATTCAAAATTCAAATAAACACGTGCATTTTTGTTTGGAACACGCTGTTTCTCTATCCTTATTACAGTTGCTACAACTTTTGAACAGGCAGGAATTAAAAGAGTGCCTTCCTGTGTATAAATTGCTTCGGGCACATCAAAATTTACTCTGTCACCTGCTTTTGAGCATTCTGATAAAAATTTGCACGAAAATGCAACTTTAAAGGCATTTCCTTTGCAGATTATATTTCTTAAATTAGTTACAGTTACACTGTCTGTTAATGCACCTTTTTCGCAGAACATGTGCTCACGTGCAATAACCTGTTCATCACACCCGCAATCAGAAGCGTATACAGCCACTCCTACCAGCAATGTTAATAATAAAGTAATTATTCTTTTCATAACATAACAATGATTTATCTGTTTATGGAAAATTTCTATTGCACCATTTCATATTTATTAAGATTATTTAAATTAATTATAAAACCTTAAAGCCATTTATTAACTTCTCAATCAGTCTGACAAGGTAATGGTAAAATCGTGACTTTACTTCAAAATTATTTACAGGAGGTAAACATGAAAGAACCATCATCAAAAAAACCATATTTAGATAAAGTTACAGAAACGTTTAATGAAGAACTTGAAGTAAAGGGAGGAAAGCCCTTATATGAAATGACTCCTGAAGAAGCAAGAGAATTCTTATTGGATTTACAATATAAATACCACCAGAGTATTGAAGCTGATTTGCAGGATATTGAAATTTTCAGTGAAATTGCAGGTACAATAAGTTTAAGGCTTGTAAGACCTGAAAAACATAAAGATGAAAAACTCCCTCTAATAATTTATTCTCACGGAGGTGGTTGGATTTTGGGAGATGCAGATGCTTTTGATATGACAATTAAAACTATTGCAAACCATACTAAATCAGTTGTTGCATTTGTAAATTATTCACGTTCGCCTGAATCTCAGTATCCTACGGCGATTAATCAAATTTACGGAGCCTTGAAATATTTGTCAGAAAACCCTGATGAATACAATATTGATTCAGACCATATTGCACTTGTCGGAGACAGCGCAGGCGGAAATATGGCTGCAGCTGCGGCTATTAAATCATCCAAAGAAGGCGGCCCGGAATTAAAATGTTTAGCCCTTATTTACCCCGTAACAGATGCTGAAATGAAAACAGAATCTTATGACCTGTTCAAAGACGGTCCATGGCTTACTAAAAAAGCAATGGAGTGGTTCTGGGATGCATATATTCCTGATAAACACAAACGTAAAGAGATTTACGCTTCACCGTTAAAAGCTGATATTGAAGATCTTGAAAATCTTCCTCCAACATTAATTATCACTGATGAAAACGATGTCCTCAGAGATGAGGGCGAAGCATTTGCACGCAAACTTATTGAAGCAGATGTCGAAACGGTCTGCGTTAGAATAAATAATATTCATCATGATTTTTTACTTTTAAACGGTTTAAGAGAAAGCAGAGCAACTAAAACTGCTTATAAAGTTATATGCAAATTTTTAAAACATCATTTATATAACGAGAATTTCAAGAGATAAAAAAAGAGGGTATTTACCCTCTTTTTTTAATTTACAATTGCTATTTTTAAACAATTATCCGATTTGTTTTCAAATAATTTATATGCCTGTTGAATATTATCAAGAGAAAATTTATGCGTAATTAAAAAGTCAGTATTAATTTTCTTTTCTGATATTAAATCTACAAGTTTTGAACAATTAACAGCGTCAACACCGCCTGTTTTAAAAGTAAGATTTTTTCCGTACATATCAGGAAGCGGTAAAGTCTGATTTTCTTCATACATTGCTACAAGCGCCACAATCGCATTGGCTCTTGCTATTTTCCACGCTGTTTGGAATGTATCTTTTCCTCCGGCAGCCTCTATTACAGAATCCGCACCCCGTCTTTCGGTTAAATCTTTAACTTCTTTTTCTACATCAGAATTTAAAGGATTAATAACAACATCTGCAAGATTTTGATTTTTTGCAATTTCTAATCTTGTGTCATCAACATCAATCGCAATAATCTTTTCAGCGCCCAAAAGTTTTGCACTCATCATAGAGCATAATCCTACCGGTCCTGCACCTATTACTGCAACAGTATCACCTTTTTGAATTTCACAAAGCTCTGCGCCCCAATATCCGCTTGATAAAATATCACCGACAAATAAAGCATTTTCATAAGACACATTATCAGGAAGCTTTGTAAGTCCGGTATCTGCAAAAGGCACTCTTACATATTCAGCCTGGCAGCCGTCAATTGTACAGCCGATTTCCCAGCCTCCATAAAGACAATTATTTATAAAACCTCTCTTACAAAAATAGCACTGACCGCAAAAAGTTTCACAGTTGGCACTAACCCTGTCACCTTTTTTTAAATTTTTAATATCGCTTCCGACATCCACAACTTCTCCGACAAATTCATGTCCCAATATTGTTTCGGAAACAGCTTTGGGTACAAACCCTCGTATTATATGCAAATCACTTGTACAAATTGAAGACATGGTAACTTTTACAATTGCATCTCTTTTATCTTTAATCTGCGGGACAGGTCTTTTGTCAAGTGAAGCCGTTTTGTTATCGTGCCATACAAAGCCCTTCATAAAATCTGTCATATAAACCTCCAAGCCAAGTATAACATATAATTTATAAATAGAAAAAGCTCCAAAAAGGAGCTTTCTCTAATCTGCATTGTTCAATGTTACCATGTTTATAATTAAACCTAAGAACGAGAGAACAATGGACCCCAAAAACGCTGCCAAAAAACCGTCCACATAGAATCCCGGTGCAATATAACCCGCAAGCATAAACAGCAATGCATTGATTATAAGTCCCAAAATACCAAGTGTTAATATGTTAATCGGCAAAGTGATAAGAATCAGCAAAGGTCTTATAAATATATTTATAAGAGCCATGATTACAGTAACGAGCATAGCGCTTTGGAAATTTTCAACTCCAATTCCCGGTACAAGCCATGCTACAAATATTATTGCTATTGCAAATAATATCCATCTTAAAAGTAAAATCATAACATATTCCTTTCTACTACATATCCAGTTTAAAATTTTGCTAAAAGTTTTTCATTACTCAAACAGCTAATAAACAACTTGATAATATTAGACTTTAAGTTTATAATTAATCACGTAAACAATAGAGAGGGTTTTATGAAACAAAATATTTTAATCGCACTTGGAGTAATCCTGCTTGCATCAATGTGGATTCAATTCGCACATCAAAACACAAATGACAGATACGCAGTTATCACAGGAAGCAATATGATGACAATATTACTTGATAAGAAAACAGGCGTAACCTGGAGAAACTGCATTTGTAACGAAAAAACAAATATTCCGGGATGCTGGGAAAGAATGAACACTATCAATCCTGAAAAATACAGTAAACCGATAGGGGAAGTTACTATTAATAAAAAACTTCAGGCAGACATTAAAAAACAAGAAAAGCTACAAAAAAAGATGGATGAAAACAAACAAAACCCGCCATCACAAGGTCAGTCTGAACCAATAAGAATCGGTCAATAAAAGCTTCTGAGGTGATATTAAAAAATTTCACGAAAAATGTCAAACATGCTATAAAAAGGAGGATGAAAATGATTGATACAAGAGCATTAAGGATTGCCCCCCCCCCGCAAAACTCGTAAACTGCAAGGGATTAAGAGGGGTTAGGTTATTCAGTGATTTAGGGCTTTACAAAAGTAAAAAATACTGTTATAATAGTGATGTTATGCATCACTGCGATTTAAGAAAAACTGCATTTACTCTGGCTGAGGTCTTGATAACTCTCGGCATTATTGGTGTGGTGGCAGCAATGACGATGCCTGTTTTAATTGCTAATCATAGAAAAAATGTTGTTGAAACAAGGCTTGCTAAATTTTATTCTGTTATGAATCAAGCTATAACTCAATCTGAGCTTGAAAATGGCGATAAATCCACATGGACGATTGAGCATGGTACTGATAGCGATAATAACGATATTGCTGACAATTTAGAATGGTACAATAAATATTTGGCAAAATATTTAAATACAACGAAAATAGAAAAGAATCAGGATAATTATGTTGTTGCATATTTTAGTGACGGAAGTGTTGTTATAATCAGACGCGGAGGAAGTACTTATAACTTTTTCCCGAATGGAAAAGACTACGAAAAATTAAACAAAGATGAGATATTTAACCAACAAAATAATCCTAATAATACAATAAATGGTAAAATTAACTTTATGTTTGCATTTTATCCCAATTCAGATGATAAAAAATGGAAATATCATAAAAATAAAGGTATAGAACCATACAAATGGATAAATAGTTCAAACGAAGATATAGATTGGACAGAAACATCGTATGGATGCAGCAAAACAGGAAGTAAAATATACTGTACCGCATTAATACAAAAAAATGGATGGAAAATTCCAAAAGATTATCCTGTAAGATTTTAAATGCTTAGTTAAGTGGTTGTCTAAAAAGTCAGAAAATCATAAAATTTTGACTTTTTAGTCAACCTTCTTTTTTTACTGTTTATCCAAGACTTTTATCAAATGCCATCCGAACTGTGTATATACAGGTTCTGAAACCTCTCCCACAGGCAATGCAAATGCAGCTTTTTCAAACTCTTTTACCATTTGACCGCGGCCGAAGTATCCAAGATCGCCGCCGTTTTGACCTGACGGACAAATAGAATATGCTTTGGCATAATATTCAAAATTTCCGCCGTCATCAATTGCTTTTTTAATCTGAATTGCCTCTGCTGATGTTTTTACTAATATGTGTTCTGCATGAACTTTTTCAAAATCCTGCGCAAAGCAAACTCCTGTAAGTAACATAAACATCATAAATAATTTTAAAACATTTTTTATCATAATAATAATCCTATATAAAAGTACCTGATTTTTCTATTGCCCTGTCAGCTTAATCATGTTTCTGCCGCTTTCCTTTGCACTATAAAGAGCTTTATCGGCAAGGTCAAACATATCCCAAAGATTTTCAATATCATTGTTAGAGGAAATTCCTCCGCTGATTGTAACCTTGAGATTTTGACCTTTATATCTGAAATTGTTATTTTCAACTTCTCTGCGTAATCTTTCCAATGGTATCATTGCGTTTTCAAGAGGAGTTTCAGTCAATAAAATTACGAATTCCTCTCCGCCGTATCTGAATATAATATCTGTTTGGCGGAAATTTTCAACAAGAAGATATGCCAGCTCTTTCAGCACATAATCACCGCAGGAATGACCGTATGTATCATTAAATGATTTAAACAAATCAATATCAATTACCGCAATACTTAAATCAGATTTATAACGTCTTGCACGCTTGAATTCTCTATCAAAAGTCAGCTCAAAATGTCTTCTGTTATAAAGGTTTGTCAAACCGTCAGTAATTGATAACTGCCTTGTTTGAGTGTACATAAAATTAATCTTTTTTATAACATCATTTTTGTTATCATCGGGGATGTCAAAACTTTCAATGATGTTCGTAATATTTTGCTGAATTTCATCCAAAACATCTGAGGGTATATTAAATTCATTATTTTTTGTATTTTTATCTTCCATAACCGATTTATATCATAGCAAAAATATTGTGCGCAATCCATTTTTTTGCTAAAGTTAATATATTAATTATGAAATTATCTGCTGAACAAATGCTCAATAAGTATTCCAAAATCACTTCCCACCCGACAGAAGTGAGAAGACTTGCAATGATGGTTTTTGATGAAGTAAGCGAAAAAGTATATGAAATGTCAAACAGAGATAGAAAATATCTGGAAGCAGCATCCTTATTGCATGATATAGGATATTATATTGATTCAAAAGGTCATAACAAACATAGTATGCGAATGGTTATTGAAAACGGGCTTGAAGGATTTAACGAACACGATGCAAAAATTATAGGATGTATTTGCAGATATCACAGAGGCGGTCTGCCCGATAAAGAAGAACATGAATTTTATAATACACTTGAAAAAAAAGACCGAAAAAAAGTTAAACGTCTTGCAGGAATACTAAAAATTTGCGACGGCCTGGACAGAGGGCACCTAAATCTTGTAAAGAAAATAAAAATAAATTTTGATGAAGATAACAATATTGTAGAATTTATTCTAACTCCTAATACTCCTGAATTCAGACCTGATATTTCATCTGCCGTAAGAAAACGGGATTTATTTGAAATTGGATTTAAATGCCAGAGCATTATTAAATTCAGCGAATAACAGATTGTAAATTTTTTGTTACAAACATCTTAAATTTGTAACATTTCTTCATGAAAAATACTTTATATAAGTAAGGGAAAAATATAAAGGGAAAAATGTCATGAGTTTCGATGTAAACGTTTTGAGTACAAAACCTGTTATCAAAGCAGCCGCATCTATGCAAAATGACGGCGGTGCAGGTAACTTAGGTTACATGGCTCAGGGAGAAAAAGAAGAAAAGAAAGAAAAAAAATATTTGGAAGAAAGCATCTTCCTTAAAAAAGATGAAAATGATATTTTCAGCTTTGATAAAGAACCTGTGATGCCCGATGAACCATTCTCTTTAGCTAAATTTATTGCAGAAATAATTTTTAAAATTAAAAGTTTATTTAGCAAAAAATAAAATTATATTATGTATTTCGCTATTTTATAAAGGGTATTCAAGTCTTTTTGGTTAAGCAGCTTGATAATGTCAATTAATCTACTCTCAAGCTCCTTTTTTGATAGTTCATCTTCAGTCGAAAATAAGTCTGAATAATTAACATGCAACGCTTCAGAAAATTTTTCTATAAGTTCGCATGAGGGAAAGCTTTTTGCATTTTCAAGAAAAGAAATATAACGAAAATCAACCCCTACAAGTTCAGCAAGCTGTTCTTGTGTCAGTTTGCGCGATTTTCTTATTTTTCTCAGGTTACTTGCAAATTTCTGTTTAATCATTTAATCCTCATTTACAGTTTATTAATTAAATTTAAATTTATTACTAACTAACTTTACGAATTAACTTGACTATTTTCTAATTTATATATAGAATTTCATGTTGTAATTTAGAAATAAAGTTTAATTTTTCAACATGGAGGTTAGTAAACATGCCCGCAATTAGCGTTATTGTACCCGTATATAATACTCAAAAATTTTTGGAAAAATGTTTGGAGAGTATAATTAACCAAACATTCAAAGATATTGAAATAATTTGTATCAACGACGGTTCTACCGATAACAGCATGTCAATATTAAATGATTACTCTGAAAAAGACAGTCGTATTAAGATAATTAACCAGAAAAATGCAGGACTTTCCTGTGCAAGAAATACAGGCATTAATAATGCTAAGGGAGAATATATTGGCTTTGTTGATTCTGATGACTGGATTGATTTGGATTTTTTCGAAAAACTATACAATGCTGCTAAAAACTATGATGCGGATATAGCATCAGCAGGCATAAAACGTGTAAGAAGCTATAAATGGAAATATCATCTGAAAATAAAAGAGGAGGAGGTTACAGAAAACACTGACAGGAAGTTTGTGCTTTGCGATGTGCCTGAAAAATGCTATGTTTGGAATAAAATATACAGGCTGGAAAAAATTAAACAATTTTCGTTATATTTTGAAGCAGGAATATATTTTGAAGATAGGTGCTTTACCTGCGAGGCTCTCTCCAAGCTTAAAAGGCTTGTGGTTGTGCCTGACACATATTATAACTATTGGACAAATCCGAATTCAATCGTTAAAAGCAAATCAACAAAAAAAACTCAGGATGCCAAATATACAAATGAAAAAATGATGAAAATTTTAAAACTCAATAATATTAACCTTGAACATTATGCAGAAAAAATCAAAAAAATAAAATTTCTCGGGCTTACAATTTTGAAAATTAAAATTTTTAAACACAAAAAACAATACATCCTGTTTAACCAAATACGATTTGAGATATAAAATAGTTTTTTATAAGTGTTTATGTTATCATTGCACTATGGAAAAGAATAAAAAAATTAAAATCGGATTAATTGGTTTAGGCACTGTTGGCTCAGGAGTATTCAAGACTTTAAAGTCTTTTGATAACGTAGAAATAACAAAAATTGCAGTGCGAAATATTAACAAAAAACGTGACATAGAAGGACTTGATAACTCTATCATTACTGATAATGCTTATGAAGTTGTTAACGATTCTGAAATTGATATTGTTGCAGAACTTGTAGGCGGTTTGGACCCTGCATTTGACTTAATTGCAACAGCAATCAAAAACGGCAAACATATAGTTACCGCAAACAAAGAACTGCTGGCAAAACGCGGAGAAGAATTATTCAACATTGCAGAAAAATACAACAAAGTAATTCTTTATGAAGCTGCAATAGCAGGCGGTATTCCTATTATCATGCCTGTAAAAACAATTCTTGCAGGTAATAAAATTAACCATATTGAAGCAATCGTAAACGGTACCACAAACTATATTTTAACCAAAATGGATGTCCAAAAAGCTTCATACAACGATGTCTTGAAAGAAGCGCAGGAACTTGGTTACGCAGAAGCTGATCCGACAGGAGATGTTGAAGGCTATGATGCGGCATACAAAATCGCAACCCTTGCATCAATTACTTTCCAAAAACGTATAAAAATTGAAAACGTTTACAGAGAAGGTATAACAAAAATTCGCGCGGAAGATATGGAAGCTGCTAACGATTTGGGTTACAAAATCAAACTAATCGCATCAGCGCATTTGGATGAAAACGATAATGCAGATGTAAGAGTTCACCCTATGCTGGTTTCTAAAAAATCAACTCTTGCACATATTGATTACGTAACAAACGCTGTTTCATTGAGCGGTCACCCTGTGGGAAGCATAACACTTTCAGGTCCGGGCGCAGGAGAATTTCCGACTGCAAGCTCTGTTGTAGGTGATATTCTTGCAATCGCTGCAGAACTCGGTAAATCTGAATACATTTTACCGATGATGAGATGCAAACACAACTCCACCGCAAATATGACAGACATTTCAGAAACAACAAACAAATATTACCTGTCAATCCATGCAAAAAACAATAAAGGTGTAATCGGAAAAATCGGTACGATTTGCGCAGATAACGATATTAGCCTTGCAAGTATTGTACAGCGCTGTGTTTCAGATGATAACACCGCAAATATTACGGTAATCACTGAACTTGTAAAAGAAAAGAATATGCAAAATGCGATTAAATTGATTGAACAGGACGGAAATAAAGTGAACAGCCTAATCAGAGTTCAAGTATAGAAAGGATATTATGTACTACCAAGGATTAATGAACACATTCAGAGAGTATTTACCGGTATCTGACAAAACTCCGGTTATAACTTTGAACGAAGGTAACACACCTTTGATTAAAGCAGAAAATTTAGCTAAAAAAATAGGTTTAGATGCTGAGATTTATTTGAAATTTGAAGGCTGCAACCCGACAGGAAGTTTTAAAGACCGCGGTATGACAATGGCAGTTTCTAAAGCTAAAGAAGCGGGTTCAAACGCAATTATCTGCGCTTCTACCGGAAACACGTCAGCATCGGCAGCCGCATACGGTGCAAAAGCCGGTATGAAAACTTTTGTTCTAATCCCTGACGGTTATATTGCACTTGGAAAACTTTCACAAGCAATGATGTACGGCGCAGAAATTATTGCAATTCAAGGCAACTTTGACGAAGCACTTGAAATGGTTAGAAAAATTTCCGATAACTACCCGATTACTCTTGTAAATTCAGTAAACCCTTACAGAATAGAAGGACAAAAAACAGGTGCATTTGAAATTTGCAACGCATTAGGTCAAGCTCCTGATTACCACTTTATACCTGTTGGAAACGCAGGAAATATTACTGCTTACTGGAAAGGTTACAAAGAATGGTATCAGGCAGGAAAAATCCCTGCACTGCCTAAGATGATGGGATTTGAAGCAGAAGGCGCAGCTGCAATTGTAAAAGGCGAAAGAATTTTCAAACCTGAAACACTTGCAACAGCAATCCGTATCGGAAATCCTGCAAGCTGGAAACAGGCAGAAGCAGCACGCGATGAAAGCAACGGTATGATTAACTTTGTAACTGATGAAGAAATCGTAAAAGCATACAAACTTATTGCATCTTCAGAAGGTGTTCTTGCAGAACCCGCAAGTGCCGCATCAGTAGCAGGCTTAATTAAGTTTAAGGATAAAGTTAAAGAGGGTTCAAAAATCGTTTGTATCTTAACAGGAAACGGTTTAAAAGATCCTGACAACGCTATTAAGTATTCTAATTCAGATGTTAAAAAGACATCAGCTGATATGACAGAAATTTTGAAAGTGATGAACATTTAAAAAAGAGCCGATATCGGCTCTTTTTTTTATTTACCTGTTAAATCTTCCGTTATAATTCCGCCTGAACCTCTGTCGATTTCGCGTTTTATGGGCTTATCATTTATATCAAACCAGGTTTTGACAGCGCCTCGCTGTTCGGTTTTTTCAATACGATTTTCATTTATGTCGTATTTTATTATCGTTTTAATATTGCTTGGTGATAAATTTGTAGTTTCGGAACTTTTTTTGCCGTTGTCGTGATATGTATAATTCTTTTCTATTTTTTTTGCAAGTTCATTATGTTCATCATATAAGTTGTTATACTCATAAAACATTTTACCTGTATTATCATATTGGTGCCCTATTTCAAGGTTTCTGCTGCGCACATAATCGCAAATCATAATATCATGATTATTATAACCCCGCATAATTACAGTGCCGTCAGGGCTGATTTCGTATACAGAATGCCCTAATTCTTCTTGCTTTTCAATGACCTTAGTTCCATCAGGCTTTATGTATGTAGGGACTAAAGCATCAATATTTTTATTATTTTTATCTTTATCTAACGGGTTTACAAAAAAGTTCATAATTAATATATCGGCATAATTTCTTTTCAGCTTTAATATTATCATACATTTAGACTAAATTATGATATAATTCAATTATGAAGAAATTGCTTTTATTAAGTTTGATATTTCCTTGCATTGCCGTATCTGCTAATGAAATCACGGAAGACTATTTGGATATTGCAACTAATTATTGCATTTACGGAAAATATTCCGATGCTAATGTTTATCTTGACAGGATTTTGCAAATTGAACCAAACAATTCAGACGTAAAAGAATTAAAAAATACAATTTCAAGAGTAACAAACAGTAACACAAAATCATACCTTTCAGCTTCCGATAAAACTATACAGCAGGCAGTTTCTTATAAAAAACAGGGAAATTTACAAAAACAACTTTCAACATTATCATCTGATTCCGACAGTTTTTGGTCTTGCTATTTTTTGGCAGAATATTACCGAAAAAACAATGATTTAAAAAATGCAATGAATTATTACCAAAAAGCTTCTAAATTGAAACCAAATTACTCACAGACTTACCTTGGAATTGCTCAGGTGCAATTTCTAAACAGTGATTATACAGGAGCTGTTCAAACATTAAACAAATATCAGACTTACAACAAAGAATCCGATATAGCTTACGCTTTAAAAGCTGAAGCTTATTTAAATATGAACAGCATAAGCGATGCAGAAAGCAATATTAAAAGAGCACTTGAAATAGAAGAAAATATAACTTATCTTCTTCTTGAGGCAAAAATACTTTACCATAAAGGTTCTTATGATGAAGCAAGAGATAAGTTTAATCTTCTTTCAAGAAATATACAGACATCAGAAGTTTACAAATACATGGGTTTATGCGATTATGCATTGAACAATTACGCAAGCGCGCTGTTGAATCTCGATAAAGCAATCATCCTCTCTGATGACGACAAAACATTAAATTCAACGTACAATGAGATAAAAACTAAGTTGGATAATCAATGAAAAGAAAAAGACATATAACCAAAAAGGACACTATAATGACAAGAATTAAGAACTGGTCAGTATCTATATTACTTGCAGGGGCAATGTTGTGGGGACTTCAAAGTTACAGTGCTTCAAGTCTGAAATTTGCACAGGTAAGTGATGTTCATTTTTATACAGGTCAAAATAATACAACATTTAAAATGATTGCAGAATCGCCAAAACTACTCGATGATGTAATCGACCAAATAAATTCAACCCCTAATGTTTCATTTGTAATGTTTACGGGCGACCAGATTGACAAGTCATTTGAAAAAGAATTGAGCGCATTTTTACCTCATACAACTAAATTAAATGCACCCTGGTATTTTGCATTCGGCAACCATGATACCTGTATAGGCGGATATTTAACCCCTGCATTATATATGCAGCTTGTTAACGAATATAATAAAAACCATAAATTTGAAAAATCATATTATTCATTTGTGCCGCAAAAAGGATACAAGGCTATTGTGCTTGATACAATTATCCGCGACAGGCTGACTTCAAACGGCAGACTGGGTGAGCAACAATTAGCGTGGCTTGATAATGAAATAAAAAATTCATCAAAAGATGTTATCTTAATTTTTATGCACGTACCTGTTTTAGAGCCATACAACAGCCCTAATCACAGACTTCTTGATGCTGACAAAATGGAAGAAATCCTTAATAAATATAAAAACCCTATTGCAGTATTTCAAGGTCATTATCACGGTGCAAAAATTACTCAAAGAGATAACATATTATATGTAAGCTGTCCTGCATTAGTATCTTATCCTAATGCGTTCAGAATGATTACTGTTACAAATTACAGAACAAAGGTTGTATTTGATATACAAAACAAGGAAACAAGATTAAAAGATATTCAAAAACTTGCCAAACTTCTTGTTTTCGGTTCAACAATTTATACAGGTGAAGAAAAAGACCAAAACGGCACTTTTGTACTTAAAAAATGAGGATAAATAAATGTTTAAAGTGAAATTCAGAGGCGTAAGAGGAAGTTATCCTATTGCTGACAAAGATTTCTTACAATACGGGGGAAATACCTCTTGCGTAGAAGTTAATGTAAACGGACATCTTATAATTCTTGATGCAGGAACAGGTTTGATAAATCTCGGAAACGAACTTATGCAGAAATATATTGCATCGGGTTTAACTCAGCAGGAAAGAACACCTGTTAAAGCTACCTTATTGATTTCACATATTCATCAGGACCATATTCAGGGGTTCACATTCTTCAGACCTTTGCATATTCCGTCATCAGAAATAAATGTTTTCGGAAACGTTAATTACAACGAAACATTATCCGATGAGCTTGCAAATCTTTTATTCGGAAAATCTTTTCCTCTTGATTTAGGCGATATTGCAGGCAATTTAAATATTAGAGATTTAAATGAAACTGAGGGAATAATACTCCGTCACGGCGAACCTCCAATTATAAAAAGAATTGAAAACGATGATGAAAAACCTGAGGGCGATGACGTTTTAATTACCTGTTACCGCTCATACGCGCATCCGCAGGAAGGCGTTTATGTTTATAAAATTTCTTATAAAGATAAAGTCATGGTTTACGCAACAGACAAAGAAAGCTATTTGGGCGGAGATAAAAAACTTGCAAACTTTGCTCGCGGATGTAATTTATTAATCCACGATTCACAATATACAACAGAAGATTATTTAAATTCTTTTGTTCCAAAACAGGGTTACGGTCATTCAACTTTTGATATGGCAATAGAATGTAAAAATCAGGTTGGTGCTGAAAAGCTTGTATTCTTCCACCTTGACCCTGAATACAACGATGAAAAATTAAATATAATTAAAGAACATTATAAAGATTTAGGCGACAGTGCAGTGCTTGCATACGAAGGGCTTGAAATTGATTTAATGTAATTTTTAATTAAATAACTTACAGATGAAAAAGGCGTTATTAATATCATTAATATTTTTGAGTTTTATCACTTCAGGTTATAAAAAACCTGAAGTGTACACTATTGATGCAACAAAAAACGCATATATACACAACAATTTAGGTCTTCGTTATATGAATGAAAGATGCTATTATGCAGCAATTCAGGAATTCAAAATTGCAATAAGCTTAAACCCTGACACTCAGGCAACAGCATCTTACTATAACAACATCGGCGATGCTTATATGAAAATTGGTTATCCTGATTGGGCGCGTGATCCTTATGAACAGGCAGTAAAGCAATTCAGTTTGAATTTCCAGTATTATCAAGACTTAGCCAAGTGCTACAAAGCTTTGGGACTGGTTTCTTCAAAGATTAAGGAATACAGCAGCGAAACAAACCCGCTGAACAAAGTTATGCTCGGGCTTTTGTATATTGAAAGCGGAGATTTACGCAGAGGCGTGATAGTTTTGGATGAATTCACAATGTCAGAGCCTGACTTGATAATTACACGCGGAATTAAGCCTTATATAAAACAGGTAGTTAAGCAAATAAATCAGCAATAACTGCAATCTCGTCATCAATTGTTAAGCAAGGGTTTTTAAGCTTTTGTCTTAACACTTCATCAAGAATTTCGTTGTACTTCGGCGACGGTTTAATACCGAGTTTTTGCAAGTCTTTTCCTGTCACAGAAATCTTTATATTTCTCAGCTCATCAAGGTAATGTCTTGCACCTGTTTCATCTTTCAAAATCGCGTAGAGCAAGACCGTTTCAGTTCGTGAATTCTCAAATGCCTTATAAAGCTCAAAATCTGTTTTCAAAATGTTTTCAGGCACATCATCAAGGATTTTCTGCTCCGTCTTTGTCAAAGGCAAACGTGATAAGTCGCTGAGAACACCTGCATAGACAATCCATGGAAGCTCAACCGCATAATCATTTACAAGCTTCTCAATATTAACTTTTGGCAGCTTAACCTCATTTGGGGTTACAAGTTTATAAATCCCGTCATTAATGAATATTTCAAACACCTTTTGCGAATTAAGGCTAAATGTTTCAATAAGCTCTTTTTTTACACGTTTAAAGCTCATGTCATAATTTATGTTTGAAAGATATTTTTCCTGCAAAATCCTTGTGTGTTCGTCAAGCTCAAAACCAAAGCGTACTGAAAATTTCAGCCCTCTGATTATACGTGTCGGATCGTCAACAAAGCTTTCGTCATGCAATACGCGAAGTTTCTTGTTCTTCAAATCTTCCAATCCGCCTGTATAATCAATAATTTCGCCTGTTGTAACTGATTTTGCAAGCGCGTTTATCGTAAAATCACGCCTTAAAACATCCTCTTTTAACGAACATCCGATTTTATCAACCACAGGAAGATGCCCTTTGCGCGGGTAACTTTCAGAACGTGTTGATGCAAAATCAACTTCCTGTCCCCCTATGTTAACCCGAATAGTTCCAAAGTCAGGGTTTTCACGTATAATTTTACCAAAACGCGCACAATATTCAATCGCATTGCCAACATACGTTATATCAATATCTAAAGATTTCCTTCCCAAAAGTTCATCGCGGACAACGCCCCCGATGTAAAACAATTTGTTAGAAGTATCGTTTATATTGATGATGTTCATTACAGCCATTTTAGCGTAAAATGGTTAAAAATGGAATAGGAGTAAACACATGCTACAAGAAGCTTCAAGAGCTATAAATTCAGCGTTCAATAACAGTTTTATAAAAAAGTTAAGCCAATATCTGCACGACTGCGTGCGTGAGGAGGTTAAAAGCTCTACTTTCAGAAACCTGAAAGGGGACAAAGATAACAAATGGATTTTCTTAAAAGGGGAAGAACAGCTTTTTTCTTCCGGCGCAGAATACATTCCACTTGACGGAAGCAATCCAAAGCTTACCGAGTTGATGATACAGAGTGATTTGGGGCAGAAAGATAAATACCTGATATACGGTTATCTTTTCCTTGTCGGCAAAAGTTCAAAAACAAAAAAACAGAACGAATTTCTAACCCCGCTTTTATACCTGCCGTGTAAACTTGAGCGAAACGGGGTTAATATCAACTGTTTTCCGCTTGATGAAGTATTGTCCCTGAATACAGGCGCACTTGCTGCACTTATGCGCAAAAACGATGATGAGGACGAAGTAGATTTGCTCCTTGAAGGAATTTTAGACGTAGTTCCTGATTTACCGATTACGCAGGAAAAACTCGACATTTTCCTAACAACATTGAAATCACTTGTTCCTGAAATAGAAATTGCTTCAAACATTGAGGAATACAAAGAGGACGATAACGTTTCCAAGTCAAAAGATTTTTACAAAGAAAAGATTGATGCTGAAAACGTTGATGAAATAATTGAGGAAGAAGAAGCTGAGCAGGAAAAACAAAAGGTTAAACTTGAAAAAATTGCAGTAACTTATCAAAGCGCAATTATCCTGACTAAACGCCCATCTGTCACAGCAGGCGTACTCCATGAACTTACTCAAATCGCGGAAAAGCCGTCAGGAATTTACAGAGAAACAGCTTTAAGCATTATTAACGAAGAATTTGCACAGAGCAAAGAAAAATCGGTTCCGCTTAAAGATATGAATAAAATTACGGATTTCTATCCGATTACACCGTTGTCATTGAGTGACAGCCAATTGCAGGTTGTAAAAAATATTGATAACAGCAAATTCGTTGCAGTGCAAGGGCCTCCGGGAACAGGTAAATCGCAAACCATAGTTAACCTTGTTGCCCACCTTGTTGCTAACGGAAAAACCGTTCTTGTGGCATCTCGTATGGACAAAGCCGTTGATGTTGTTGCAGAACGCCTGAACGATTTAGGCGCAAGCCATATGGCACTTCGCGCAGGACGTCTGAATTATCAAAGACAGTTGAGCGAAGAATTAAACAATCTGCTTTCACAAAGCAGTGAACTTGATGACGATGTGGAAGATATTCTTCTTGTCGATACAAAAGATATGAAAGACCACCTCGATATGCTTAAAAATATGGAAAACAAATCAGAAACCATTATTAAGCTTGAAAAAGACTGGCACGACAAGCTCCTTGAAGTCGAAGAACAGGAAAAACTTCTCGGCAAACGCGAATTTATCAAAACAAGTCTGAAAAAAGGCGAAATTGATATAGTTGCAGGGATTATCAAAATTCTTGAAAGCAACATGGAAAAAGCAGGATTTATCTCAAAAATTGCAAATTTCACAAGCTTAGGACAACTGAAAAAAATCCTAAACCTGAAAGAATTTGATGTAAATTACGAAACTTTAGGAAAACTGAAACAGGAGCTTGATTTTGCAAACCTTGAATGGTCTTTAAGAAAAATTGAAGCAGATATTCAAAAAACAGGCAATCTTCACATGCTCTCAGAACAAATCCGCACAATGAAACGCAAGCAAAAAACTCTTGCGACAAATATTCTGAAAAACAAACGCCGTGAAGCTTTGAAAAGTCTTTTGCGCGATGAAAACAAACGCAGAAGATTAAAGGTACACGCAAAATCACTTGTTACAAACAGAAAACGACTTCAAACAAATATTTTGGAAGAAGAAGATTTCAAACCGCTGCTGGAAGCTTTCCCTTGCTGGTGCGTGACAACTTATGCAGTATCAGACTCATTACCGCTGAAACCCGGTTTGTTTGACGTTGCAATCATTGATGAAGCTTCTCAATGCGACATCGCAAGCTGTTTCCCTATACTTTTCCGCGCTAAAAAAGCCGTAATCGTAGGAGACGACAAACAGCTTCCTCACCTGTCATTCCTCGAAAAAGCAAAAGAACAATCTTTTTTGAGCCAGTATGGAATACCTGACAAATACCAGTTAATGTGGCGTTTCAGAACAAACTCAATGTTCGACCTTGCAGACTACTATTCTATGAACTCTGTTATGCTTGACGAACATTTCAGAAGCTTGCCGCCGATTATTAACTTCTCAAATCACGAATTTTACAATGACAGAATACGTGTCATGAGAAAAGACAAATCAGACGATAAAGTTCTTGAGCTGGTTGAAGTCCTTGACGGAAAAGTTGACTTTGATGCAACAAGAAACTTACCCGAAATCGAAGCGGTTGTAAAAAAACTCCATGAAATAATCATAGAAGATGAAAGGGTTAATCCTGACAATCCCGTAACTGTCGGTATAATCTCACCTTTCAGAGCACAGGTTGAACAGTTGAAAGTTTCTGTTTCAAAAGTTCTATCAGATTACATGATTAAAAAACACCAGATAGAAATCGGCACAGCTCATACCTTCCAGGGTGATGAACGCGATATTATGCTGATTTCGTGGGCTTTTGCAGATAACAGCTACATGCAAAGCTTAACTTTCCTGCAAAAACCTAACCTGTTTAACGTTGCAATTACACGCGGAAGAAACAAGGTTATAAACTTTATCTCACGCAATCCTCGAGAGCTTCCTGACGGACATTTCAGAAACTACGTTTCTTATATGCAGGAATATCAAAACCGCAAACAAGCACTACTTTCAGGTGAAATCGATGAAAACATCTACAAAAACCCGCTTGAAAGAGAAATTGCAGAACAAATAAGAACTCTTGACCACAAAGTAGTTGCAGGTGCTGATATTGCAGGCTTAAGCGCAGATTTGGTTGTGGACGATAAATTTGTAATCGAAGTTGACGGTGTTGAGGACAAGATTAAATCTCACATATCTAATATGAAAAAGCAGGCAATAATGGAACGTTCAGGCTACAAGGTCAAACGCATAACCTTCCGAGAATGGCAGTACTCACAGAAAGCTTGCCTCGACAGGGTATTGATAGAAGAATAGAAGAAAATATATGAAAACTTTGAGGCAGCAAAATTTTATGCAGATATTCCGAAATACCGCAATAACACAAAAACTAATTAAATTATTTAACTAAACTACCACGGATAATCGTCAGTCATCTGCCAGTTATCAATCATTATTAATCTTGCAGAACAAGTACCTGCATCATAGTTGTGGCTTTTACTGCATCTTTGCTTGATAAATTCTTCAGAACTGTTGTATTGTCCCGGAAGTACACCGCGCTCATTATGCGTAAATACGAAAAAATCTTTTCCATAAATATTAGGCTTTTGCGGTCCGTTTATGTCCACATATATAGCACCAGATAACGATACAAATGTTCCGTCATTTAAGAAAAAACTAATTCTGTTGTCAGATGCACTATCTACAACCTGAACACTATTTTTTCTGTCACCTTTAAGAGTTTTCCAAGGAAACTCCTCTGCATAACCGCACTCTTTATATGTTGTACAAACGCTTGTGCCGTTAAAATATGGCTTCCAATACTTATTGAAGTAGTTTGTTGCACCTATTTCATCCTTTTTAGCCCAATAAGCATATTCACCGTTTTCATTTTCAGACAACTTGTAAGCCTGATTTAAAACAGTATAAACCTTTTTTAATCGATTAATAGTAACACTCTTTTGGTGGTTACCTATTAAAACAGGCATAGTCATAGCAGCAACAACGCCTATTATACCAAGTGTAATTAATACTTCTGCAAGAGTAAACGCATATTTGCTTTGACTGTTCGACTTGGCTAAGTGCGTAGCACCTTCAGCAAGAGTAAACGCTCTCATTCCTTTCATAAAAACTCCATTATAATTGTGATGTAGTATATCACCATTATAACAGATTTTATACTTTTTACAACCCTCTAAAATCGCTTG
>UNSJ01000001.1 GCA_900548405.1 Candidatus Gastranaerophilales bacterium | reverse complement strand
GCAGCTCTTGGTGCAGGTGTAGCAGCAGCGGCAGAAGGGATTGCAGCAGCAGAAACCGCAATTAATGCAGCAGAAACAGGAGCCGAAGCTTTAAATACAGGTTTGGAAATTATAGATAAAGGAATTGAAATTGCTAATGATTTAATCAGCACGGATACATCCGCTCCTGAACCTTTATCTCTGGATGATATAGATACATCAATGCTTGATAACATTGATTATCATGAAGAAGAAATTCACGAAGAAACAATCTCATTAAAAGATGTTGAAGTTCCTTTAGAAAAAGAACCTACTGATTTTATTGACAAAATTGATAATAAAATTTCATTAGATGATATCAAGCTTGAACCGCTAAATGAAGAACCTGAAAATATAAATATTGAACAAGAAACAATATCTTTAAAAGACGTTGACACAACAGGTATGGAAGTTGCTGATGAAGAATTCAGCGAAGAAACCATATCACTTGATAATGTTAATACAGAAGCTGTAAATATAGTTCCTGAAACCGATTTTGAAGAAAACATTATGTCTTTTGATAATGTTGATGAACCTGTTGCAACTGAAAATGATGATTTTATGGATGATGTAATGTCATTTGATGACGTTGTAGAACCCGAAGAATTAAACGATAATGCTTTTGAAGCTCCTGAAGACAACAGTATCTCATTTGATGAAGATGAAAATACTTCTTCCGAATTGTTAAATAATGAAATTAACGAGGAAGAATTAAACACAGATGAAATTGAAAGCGTAACTTCAGAACCTCTAGACAATATGGAATCGGCAGTTGATGAAATTATTGATAACAACGAATTGCCTCAAGAGAATTCTGAAAACGAATCTTTCGGAAAAAATTTATTAAACAATCTTTCTCCTGAAAATTTAGATAATATATCTATTGACGATTTAGGATTAAGCGATGATTTACCTTCTGATATTTCCGATGATATATCATCTCATGAATTATTATCACAAATTGATGATTTATTAAATTCAGACATTGCTCAGCCGTCTTTTGAAACTTCTGCTGAAACTACTTATAATGTTCAGGAAGAACCTGCGAATATATTAGATGAAGAACTTCCGTCTATTGAAGAATCATTACTTGATACAGAAATTATTCCTGATGAAGTTCCTGTAAATCAACAGTCAGCAGCAGATAGTCTGTTAGAATCAGACTCGGATGATGAAATGCCTGATACAGCAATTGATGAACTTTTGGACTTCGGTGATGAAGAAGAACAAAATGACGAAGATAAATTAGGCGTTTTATTTAATGATACAGATGCAGGAAATGATACAGAACTTCCAAGCAGTATGGAAGAATTAAACGAATATGAAGATTCCGAACTGCCGAAAGAACCGGTAGTGCCTGGAGCGGCATTGTATACTAAACCTCAATTAAATAAAAAAGTAATAATTATTGCAGCAGCACTTGTTACGGTAATAGCTGCAGCATCAGCTGTAATGCTTTTGAAACCTAAAGGCGACAGCTCTGCTGATATCGAGCCGTTGTCAAAATCAGCAGAAGAAGGAGTAGTTGACGGTTTACCCGGAACATCACCAACAAACATTGAATCAACAATAGCTACTAACGTTCCCGAACTTGAAAAAATTCCTGTACAAGAAGCTCCTAAAGCTAAAACTGTACAAGCAGCCCAGCCTGCCAAAGAATTGAAAAGCGCAGCTCCTGTAAGACAAAAACCTGCTTCATCAGAATCTTATCTGAGTGTTAACAGATTAGTATGGGATGTTCCTGATGCACTATCTTACAGTCCGAAAATGCAAAATTATTTGAGAACAGCAGGAAAGAGCATAAAACTATCACTATCAGCTGATTTGCTCCTTGCCACAGAATACGCTTATACAAATCAGGTTAAAGTAAATATTAAATTAAGTAAAGACGGCACTGTACAAGAAGCAAAAGTCGCTTCCGGCAGCGGTTCTGACCAAATAGATAAAATTGTGTTACAATCTGTTAAAGATACGTTAAATGTCGTGAAACCGCCTAGCAGTGAGATAAAGACACCTGATTTTAATTTGAGTCTTATCATATACTTTTAATTATGATATAATGTGGTAGGAACAAGGAAACTAATAAGTGGAATTAGCTCAAGACAAAATAGATTTAATAGAAAAAATCATAAAAAATGACCGGAAATTCGCTAACAACGAAGATTTGTACGATGACTTTTTTAATGAAACCTGCAAACGTTCTTTCCTTATAGTTAAGACTGTAAGTTCTGATGCGACTTTAGAAGCTTATCTTAAAAAGATTGCAACGACTTCTATTCTTAACGTATTAAAGAACGAAGGCAGATTGAGAAGAACAAAAAGCGGCTATATGTCTACCAAAGAAGTACCGCTTGAGTCTGCTGTCCAAACAAGTTTACCTGATTTTTCGACAATTGAGGTTAAATACGAGCCTGTTGCCCTTGATGATACACCGGAAGATCTTGTTATTAAAAAAGAAATTTTACAAAGAGTTGTTGATACAGTTTACGCTATTGACGAAAATGAACCGGAAAAAAATTATTTAAAATTATATGACCTTCGATATGAAAAAGGAATGACGCAAACTGAAATTGCCGAAGAACTTAATTTATCGCAGTCTGAGGTTTCTAAAAGATTATTCAAGTTAATGGATAAAGTAAAACAAGCGTTTAACTAGGATTTTTAAAAATGAAATGTCCGATATGTAAAAAAACAATTCCTGACAATACGCTTAAATGCCCTTATTGTAAGGCTCGAACCGGTTTAATATGCAAAAACTGCAACACGGTAAACTCCGTGTTTGATTTAACCTGTAAAACCTGCGGAAAAGAAATTCTTAAACTTTGTCCGAATTGCAGCAGCGTGAACTTTCCTAATGCCGACAAATGCCGCAAATGCGGTTATTTATTTATGCAGCCTCGTATCGAACCTGAAGAAGACGAAGTAAAACTTGAATATCCCGCAAATTTAATATCACAGCAGAGTGCAAAAAATATTTTGCTCAAAGGCATTTTATCAAACGACAAAAAAATATTTTCTTTGAGCGGCGAAAAAGGTATAGGAAAAAGTCTTGTTTTAAAAGCTATTATGCATGACTTAAAAAGTTATAACTTATCTTGGCTTTACGGGAAATGCACACCGATTACACAGCTTACACCCGGCGGTTTAATTCAGGATATACTTCTGAATATTTTTGAGCTCCCTAATTTTTGTCTTAATAACTTACAATTTAAAAAAGATGCATCAAAATATTTTAAAAACGAATTTCCTGAACTAAAAAATGACGAAGTTTTTGATTTAATTAACTTTCTTTATCCTGACAGCGAAGGAACTTTTGAAGAAATCGTTGCAGGCAAAAACAGAACTTTTGAATTCTTAAATAAAATATTTGATAAAATAACAGGTTCAAATAAATTTATATTTGTTGTTGATAACTTTGATTTTATCGACGGTTTTTCTTATGAATTTTTAAGCAGATACATAAAAAAAGAGAGCGTATGGAGCGACTTAAAATTCCTGTTAATCTACAATGAGCCGAAGCCTGCAAAAGGATATTTTTATTTTCCTGCTAACAATGACGAAAACATTTATCTTGATGTTGGAATTGCACCTTTAGAGTTTAAACAAATCTTCACGCTTGTAGAGCAAAAGGTTAAGAAAATCGAAGGTTTCCCTGAATTAAACAAATATGAGCTGCAGGAAATATATAAAATCAGCAACGGTAACCCTTCATATATAAACCATGCATTAAGCTTAAGTTTTGACTGCCAGCTGAGTGATCAAACATTTGAGCTTTCAAGAACATTTAAAGGAGTATTGGAATACAGGCTTGCGCTTCTTGCCCATCTTAATCCGGTAGCCTATGATGTTTTACTTGGTTCTGCGATTATAGGCGACAAGATTAATATGAACCTTGTTAAAGAAATTTTCGAAATAAATGATTCAACATTTAGAGATATAATGATTTATCTTAAAAAGATGGATTATATCACGCCGATTAACGAAATTTTTTGTGAATTCAGCTCGCTGCTTTTATGGGAAACCATTCTTGCTACTGCAAAAAATGATGTTAATTATATTGAGATTAATAAGAAAATATTTACACATCTTACTAATTTCACATTAAACTCTAATGCAATTCTCGGCATTATTTCACAAAATTTAAAACAACCTCAAATAGCTCTTAATATTTGGACAAAGATTACAAGGAACGCATCATATATAGGTGACTTAAACCTTTATGCCATTTCACAAAAACAATGTCTTGCAATCATTAATGAATTAGATGAGGGCGAAACCCTCAAAATACGTTATAACATTTCAGAACGTCTTGGTAAACTTTTGGCAAACTCAAATCCGGTAGATGCTATTGAATACCTTCCCGATGCAATATCTAATGCTCAGGCAATCGGTGACAGCCCGAGAGAAATTGAGCTTTTGGCTTACCTAGCTTCCTGCTGCAGAAAAACAGGAAACTATTACGGGGAAGTCGAATGCGTAGACACTGTACTGGAAAAAGTTAATCCGGAAAACAGATTGGAAATAGCTTTATTAAAAACAACAAAATTAAATGCGCTTCTAAATATAGGTAACTGCGGACAAATTATCAATATGATTGACACGGAAATAATGCCTGTATTAGATGAATACTTTTCAAAAAACCAGAGCTCAAATGATTCAAAACTTCAATTTATGTATGAAGTCTGGCTGAAAACTTACCTTGTACTTGCAAATGCACTTGTGCTTCAAGGTAATGACAGAGCATTTGAAATACTCACAATCTTATTTGACATAATCGACAGAAATAATATTCAGGACGAGCTTTTTATATGTAAATGTAAACTTACTCTTGCGTTTGCAAATACAATCAAAGGAGATTTAAAATCATCAGAACAGATGCTTGAAGAAGTATTAAAATCTTACCGCGAAAACGTAATGGATAATGAAACAATCCTGCGCTGGAACTTTATAAATATCATCAACAACTTTATCAGGAAACGTTACGACGGAATGCAGGAAGATTTATTCCAAATAGTAACCTTTGCAAACAACAACGGCGACAATTTTACTAAAAATACACTGAAAACTCTGCTCGGTAAAATCTTTAAAGATAACAACAATACTAAACAAGCACTGGAAATATATAATGACCAGATAGCATATTTTTCAAAAGAAAAAATGGCTCTGGGAGCCCTGTTAACGTGGTTTTTAATCTCTGATGCAGCACTTACTGCAGAAGGTCCTGAAAACGCTTTGGAAATTGCATCACAGGCGCTAGAGGTTGCGCAAAATCCTAAAATTGATAATTACTATTTCACAATTGCATTAAAAATGGTTATTGCAAAATGCTGCCTGACTACCTCAGATTTTGAAACAGCCAAAATACACCTTGAAAGTGCAATTCTTCTGGCACGTAAATTTAATCTGAAAGATTTATTATCAAGATTATATGTGTTATATGGAAAATATTTTCAGGAAATCGGACTAATAAAATCATCCAGACAACAAGAATACCTTCAGGGTGCTCAAAAAATGTATGAAAAAGCAGCAGAAATAATTGCTCAAACAAAAAACAAATATGTTCATTCAGACCTTCAAAAAGCACAAAATGTTTTAAAATCTTTCTGCCGCCTCAACGGAATTGAAATTTCTTTATAAAACTAATAATTCATTTCCCACCCGTCATTAAGAATTTTACCGAAACAACCTCTAAAACGACTGCTGGAAAAACACGAATTATTATATAAATTTTGACGAAGTTCCTCAGCATTATCAGGGACATGACATACTTTCATCGAGTTGCAGACAGGGCTTACTCCTTCTTCATCAATTGTTCCGTCTTCGTAATAAGCAATAAAAAACACATCTCTGCCTGCAATATTTGGTCCCTTTAACCCATTGGTATCTATAAGTATATGACTCCATCTGACATCACCGTCTGAATGACCTGACAAAGATTCAAGACAAATCGAAGCACCGCTGCCAAGTACAGCACAATCAACATTGCCCCACCAATTAGCAACATTTTCTATACCTCCTGAAGATACAGATGCACCGTTAAGATTTCTATACGCAGTATTAGGTATACAAGGAGTTGTAAGTTTATTACATATTGTGACAGTCCTGAAATAGTCTTTTAAAAATTGATTGACTTCAGTCTGAGAAGAGAACCCCGCCTCCGAAAGATTTAGGGCATTTTTATCGGTCATAACCCTTAAAAATGCTTGTTGAACTTCATTATAAACCTTATGCAGCTGCATAATATAAGTTTTCTTTTGATGATTTTGCATTAAAGAGGGTATTGTCATTGCAGAAACTACACCAATAATACCGAGTGTGACCAAAACCTCAGCGAGAGTAAATGCAGGAGCAGTTAGAGTGCCCCCCCCCCGAAGATGTGACTAAATTTTCTCATAATTGCTCCTTTCAATAATTTTATACATTTATGCATAACCCAAAGTCGCGAATCCAGCGGCTACGCTGGTGCTCCTTTCATTTGTTGACCAAAATTTAAGCAGATGCACTGCTTTAATACATTATAACATATTTTGGGTATATTTCAACAAATTTGCATTTGATTATGTATTGACAAAATCAAGTTTGAGAGTTATAATAGATATAGAAAGGAGAGAAAAATGCACGAATGTAATCACGAACATCATTGCGGTCATAATCACGGTCATTGCAATCACAACGGCGAAGAACACTGTCAAGAACACACAGAAGGACATCATTGTCATGGCAAAGAAGGCGGTTGTCACGGAAAAGGCAAATGGGGCGGTAAAAGAGAAGGTGCAGGAAGAAAATGCGAAAATCCGAAAATACCTTTTAACAGACGTTTAAATGAAGACTTAATAAACAAATTAAAGACCTATGCTGAAGAAAACGGAATAACAGAAACCGAAGCTCTTGAACGCGCAATCAAAAATCTTTAAAACAAAAAAAGACCTCTAGTTTAGAGGTCTTTTTAACGATTTTATGTAATTCTGCTGACATCACTGTAATCGTAACAGGACTACATGCCTGGCACTTATTTGCGAAGAGCACCGTCTACTGCAACTGCAACTGCAACAGTTGCACCTACCATAGGGTTGTTGCCCATACCAATAATACCCATCATTTCTACGTGAGCAGGAACTGATGATGAACCTGCAAATTGAGCATCACCGTGCATTCTTCCCATAGTATCTGTCATACCGTAAGAAGCCGGACCAGCAGCAACGTTATCAGGGTGCAATGTTCTTCCTGTACCGCCGCCTGATGCTACTGAGAAGTATTTTCTATCGTTTTCAAAACACCATTTTTTGTAAGTACCTGCTACAGGGTGTTGGAAACGAGTAGGGTTAGTTGAGTTACCTGTAATAGAAACATCAACGCCTTCGTGAACCATAATCGCAACGCCTTCTGATACATCATCAGCACCGTAGCATTTAACTTTTGCTCTTTCACCGTCTGAGAATGGTGTTTCTTTAACGATTTTTAATTCGCCTGTTTTGTAATCATATTTAGTTTCAACAGAAGTAAATCCGTTAATTCTTGAGATTACATAAGCAGCATCTTTGCCTAAACCGTTTAAGATAACTCTTAAAGGATTTTTTCTAACTTTGTTAGCGTTTCTTGCGATACCGATAGCACCTTCAGCAGCTGCGAAAGATTCGTGACCAGCTAAGAAACAGAAACATTGAGTTTCTTCTCTTAAAAGCATAGCTGCCAAATTACCGTGACCAAGACCTACTTTTCTTGTATCACCTACTGAACCAGGAATACAAAATGCTTGTAAACCTTCACCGATTAAGCTTGCAGCTTCAGCAGCATCTTTAGCTTGTTTTTTAAGTGCAATAGCAGCACCTAATGTATAAGCCCATACAGCGTTTTCAAACGCGATAGGCTGAATTCCTTTAACAATAGCATCAACGTCAATACCGTTTGATAAACAAAGTTCACGAGCTTCTTCTAAAGATTTGAAGCCGTATTCAGGAAGAACTTTATTTAATTTTGCTTGACGTCTGTCTTGTCCTTCAAATTTTACTGTCATTTTTATTTCCTCTTAATTTAAGTAATTCTTTTTTATCGGATTATTCGGGCTGTCGCAAAAGCGTAGTTTTGCTCCAACTTACGAGCTGGGCTGGTTTCACCTCACACGTGCCCTACCAAATATCCTCTATTCTACTCTTGGGTCTATCTTCTTAACAGCATCAGCAAATCTGCCGTAAGTACCGATATTTTTTTCTAAAGCTTCTGATACGTCAACACCTTTTTTAACAGCTTCCATCATTTTACCAAGATTAACGAATTTGTATCCGATAACTTCGTTGTTTTTATCCAAGCCGAGTTCTAAAACGTATCCTTCAGCAACTTCAAGGTATCTTGGTCCTTTTTGCTTAGTTGAGAAAATAGTACCTACTTGTGAACGTAAGCCTTTTCCTAAATCTTCAAGACCTGCCCCTACCGGAAGACCGTTTTCAGAGAAAGCAGTTTGAGTTCTGCCGTAAACGATTTGCAAGAATAATTCTCTCATTGCAACGTTAATAGCATCACAAACCAAGTCTGTGTTAAGTGCTTCCAAAATAGTTTTGCCGGGAAGGATTTCACCAGCCATAGCAGCTGAGTGAGTCATGCCTGAGCAGCCTAAAGTTTCAACTAAAGCTTCTTGAATGATACCGTCTTTAACATTAAGAGTTAATTTACAAGTACCTTGTTGCGGTGCACAGCATCCGCATCCGTGAGTTAAACCTGAAATTTCTTTAATTTCTTTAACTTTTGTCCAGTCTCCTTCTTGAGGAATAGGAGCCGGTTCACCTTTTACGCCTCTTTTGACGCAACACATTTGTTCTACTTCATGTGTAACTTGTATACGATCCAACATTTTCTATACTCCCTTCGGTTATATACAAGTCTATTGTATGCGCTCAAGAGGGCAAGTCAAGAATTTATATTGTTAATAACGCGGATAATCCTTTGGTATAATCCAGCTGTTAGAGTATAGATATGCAGGACAAAATGCACCGTTACCACCTGCTTTACAGTTTGCTTTCAGCTGATTTTCCGACAAACCTGTTCCAAACATCCACAATCCCTTATGGTCTACTTTATGCGCATAATCAATAAAAGCTTTTGGCGTGAGTGTTATAATAAAAATATCTTTTCCATTTGTATTTGGGCGTCGTGAACCGTTTGTATCTACATAAAAATGTGCATGCTCTTGCTGATTTGTAATAGCTATAAATGTTCCGTCAGCAATTTCTGCTTTTGCATATTGATTGCTTTTTATAATTTCGCTTGGATTGCCGTTAAGTAAATATATTACACCATCATCAGACCAGCACCCTTCATTATTTTCACAATTTTTAACGGCATTAAGATATGGTATGAAATATTTATTGAAAAAGTCTTTACTGGATAAATTCCAATCCCA
The DNA here is from genome assembly GCA_900548405.1 of Candidatus Gastranaerophilales bacterium. Taxonomy (GTDB): domain Bacteria; phylum Cyanobacteriota; class Vampirovibrionia; order Gastranaerophilales; family Gastranaerophilaceae; genus Stercorousia. Next base: position 90,648 of record UNSJ01000001.1, on the reverse strand, counting down.
ATTCTCGATTTCTCCATAATGAAGCTCTGCCATTTTATAAGCCTGGTTTAAAACCGAATAAGCCTTTTTCAACCGTTCAACAGATTCAACGGTTTTGTTATGGGATATTAATGAAGGAAGTGTCAAGGCGGCTACTACACCAATAATACCGAGTGTGACCAAAACCTCAGCAAGAGTAAATCCCTTACGGTTGGAGCTTAAACGGTTGCCCCCCCCCCGAATAAATCTAATCTTTTCATTTTTACTCCTTTCATTTATTTATAATATTTATGCATAACCCAATGTCGCGGGTCCAGCGACTACGCTGGTGCTCCTTTCAAATTTATAAAAAACAGTTTGCTTATATATTATAACAAACTGTTTTAGAACTTTCAAGATTGTTATAATTTACCAGTCAGATGAAACCGCTTCATCTTCATCATCCTGCAATGCAGACAAATCTTTATGGCTTGCACCGTCAAAATCTTCAGGAAGCATATCATCATCAGGCCAAATTGTATCTTCATCATATCTTGCAGCATTAAGATTTAAAGCTGCCGTTAAATCAGAATTACTCAAATCAGTTTCCGATAGAATACATCCTGCCATATCTGTATCTGAGAAATTACAATAAGTCATTTCAGCATAACTGCAATCTGCACCTGTTAAAAGTGCCTCAGTAAAATCCGATTCAATAATTCTAGCTCTTGTAAAGTCAACAGATGTCAAATCCGCATTTGTAAAATTCACAAATGACAAGCTGCAATCCGCAAAAGAACTTGAATTTAAATCTACATCAGAAAAATCAATTTCAGCAAGATTAATAGCTGAAAAATCGACTTCCGACAAATCTACTTCTTCCTGCTCGATTTTCCATTCATTAAATCTCTCAGGATTTTTCCTCAATAATTCAATTAATTCTTCTTTAGTATAGTCTATCATTTAGTTCTCCTTAATTGTTTATTAAATCTGCTTGCATTGCTAAAAGCACTGCTTGTGTTCTGTTAGCCACCTTCAACTTTTTAAAAATACTGTTGAGATGTGTTTTTACCGTTACTTCTTTTACTACCAGTTTTTCAGCTATTTCTTTATTGGAAGCACCTTTTGCAGCCATTTGCAAAACATCTTTCTCTCTTGAGGTCAAAACTTCTAAATTAGCTTTTTCAAGGGGTTTAGAAGATTCTTTCTGCCAGCTAGAACGTCTTAATACTGCTTCAATTCTTGCTAAAAGATTAGGTAAGATAAACGGTTTGACAATATAGTCATCTGCCCCGATTTTCAAACCGGAAACCATTTTCTGTTCTTCATTAACTGCAGTAAGCATTATAACAGGCAAATGTTTTGTATCTTCATTTGAACGTATAGATTTTAAAGTTTCCCACCCGTTCATATTAGGCATCATAACATCAAGTAGCACAAGGTCAAATTTGTTATCTTTTTTAGCAAGCTCTTTCAGTGCCTGAACTCCGTCACAGGCAGTCTGCACTTCATACCCGTAAAAGGGCAGAGCGTCTTTCAAATATTTAGAATTGTCGTCTACTAATAAAATTTTTGTCAGTTCCGACATTTTTAGATTCCTTTTTGAAATTTTAAACTATCTTATGTTTAAGTGCTTTTAATGCAGCCTGAAGCCTGTCATCAACTTCTAATTTCTGCAAAATATTTGCAACGTGTGCTTTGGTTGTATTAATACTTATAACAAGAATTTGTGCAATTTCCATATTGCTGTATCCTTCTGTCATAAGTTTTAATATTTGAGCTTCACGCGAGGTTAAATCGTAATTTTTTCTGTTATCGTCATTATCAAATGTTGGAGAACTTGCACTGGCTTTTAACACAATATGTGCAATGCTCGGATCAAACCATGCTGCACCGTCTGCTACGGATTGTACAACAGTGATTAATCGTTGGGGATTAATTTCTTTTGAGCAATAAGCATTTGCTCCTGCTTTTAAACTGTTAAGAACTTCTTTTTCGTCGTTATGAGATGTTAATATAATAATTTTAACGTCTTTATTTGACGAACGTATTTTCTGGGTAGCCTCAATACCGTTCATGTTAGGCAAGCCCAAATCCATAATTATTAAATCAATATTATTGTTATTAAAAATTTCAATAGCTGCTTCTGCGGAATCTGCCTCATAAATATTTTCAACGTAATCAACACCCTCAAATGTTGTTTTGAGTCCGAATCTTGTTAATTCATGGTCTTCTACGATTAAAATATTTTGTTTCATAAGTTCAATTCCTCTTTCGCCGGCTGGTAGTTTGGATTTAACAGCAATGTCTTCTTGAAGTTGTAAGCAGCATCTTGTTTTAATCCCTGATTTTTTGCAATCAGTCCTTGATAATAATAATATCTAAAATCATTTTCGTCAATATAATTTGCCACACCTAAATATTTTTTTGCTTCAATAAAGTTTTGGCGTTGGATTTCAACACGCGCTAAATCTATCCATGCATCCTTAAAATACATATTTACGGCAATAGCTTTTTTAAGATATGTTTCTTCTCTGGTTTTATCTTTTAATGCAATTTTGTAATAAGCAACATATGCATCTGTATATGTTTTCAATATTTTTTCATAAAGTTCGTAGGCTTTTTTCTCCTTACCTAATTGTTCATAAGTCTGAGCAACCTTAATAGGGCAGATTGAAGAAGTTCTGTCATTAGCCTCTGCGTCTTTGTAATACTTTAATGCTGTTTTATAATCATGTTTTCTGTAATTTAAATCACCTAAAACCAGCAGAGCTGTGGGATTATTGCGATCAATTTTATAAGCTTTCTGAGCTGTATCCTGTGCTTTTTCCAAGTCATTCATATCATAATAAACACGTGACATTAAAGCATAAACATCTTTATTATGGCTTCTTTTGGAAGATGTTGCACCCTGTAAAGTTCTTATTGATTTTGCAAGCTCGTTTTCATAATAATAGTAGTAACCCAAATGGTACATCTTTTGAGATTCATTTTTCTTTGTTTTATATAAAACATATTGTTCCAGAGAGCTTACTTTTCTTGTAAAATCAGCAGTATAAAGCTTTTGGGATTTTATAAAAGCAACAGTTTTCAAAGCATTTTGCGGTTTCTTGCCCTGAGCCTGAATTTCTGCTTTTAACTTTTTGTAATTTAAATTCTGCGGATTCATCTTTATTGCCGAATCAATATATTTATCTGCATTTAAAATGTCGTTTGATTTTAAATAGCCTAAAGCCGCAACATAATTTGCATAATCAGAATTTGCTATAAGATTGACATTTTTCACCAGTTCTGAAGTTGCTTCACGGCTTTGGTCATTGAAAACAATATTTGAATAAACTTCGCCAAGATAAACTTCATCATCAATTTTCAATTTCCTTGCAGGGAAGTAAAAGCTTTTAACGTCATCGACAAGAAAATCCGATAAATTTCTGTCATCAATCTTGTTTGCAGCCAAATCAGAAAGATTAAAGAAGCCTATATCCGCCATTTTTTCAGCAAGCTGCATATATGCATAGTCATTAGGAACCATAGTATCAATCAGGATTTTGAAGTCCATATATGAAGATTTAACGTTACATTGCATAAATCTGTCATAAGCAATTAAATATTGGTTATGAATATCATTATGAGTAAGTGTAGCTTTCTTCGGAGGCATAGCAAACGTGCTGACAGGCTCTGTCTGCACTTCTATAGGATTTGCAGGCTGAATACTGTCATAAAGCCCTTCTGCAAAAGCAGGACTTACGGTAAATGCACCTATAACAACTATTGTAAGCAAATTTCGCATTAAATAACTACAGACCCTCTCTATTAACTACATTCCCAGAATAATAAAAATTAAACAATTCCGCAATATTTTTTTGCTCATCTGTTGCATTTTCATCATTTATGAAATTACATATATCTCTGAGATTGTAATGACTTAACATTTCCCTATCTTCATCTTTAAAACAATGGTGGTTTTCTGTCAAGAACACACGGACCACTTTATCGGCTGATATTTTCAAGAAAACATCTACAAGATTTCCGTCAAAATGTTTATCTTTACCGCTTATTAAAATATCAATAACGTTTTGAATAGGCATTTTATCACGATAATGACGTTTTGATGTAATAGCATCAAAAACATCAGCCACAGCAAGAATTCTTCCGCCGTACGGGATTTCCTCCCCTTTCAGATGCCTGTAATAACCAGAGCCGTCATATTTTTCATGGTGTGAGCAGGCTATCTCGGTAATTAATTTAAAATCATCAGATACATAGATTTTATCCAAAATATTGTGAGTAATTTGAACGTGTTCCTGAATGTGCTTGTATTCTTCATCTGTAAGCTTTCCTTCCTTTTGAAGAACAGAATCTCTGATGCCAATTTTACCTATATCATGAAGCGTTGCTGCTTTTTCAATAAGCTCTTTAAATTTCTCGTCACATCCGAGCTCATCAACAAGAAGCATGGAATACAGCTTAACTCTGCTTGAATGACCTGCAGTAATCTTGTCACGGGCATCGATTGAGGTTGCAAGAGTATTAATAAAGCATTCAAAAAGTTCTTTTTGCTCTTTATATAGTTCTTTTTGCTGTTCAAAAAGCTGTGCGTTTTCAAGAGCGATTGAAGCACTGCCGCCTATTGCAACAAGCAAATCCTCATCACCTTTTGTAAACACACCTTCTTTTTTGTTTAAAACCTGAAATGCACCGATAATTTCCTGATTGTTGTTTTTAATAGGCAGGCATAGGATTGTTTTTGTTTTATAGCCTGTTTCTTTATCAACATCAGGATTAAATCTCTCGTCATTGTAAGCATCAGGAATATTTAAAGGCTCGCCTGTTTTAACAACATATCCTGCAAGACCTTTATCAGCAGGGAATCTTATTTCCCGGCTGTCCATACCTAAGGCTACTTTGCTCCATAGTTCGTTTTTTTCTTTATCAAGCAGAAATACTGTACACCTGTCAGCCTGAATAGCAATTTTAGTTTCTTCAGCAATAACCTTTAAAAGGATATCAATATCAGTTACAGCACTGATTGAACGTCCGATTTTAACAAGTGAAACAAGAGGATCACTTTTTACGGGCAAAGTAAAATCCAAGCCCTCCTTAATTTGTTTAATACGTGTCAAAACATATCCGACAATTGAAAGTTCATCGCCTGAAATCATCGATGCGTTTTTAGCATTTTCATAATGCAAAAGAGCAGTTTCTTTAGACCCTTCACCAAATTCAACCGTACCAAGCGCGTATTCGTTGACGATTTTGGCTGTTGAATTTTTGGTATATTCAGCCATATATTGAGCATCATTGAGAGTTCTCAATGTTTCTCTGTAATTATTTCTGTCAAATAAATATTTTGACAGCCCCAAAAGGCTTAAAGCAATAGAAATATCGGCTTCCGATTTTTCTTCACTAAAAGTCTTCTGCAAATCCGTAAAAAAACTTATTGCACTTTCATAATCCTTGCTTTCTAATATATCAAGCCCTTTTTTAATACTATCTGCTGCACACTGAACCATATTCTGCCTTTTCTTAATCCAATAAATACTCATACATTTTACAACTGTACATTTTTATTGTACAATATTTTTGAGAATAATACAAATATTTTATACGGGAGCTTATATTAAATGAAAAAGATTACAATACTTATTCCTGTTTTCAATGAGGTCGGAACACTTGATAAGATTTTGGATAAGGTTGAAAAAGCGAGTTTTTGCGGACTTGAAAAAGAAATCATTTTAATTGATGATTACTCAACAGACGGTACAAGAGATTTATATTCAAAATATCCTTATAAAGTAATTTACCACGATTACAATCAAGGTAAAGGCGCCGCGCTCAGAACAGGCTTTGGAGAAGCAACGGGTGATATCATTGTTATTCAGGATGCTGATTTGGAATATGATCCTGTTGATTACGAACCTTTGATTAAGTTAATAGTTGAAGGCAAAGCCGATGTCGCATACGGTTCAAGACTTTCAGGCGGTAAACCGTCACGTTCTTTTATGTTCCATCACCTTTTGGGCAACAAGTTTCTGTCATTGTTGACAAACATACTCTACGGCTCAACTTTAACAGATATGGAAACTTGCTACAAAGCATTCAGAGCAGATTTTATAAAAGGAATTCAAATAAAATCCGACAGATTTGATTTTGAACCTGAAATTACTGCTAAAGTATTAAAAAGAGGGGCAAGACTTTATGAACTGCCTGTTTCATACTATGGCAGAGAATTTGCGGAAGGTAAAAAAATTACCTGGCGCGATGGAATTCATGCAATAATAGCATTAATTAAATACAGATTTACTGATTAAGGAGGAAAATAAATGAAAAAAATCTTGTTATCATTGATTTTGGCAGGAACACTTGCAATGCCTGCACTTGCAGCAACTTGGAGCGCTGTTGACAGAACTCCGACAGTAGGAAAACAGATATTGTCTAAAAACAATCTTCCTTCAACAACTAAATTTGTTGTAACTGAAACAGCTGTGACAAACAGTACTTCAAATACCAATGATGAAATATATGTACAGAAAACCGATTTGGGTTACACAGGAAACGATAATGAAGTTGCAGCGGTAATTGCTCAGGAAATCGGTGTGATTATTAATGCAAATGCATCTAAGAAAAAACTTGTATCAAACATTACATCTGCAATAGCAGGAAACTTTGTTGATACAAACTTAGAAAACACTGCACTTGTTGCTAATGAATTAACCTTAAACAATATGTCAGCTAAAGACCAGATGAACGCTGATATTACAGGTGTAGATTTAATGATTCAGGCAGGATATAACCCGCTTGCAATGATTGTTGTTTTAGGCAAAATGCCGGGTTCAACAGTTGATATTTTAAAAAGCCAGCCAAACAACTTTAAACGTTCAATGTATATCTATGATTATCTTTCTTACAACTACCCCTCAAAGGTTAAAGCAGGTTACAACTGTAAGGAGTACAAAAATTTCTTAGCATACATTCAGCCGACTATTGATGAAAGAAATTCCAACAAATCTAAACTTGCAAAATTTCAAAAAGAACAGGCTAAATTAAAAAAAGAAAGAGCAAAACAAATTGCTAAATACAAAGCTACCGGAGGTCTTAACGGCTGGGATGCATCTTATACCATCCTCAAAAACCTTTCCGAAAGCTCAGAAAATTAACAACTAAAACCTCCTTTAAAAGGAGGTTTTTTAATAATAAAATATTAATATATAATCTAAAAAAAAGGAGTTTTATTTATGGAAGATACTTTAGAATATATTAAATGTCCTGCTTGCGGAAAAGACATGCAAAAAGTTTTTATGCCTTCTGCCGGTGTCAATTTAGATGTTTGTCTTGACGGATGCGGCGGAATATTTTTTGACGGCAGAGAATTAAAAAAATTCGATGAACAATCAGAAAGTATTGAGGACTTGAAAAAAGAGCTTGAAGGCAAAACATTTGAAAAAGTTGACGAAAGTCAAACACGAGTTTGCCCTTTGTGCGGAAATAATATGGTAAAAAATAATGTAAGCATCAAAAAAGAAATTACAATTGACGAATGCTACAACTGCGGAGCTAAATTCTTTGATAACGGCGAACTTATTAAAATGCGCGAACAATATCCGACAGAAAAAGACAGACAACAAGCATTTTTGTCAGGAACTTACAGAGAAATCGGTTCTCAAATAGATGCTTTAGAGTTTCAAAATGATATGAACAATGCCAAACGTTCAAAATTTCTAAAGGCATTAGACAAAATATTTTTCGGAATGTAATTGAAAAAACTATTTGATTTGAGCTATTAATCTTTCCAACTTTTCCAAGCTGTCGCTTTCAAAATAAATTCTTAAAAGCGGCTCTGTTCCACTGGGTCTTACGAGCATCCAGCTTGAATTGTCATCAAAGTAAAGCTTAACACCGTCTTTTGTATCAATGTCTTTAACATTAAAATCTCCGATTGAAGTTTTATTTTTATAATCTTGCAAAACAGGTTTAATTTCATCTGTATTTGCAAGATGTTTATCAATTCTGTCATTATAAAATCTGCATCCGATAAAATCATATAAGTCTTTTTGAAGCTGAACAAGAGATTTATTTTCATAAGCCATAGCTTCCAAAACAAGAAGGTTTGCAAGAATTCCGTCTTTTTCCGGAATATGACCTTTGATACTTAAACCGCCTGATTCTTCCCCGCCTATAATCGGGTCATATTTTCTCATTGCCTCGCCGACGTGTTTAAATCCTACTGCTGTTTCAATTACTTCAACACCGAGTTTTTCAGCTGTTTTATTTAACAGAAGACTTGCCCCTACGGTTTTCACAAGCGGACCTGAGTAACCTTTATGTTTTTTCAAGTGAATTAAAAGGATTGCAATAATTTCGTTCGGGGAAACATATTCTCCGTTTTCATTTATCACGCCAAATCTGTCAGAGTCGCCGTCATTTGCAAATCCCACAGAATTATGTGTTGATTTAACTTTTTCGATTAATTCTTTTAAAAATTTAGGTTTGGGTTCAGGCATCCCGCCGCCGAAATTCACGTCATGGAACATGTGAAGACTGTCAAACTTAATTTTATGACTTTCCAGCAGCTTATCGAAATATCCGATGCTTGCAGCGTAAAGCCCGTCAAATATTATATTTTTATCAAGCTCCTTAATTTTATTTATATCAATAAGCTTTTCAATATGTGCAAAATAATCAGGCTTAAAATTATATTTTGCAACAGAGCCGTTACCTTTTGATTTAAAAGGCACGTTTAAGTTATACATAAGTTCATCCGTAATTTCGGAAGTTGCGGGACCTGCATAATCAGGAATGAATTTTATCCCCAAATATTCGGGCGGATTATGAGAAGCCGTGAACATAACAGCACACGCATTCAAATGTTTTGCACTATAAGCCAATACAGGAGTAGGAAGCACTTTATCACTGATTAGAACATTAAATCCGTAACCTGCAAGCTGTTCTGCTGTTTGTAAAGCAAATTCTTCTGCCATATTTCTCGGATCATAGCCGACAATAATTTTTTTATCTAATCCGAAATTGTCAAAAACATATTTGCCTATTGCTTTTGTAACCGTTTCAACATTTTCTTTGTTGAACTCTTTTCCAACCACAGCTCTCCAGCCGTCAGTACCAAACTTAATATCCGTCATAAAAATTTGCCTCGCTAAAATGTCTTTGTTATAATCATAATACAAAATATGGAGTAAGCGCAAATGATTAATTTAGAAACAGTAAAAACAATAGCATATCTCGGACCTCAAGCATCATTCAGTGAAATGGCAAAAGATTATTTCGCTAAAAAGTTTAATATCAATGCATATCCGACACCGCTTCAAACTATAAGACAGGTAGTTGAATACGTTGATGACAATCCTGATGCTTTAGGTGTTCTTCCTGTTGAAAATTCTATTGAAGGAACAGTCAGAGAATCTCTTGACAATCTTATGTTTACTAAAAATTCAAATGTAAACATTCTTTCTGAATTTTTTATGCCAATTAATCACTGCCTGCTTGCAAGAACCACAGAATTTTCCTCAATTACGGGAATTATTTCTCACCCTCAGGCATTGGCTCAATGTCAGGATTTCATTCATAATGAAATGCCTTTTAACGTTAATATTATAGAAGCTTCAAGCACAGCAGAAGCCGCAAGAAATCTTCAAAATTATAACCTCACATATGCTGCAATAGGAAGCGAAAAAACAGCAGAAACATATAATTTAAACATTTTAAAAAAGAATATAAATGATGACAAAACTAACCAAACCCGATTTGTTTTAATCGGAAATTTTGAAACAAAAACAACAGGAAATGATAAAACATCACTTGCATTCTCAACAGAAAATAAACCCGGTGCATTGTTGAAAGTTTTGGAAATATTTATGAATAACAGCATTAATCTTTCCTATATTGCATCCCGTCCGTCAAAACAAAAGTTCGGCGAGTACATATTCATTGTAAACTTTGACGGTCACATAGGAAGCGGCAACATTTTAAAGACAATTCAAGAAATCCGTGAGAACACAACATTTATAAGATACTTGGGTTCTTATGAAAAAAGCAAAGCTATTGTTCTTCAACAGTAACGAATGCTATGGCTTTTGACCTGTCGTGTGAAAGACTTAAATTAAACTTAAGGTTTCGATTTAAGTCTTTTAAAATTTTTACCTGCGGACATTTATCTGAATTATGAAAAACTTCTATTTCATTGTAAGTCACGTTAGTAATCTTAAGAGCCGTAAGTGCTTTTATAACAGCTTCCTTTGCGCAAAAACGTGCTGCATAATGACTTTCAGGTTTTGAAAATTTTTGGCAATAATCTATCTCTACGGCAGTAAAAATTCTCTGAATAAATTCTTCCGATTTGTTTTTAAATCTAACTATATCTTCTATATCAACACCGATAGCCATAGCGAAATTCTAGCACAACATTGACGGAATTTGCAAACACGTGGTATAATTAGTTATTCAAACGCCCCAATTACATATCATCAAATTAGTCAGAAAGGAATTTTATGACTAATTCTATGATACCTCATTCCTTTGTTCCGGGAACAAAGGCAAAAGCCGGTGAAGTAAACGAAAACTTCATATCTTTGGCTAATTATATAGAACAAAACAAATCATCAGCAACAAGTGATCTTGAAGAATTACGTGAAGTTGTTGATAAAAAAGCAGATAAAACAGAACTGATAACAGACCATACGGTAACTAATTCAAATACCAATTTAAATACTTACAAAACTAAAGGCACATATATTTTTACATCTGCCTATACTCCTGAAAATATTCCCTCAGGAACAGCCGGAATGCTTGTTGTCACAGGTGACATTGATTCTTGTATAAAACAAATATGGTTTTGTGAAGGTACAAACGCACAAATTTATACAAGAAATTTTATTGACTCCGTATGGACAGCTTGGGCTTCTTTAAACGGCAACTTTAAAAGGTCTTTAAACGGCTATTTAAAAATTGCAAATAACATGATTTTTCAGTGGGGAACAACAACATCAACTTCAGTAACTTACCCTATCGCCTTTCCATCTGTTGCATCACCTGTATTTATGAAGAACGGTTTTGGTGTAAGCCATGAAAGAAGTGATACCGGCTTTACGTCAAATTCACTGACAGGTTTTAGTATTGCCACAGGCGGCATTTGCAACTGTATTTATTGGGTAGCAATTGGATATTAGACAGGAGAAAATTATGAAATATTACGGAACAAAAAACAATAAAGACTATGGATTTTATGAAGAACAATTTGAAAATGCAATAGAAATTACGGACAAATATTGGAGTGACTTACTTGACGCACAATGTGACGGCAAAATAATTATCCCTTACGAAAACAGTGTAATAGCTGTTTATGAAAATGAATATTCATTTATTGATAATAAATGGGTAAAATTAAGTGAAGAAGAAGCACAGGCAAAACAGCTTACAATTCAAAATGCAATTCGCTTAAACGAAATTCAGGCAGAATTAGATGAGCTCGACAGAAAAAGAATAAGGGCAATTGCAGAGCCGTCATTAAAAGATGAAAACACAACCTGGCTCGAGTACTATAATTCACAGATTAGCGAACTGAGAAATGAGTACACTCAATTGTCATCATAAAAATATCAAGACCGGATTAAATCCGGTCTTCTTTTATTCTGCAAAATATCTTTCCATAATTCGTTGAATTACAATATTTATATTTTTCGTACCCTTTTTAACGCTTTCAGGCATATGTAATTTAGTAGCAATTAAATCATCAACTTCAACATCCATTAAAAGCGCCCTGTTAAAGGCTTTTGAATTTAAATAATTTTCATCGACTATAAAATCATTTTTTTCTTTTTTGAAAATTTTTCGCGTAATTCTTGCGATTTCTGTAAACATAGGAAGCGTATCATCGTTTACCTCTAAAATATTATTATTTATAGCAATACAGTCCTCACCCGGAATAGAAAAAGTGTTAATATTTAAGAAATTTTTCTGAATAGGGTTGGCATAATCTTTTTTATCCAATCTGCTTCTTTTTAAAGCCCGTTTGAATTTATGCAAATCATGTCCAGTAAGCTCAACGCTTAACCATCTTTCACGTGTCACTCTGTCACTCAGGTCAATTGTTTTGTCAAAATTATAACTCATATTTTTAATGCCGCTAAAACTTATGTTACTGTTCATCTCAGCACCTTTTCCTCAGAAACATTAAAATATTTTGTCATTGCAGCATGAATACCTTTGTTTATGTTTGAAGCCCCTTTTTTAGCCCAATCCTGATTATGCAAATCGTTGTAATTAAAGTTAATAACATCATCAACATGAGTTGTAATATGCTCTTTTATCAAGAGAGCAAAAGGTGCTTCTTTAGATTTAATGTAAGATTCTTCAACAGGCAAAAGTTCGTTTGGCGTACCTGCAATTTTGTTTGTCAGACGAGCAATAAAATCATATATGGGCATAGTAACCTTATTTTTTGGCAATACAATTCCGTTAAAAGAGAACGCCTTTTTACCCATCTCTTTTGCATTGAAATAAAATATATTAACAAAATTCGGGTTTAACGGATTTGTTAAATCAAAGTTTCGTTCTGTTTTATATTTCTTAATCAGGTTTTTGAGCATCTCCAAATCCTGACCTGAAGCATCATTTGTAAGTTCAACATTCATAAAACGCTGAATAATACAATTTGGGCTTTTACTTCCATACAAATCCTTTGCATAACTTAAATTTTTAAATCCCGTAAATGATATATTATTCATAATTACACCACCTCAAAATATTTGTTCATTATATTCTGGATAAAATCATTAATCTGTTTTGCACTGTTTTTTACATTATCTTTTTGAAAAAATTGATTAAATAAATTTAATCTGCTTACACTTTGAGGAATACTATCTGTCAGTCTTACCCCGTAAACCAAGCTTTCATTAGCAATAAAATCTTTGTAGTCCTCATTAACGACAAAGCTTTTATCGGGCATACCGGTAATTTTTTTGGTAACCTTTGCAATATATGTAAAAATCGGAAGGTTCTTATCGCTTACTTTTACTTCTTCACCATTGAGATATAAAGCATCCGTAAAATGCCACCCGCTCGATTTGCATTCCACATTAACTATTTCCGAAGAAATATTATTTCTGAATTTATCTAAATCAGGTGTTACTTTTGCAATTACTGATTTGAATTCTGACAAATCTTTACCGTTAAAGTCATTTGACAACACCATAGAGATACTTTTAGAGATTGTATTGGGCTGTCTTTGAAATTCACACGAACCTATATTTCTAAGACCTGTAAAATTTACGTTATTTATCTTATCCATACCGATAAAAAACACATAAAAATTTTTTTTGCGCATGATATAATTAATTTAAACGAATATTAAGTTGGAGAAAAAGATATGGCAGAAATAAGACAAGAATTTATAGAACAGGCAGCACATTTAACCCGCAACGCAGAAGTTTTGCCGGGCGGAATTGAAGAACTAGCTATTAAATTGCAGCATTCTCATGATACAAATACACCATTAAGAGTTAAACTCGGTATGGATCCGACAAGACCTGATTTACATCTTGGTCACACAGTTGTAATGAGAAAATTAAGAGAATTTCAAAATCTCGGGCATAAAATTGTTCTGATTGTAGGAGGTGCAACTGCAATGGTTGGTGATCCTTCAGGAAAATCAGAAACTCGTCCTGCTTTAACAAAAGAACAGGTTGCAGAAAATGCTCAGTCTTATTTTGATCAAATGTCCAAAGTTTTGGATGTAAGCAGTGCAGAAGTTGTAAACAATGCCGATTGGCTTCATAAAATGTCATTTACAGACCTGTTAAAATTAGCTGCACAGGTGACAGTTGCACAAATGATGACACGTGATGATTTTGCAAAACGTTATGCAGAAGGTAAACCTATCGCAATCCATGAATTTTTCTATCCATTAATGCAGGCTTATGATTCCGTAGAAATTGATTCTGATATAGAACTAGGCGGAACAGACCAGAGATTTAATACACTTTTAGGCCGTGATATTCAAGCTGCATACGGCAAAAAATATCCTCAGCTTGTAATGTTGTTACCGCTTTTGGAAGGTACTGACGGTGTTGTAAAAATGTCTAAAACTTACCCTGAACACTGTATTTCATTAACAGATTCGGAATTTGATATGTTCGGTAAATTAATGAGTATTCCTGACAATATGATTTCAAGATATTTCAGCCTGCTTACAGATGCCTCAAAAGATGAACTGGAAGCAATCGATAAACAATTGGCAGACGGCTCCGTAAACCCTCGTGACATAAAAATGAAATTAGCGTTCACCGTTACAGCCGAATATCATGGGGAAGATGGTGCACAACGCGGCAAGGATGCTTTTATTAATATAGTTTCCAACAAAGGAATTCCTGATGATATCGAAGAAGTTTCAGGAATGAACGGTAAAGGAATTATTGATGTACTTGTTGAGTTAAAATTTGCAGCAAGTAAAGGTGAGGCAAAACGTTTAATTCAAGGCGGCGGTGTTAAAGCAGACGGTGAAAAAATTACCGATATGGCTTATACATTTAACTTTGATGACAGCGTAGTATTACAAGCAGGTAAACGTAAGTTTGCAAAACTGGTTTAATCCTTTCTCCTATTTTAGATAGAGGATTCCAACAACATTGGTAAAGGTGAAAATGTTTAAAATTCTTGCACGCGGCATTAGAAAAGTAAAAGAAGACATTCAGGTAATCTATGACAAAGATCCTGCTGCCGATAATATATTGGAGGTAATTCTATGTTACCCCGGACTTCACGCGTTAATAGCATACAGGTTTGCCCATAGATTATATAAATGGCATATTCCTCTAATCCCTCGAATTATATCTTACATAACAAGAATTATAACAGGTATAGAAATTCATCCCGCAGCAAAAATCGGCAGAAGATTTTTTATTGACCACGGTGAAGGTGTTGTAATCGGCGCTACCACTGTAATAGGCGATGATGTTCTAATCTACCAGCAGGTAACTCTCGGCGGAACAGGAAAAGAACACGGCAAACGCCACCCGACACTTGGACACGGTGTAATAGTCGGTGCAGGTGCAAAGGTTCTTGGAAACATAACTCTCGGAGATTATGTAAGAGTAGGCGCAGGCTCTGTTGTAGTCGAAGATGTTCCGGAATATTCAACAGTTGTCGGCATTCCAGGAAGAATTGTCCACAGAAAAATTAAAGACCAAAACGGCGTTCTTATGCATAACAGAATACCTGATCCTATAAAATGCGAACTTAACAGGCTGAAATACGAAGTTCAGGAATTGAAAGAAAAAATTGAAAGAGGATAATATTTCCAAGGAGGTAAAGAACATGTACCACGTTTACACAGAAAAAAATCATTCAGAATTTTCAAGAACTTTGATTACAGAAACAAGAGATTATGATATTGCAATAGAAAAAGCTGAAAAGGCTATTGAAGGTAAACCTGAATTAAACTACATTATTGAACAGACTGACGGAAGTATGAACAGCTACGGCGACTTAATCGCAACAGTTGTTGCCAGAAGTGACGATTAGTTTCTGAAATAATGATTAGCATATTTTTCATACGGAACTTCATATTCATCAAAGCCTGTTGGTTTAATTAAAACTTTTGCAGGTTTATCATCTTCATAAATAACCGTATGACTTTCTTTTAATGTTTTGTTATTTTCCGCAAGTTTTACACCATTAACTTCATAAGTACAGTCGTATATTTTTACTTCTTCAACTCCGTTAGCATTAAATGTTGTATAAACCTTTTTATTATTCGCTACATCTCTTATGCTTTCGGACATAATCTTATCATCTTTTCCGTAAGTACGATATGTAGTTTTCAAAAGTTCTCCGTTTTTAGAAATTTTTTCACTAACAGCCTTTCCGTTAAGCAAAGGTAAATAATCAAAATTTGTTGTTATGCCGTTATTAGAAGCAATCTCAATAATTCTGCCCTGTTTATCAAATTTATTATTTAATATCTGGTAATTGCCGTCGTTAAGAGTTTTTACATCGTATACAACTTTTCCGTTTTTATCAACGCGGGTATAAGCTAATAAATTATTATTTTGATCATATAAAACTTCTCTGTGAAGCTTTCCGTTTTTGTCATAATATCTGGAAACATTTATGCCTGCTTCGCATCTGTCAATACGCTTAGTCCCGTTTTTTGCAACAGTAACGGTTTCTCCAGTCTTAGGGAAATTTGGGGTATGTTTTTCAAGTGCCTTTACCGCTCTTAATTCCGAAGGTACAACTTCCGATGCTTTCCTTGCTGCTTCTTCTGCGGCTCTGAGATTTCTGCCCCTTGTCCACAGCCAAATTCCCGCACCTGCCAACAGAGCCCCTGCTCCTGCAAGCCATAAAGCTAATCTTGTTTTACTTTTATAATCTGCTTTTTTAGTAGTAGAAAGTTCAACCGAATCTGCGGGAAGCTCAAGCTTAGGCGAAAGAACAGCAGGCTTATTTTCTGCTGTCTGCAAATTAAAATTATTTACTGCAGGTATTGATGTTGTAACTTGTTGAACCATAATTTTCCCTTAATTTAATAAAAACATAAAAAAACATAAATTTGCCATATATAATAGTGCATGTATATTTATGTTAAAATTATCAATGTAAAATAAGGAGAAAAAATGAAAGCTGTTGTATTTGATGAAGGTTTAAAATTAGTTAATGATTATAAAAAACCTGTACCGCAAAAAGGTGAAGCTTTGGTGCGTGTAACTCTTGCAGGAATTTGCAACACGGATTACGAGATTACCAAAGGATATATGGGCTACAAAGGAATTTTAGGTCATGAAGCAGTAGGCATTGTTGAAGAGATTAATGACGAAGACCAATCCCTTTTGGGCAAACGCGTGGTTTCAGAAATAAGCTACGGATGCAAAAAGCCCGAATGCTCTTACTGTGCTGAAAAATTATATCGCCACTGCCCTGACAGACACACCTTAGGAATTTGGAGAAAAGACGGATGTTTTGCAGAATATTTTACCATGCCTTTAGAAGTTCTTTTTGAAGTACCTGATAACGTAACTGATGAACAGGCTGTATTTGTAGAACCTCTTGCGGCTGCTTGTGAAATTACGGAACAGTTACATATTAAACCTTTTGAAAAAGTTGTTGTTCTTGGCGACGGCAAACTTGGTTTGATTACAGCATTAACACTAAATGCTCAAAACTTTGATGTAACACTTGTCGGCAAACACCAAAACAAACTTGATATAGCAAAAGCACAAGGGGTGAAAACTTCGCTTCTCCAAGATTTTGCAATTGAAAAAAAATATGATGTAGTAGTTGAAGCAACAGGTTCTGTTTCAGGTTTTGAAACTTCGCTTGCTCTGACAAAACCGCGCGGAGTGCTTGTTTTAAAAAGTACAGTTGCAGCATCAAAAGAATTTAACCTTGCTCCTATTGTAATAGACGAAATCACGGTTTTAGGTTCAAGATGCGGACAGTTCGGAGCAGCTTTAAGACTTTTGAAATCAGAAAAAATTGATTTTTCACCGCTTATTTCAGCAAAATATAAAGCCGATGATGCAATCGAAGCTTTTGAAAAAAACAAAGAAAAAGATGTTTTAAAAGTTTTATTAAAATTTTAATTATAAAGACCGATTTAAAATCGGTCTTTTTTTCTTTTAATAAGTCATCTGCCAGCCGTCATTTATAATTTTCCCCAGACATCCAAACCAGCTCGTTGTTTCAGCGCTGATGCACATCTTTGTATATGCTTCCTCACGCTGTTCTTTTGTAAATGGAGGCACTATATTACCAGCTACATAATCATCAACAACACCGTTATTATATATTACAAAAGCAAAAGTATCACGCCCAATTATATTCGGACCTTTTTTACCGTTAATGTCCATATTTATCTGAAGACCATAACTTGACGGATAAAAGGCAATAGACATGCCATCTGCAAGAACATAATATTTAAATAATTCAGTTTCAAAAAGTGCTACCTTAGTGCCATCGATCTTTTTATATTCACCGACAGCAAAACAGCTTGTTCCTGTTTTGCCGCAATCCTGCACAATCTTAAAATAACTCTTTACGAAAACATCAATTTCATCTAATGAAGTTATGCCTGCTTCTTTTAAACTTAACGCATTTCTGTCTGTCAAAACTTGTAAAGCCGCTTGTGAACATAAATTGTAAGCTTTATGCAACTGAGTGACATAAGATTGTTTTTGATAATTCTGCATCAATGACGGTACTGTCATAGCGGAAATTACACCAATAATCCCGAGTGTGACCAATACCTCAGCGAGAGTAAACGCCTTACAATAGGAGCTTAAACGGTTGCCCCCCCCCCGATGTGACTAAATTTTCTCATAATTGCTCCTTTCGATAATTACATTATCATTATAAATTATTTTTATTGACTTTTCAACCTTAACGTTTATTTAAAATATTTGCTTAAAACTTTTGTTTAAACTATCATTACTATTATGGCGACAGAAGTTTTAGAAAAAGAACAGCAACCAAAAGTTACTCTATTGGACAAATACATCTTAAGACAGGTTATTGAGATGTTTATTATGGGTGTTTGCGTTTTTACATCCATCATATTCGCTTCTGATACATTCATTACTTTAATCAAACAGATATCTTTATTCGGAATACCGTTTAATGTCGCTTTAATGATGATAGTACTAAACCTGCCTCAAGTTATAGTAATGACTATCCCTATGGGTGTTTTGCTTGCGACTGTAATGACTCTTAACGGCTTAAGCTTAAAATCAGAAATTACTGTTATGAGAGCCTGCGGAATAGGACTAAACAGAATTGCTAAACCGATTTTTATATTTGCACTTGTTATGTCAGTTTGCAGTTTCATTATTAATGAAAGCATTGTTCCTATTATGACCAAACAGTCAAAAGATTTGGCTTTATGGGCATTGGGACAAAAAAATATTCCGGAAGGAAAGCAAAATTTCGTATTTAAAGAACTAAATGACGGCGGAAGTATAAAAAGACTTTTCTATGTAGGATATTGCGAAGATAAAGTTTTGCATAACATTACGGTTCTTGATACAGCAAAAGAAGGTACTATACAAATTCTTCAAGCTGATGAAGGAAAAACTTCACCTGAAGGATGGGACTTTGAAAAAGGCGCTGTTTATACAGTAGGAAATGACGGAAAAATTTTAAACACAGCTTTGTTTGACAAATTTATCGTAAAATTCGGTCTTGATATGTCAAAAGAATTGAACAAAAATGTAGCAAAAGAAATGAATTTTTCTAAATTAATTCATTACATTAATCATAATCAGATAAGCGATGAGCAAAAAAATATTATTCATATTGAACTTTATGACAAGCTGGCACTTCCGCTGACTACCATTGCACTTGTATTAATCGGTGTTCCTTTAGCAATTACGCCTCCGAGAGTACGTTATAACAGAGGATTTTTATTCAGTATTCTGATTATTTTTGCATATTATTTAATAAGAGCATTATCCATATCTTTTGGTGAAGCAGGAACTTTACAACCGTTTTTGGCAGCATGGATGCCGAATATTGTTCTTACATTGATTGGTGTATTGTTATATTACAAAAAAGTTTATACAATTGAATAGCGGATTTTCGGTAGGGCGCCGTGTGAGCATAGCGAACCCAGCCCGTAAGTGCAAATAGCCTTGCGGAACGATTAAAACCCTAAGGTTTTAAAAGTGAAGCGCTTAGGCTATGCGTACCCGAATAATCCAAGAAATAAATTATGAGCTTAGGTAAATAACAAAATAATTTTTTTACAGTTTTTAGGAAACTTGAAATGACCAATAACATGTTCCAAAACAATATAAAGAGATTAAATGATTATGATTTAAATATTTTGAACGATAATTCTTTCAAAGATTTGGATGATAAAACATTGCAGCTTGAATGTATTATTGCAGAAAAAGAAGAAGCACTTGATGCAATAAATATGAAAATTAAGGGTGCGGAATTAATCGGAAAACTTCTTGATGTAATGGATTTGAAAATCAAAGCCAAACAGCTTGAAAATGAAATTGCCGAATTAAAATCCGAGTATTCAAAAAGAAATATAACAGAAAAATTAACAGGTACAATTATTTCAAAACGACCGAAACCAAAACTTTCTCCGATAAGAAGATTAGCGCGTTTTGTATCCAGAAAAATTATTGCAAGAATGTCTAAAAAAGTTAAATCCATAATGGATTTGGGAGATTCTCTTGATACTCTTACAAGCATAAATGAAAACGTTGATGAACTTATAGCAATGAAAGTTCCGTATGGTGAAACAAAAGCCAATTATGAAAAATTAACCAATTATCTCTATCGCGCAAACAGAATTCACTCGCAGATAAATAAGAAAATGCAGAGATTATAATTTAGTCTTTAAACACTTTCTTTGCAAATTTTTCAAACGGTTTTAAAAATGGCACATAAGTTGCAATAACAGAAAATATTATGTAACCTTTTTTATAATCCATAAATCCACCTCGTAATATTTATATCATATTACAGGCATTTTGCATAACACTTTTAATGTATTTATCTTACTTGCTAAAGAGTTATTTTTATCTTAAAATTTTCGTATAAACACTCTTAGCAAGACTTAAAAATCCAAAGAGATTATGCATAGAGGGTGAAAAAAAGCTAAGGAGAAATTATGAACGAGATTTTAAAAAAACCGGCGGCAGAACAAAGCAAAGCCCTTAAAAATAAAGAGATTTCAGCTGTTGAATTAACAAATGCGGCATTTTCCAGAATTGATGAACTTGATGAAAAACTCGGCGCATTTAATTCTTTAACAAAAGATATAGCACTTGAAACAGCAAAAAAAGTTGATGAAAAAATTGCTAAAGGAGAAGAATTACCGCTTTTAGCAGGTATTCCTCTAGCATTAAAAGACAACATGAATTTAAAAGGTTCTAAAACAACAGCTTCTTCAAAAATTCTGGAAAACTTTGTTTCACCTTTTAACGCAACAATCACCGAAAAACTTTTAGGAAATTTGATACCGATTGTTGGTAAAGCTAACCTTGATGAATTTGCAATGGGTTCTTCAAATGAAAACTCAGCATTCAAGAAGGTTCATAACCCTTGGGATTTAAACAAAGTTCCGGGCGGTTCATCAGGCGGTTCTGCTGCTTCCGTATCAGCTTGCGAGGCAACTCTTGCATTAGGTTCTGACACAGGCGGCTCTATCAGATTACCTGCATCTTTCTGCGGTATTGTCGGAATGAAACCAACTTACGGACGCGTTTCAAGATACGGACTTATTGCATTCGCATCGTCTTTAGACCAAATCGGACCGTTTGCAAGAACTGTTGAAGATGCTGCTAATCTTCTTGAAGTTATATCAGGTCACGATGCTAAAGACTCTACATCTCTTGACCTGCCTGTCGAACACTATGCAGCAAACCTAAACAACGATATCAAAGGCTTGAAAATCGGCGTTATTAAAGAACTTATGACAGAAGGTCTGTCAGAAGATGTTGCTAAAGCTATGCAGAATGCAATTGAAGATTATAAAAAATTAGGCGCAGAAATCGTTGAAATTTCACTTCCTAATCTTAAACATTCAATAGGAATTTACTATATCTTAGCAACTGCCGAATGTTCATCAAATTTAGCACGTTTTGACGGCGTAAAATACGGTTACAGAACATCTGATGCGAAAAATTTAATGGAAATGTATACAAAAACCAGAGCAGAAGGTTTCGGTCCTGAGGTTAAACGTCGTATAATGTTAGGTACTTATGCATTATCATCAGGATACTATGATGCATACTACAAAAAAGCTCAGCAGATGAGAGCTCTTGTTACACAAGACTTTATCGAAGCTTTCAAAAAGGTTGATATTTTGATTTCACCGACATGCCCTAATACTGCATTTGAACTCGGCGCAAAATCATCAGATCCTCTTGCAATGTACTTAACAGATATTGCAACAATTTCAGCTAACCTAGCAGGAATCCCGGGAATGAGTGTTCCTGCCGGATTTGACAAAGACGGCATGCCAATCGGACTTCAAATTCTTGCACCTCAATTACAGGAAAGCAGATTGTTAAATGCGGCTCATAAATTCGAAAGAGCAAATGATTATTATTTACAGTTAGCTAATATATAGCGCGAGTGAGCTGAGGCTGGAACAGACTTGTAGAAGTGCAAGAATGTGTAAGGCTGTTAATCGCGAACGAGCAAAAATAAAAAAGGCGGTTGTTATTAACCGCCTTTTTTATTTTATTTATAATAATTATTAATATCATTAATAATTTGTTGATGTTCGTATGCAAGAATAGAAGCCATTTCCAAATCACCGTGAGCTCTTGCAAGTTCAACCTGCCGCAATTTAAAATTTGCATTACGTTTTAAGTCTGCCAAATTTTCAGGCTGCTTAATTTGATTTTTTAAATATTCTTGTGCTTTGTCGTAATTAGACTTTTGATTTTTAACTGCACTAATCATGTTTATCCTATCTCCGGTTTTTTTATATCAAAAACACTTTTATCCATAGGAATATTTGCAGCAACATTACCCTTTTCGTTATTTTGATTTTTTGTTTTATCTTTTATTCCTGCAGCATCAGCTACTTGAGTTTTCATATTATCATTCTGTATAGAATTAATAAATGACTTCCCCTCTTTTTTGGCAACAAAAACTGATAAGCCTTTATCATTTAAAGCTGCTAATCTGGATAAATCAACATTATCAGTTTTTTTATAATTTGATTTCCCTGTTAAACGTCTAATCTTTGCATGATCAAAATTCGGATCATATTGAAATAAATCTCTAACCGTAATTGCCATAATAACCATCCTTTCTTTATTTTGCTATATTTCTATAAAAACAAAATCGGGAAAAAGATTGATACGCGGGCATCGCATCCTATCCTATCCTATCCTATGAAGGATTATGACAGGGTTTCAGGCATTTTTAAACTTGCATTTACATTTCGTTACAAATAAAAGACGAACCTGATATCTCAAGTCCGTCTTTTGGTGATTAGATTATAAAATCATTATTCTTTTGTATATTCGGCATCAATTACATCGTCATCTCCGCCTTCTTTTTTCTCATCTGCAGAAGAAGCGTTATCGCTTGATGCTGTTGATTGTTCTTCTTTTTGAACAGCTTCGTAAGCTTTTTGAGAAATGCTGAACATTGTTTGCTGCAATTCATCAGATAATTTTTTCAGCTCATCAACAGGTTTGTTTTCATCAATAGCTTTTTGAAGCGCTGCTTTTTGTTCATCTAATTTTGCTTTATCGGCAGAATCAATTTTGCCTTCAAAATCTTTTTCGATTCTTTCAGCTGAACCGATTAAACTTGTAGCATTGTTTTTAATTTCAGCTTCTTCTTTTTTCTTCTTATCTTCTGCTGAATTTGCTTCGGCTTCTTTAACCATTTTGTCAATATCAGCTTCTGAAAGGTTAGAAGAATTTGTAATTGTAATTTTTTGTTCTTTGTTAGTAGCTTTATCTTTAGCTGAAACATTTACAATACCGTTAGCATCAATATCAAATGTAACTTCGATTTGAGGCAAACCTCTCATTGCAGGCGGAATACCGTCAAGTCTGAACATACCTAAAGATTTGTTATCTTTAGCCATTGGTCTTTCACCTTGAAGTACATGAATATCTACTGCTGTTTGGTTATTTTCAGCTGTTGAGAAAACTTGTGATTTAGAAACAGGGATTGTAGTGTTTCTTGGAACAAGCGGTGTCATAACTCCCCCAAGAGTTTCAATACCCAATGTCAAAGGAGTTACGTCTAATAATACGATATCTTTAACTTCACCTGCCAATACACCTGCCTGAACTGCTGCACCAACCGCAACAACTTCATCAGGGTTAACTGATTGGTTAGGTTCTTTACCAGTGTATTCTTTTACAAGTTGTTGAACAGCAGGAATACGTGTTGAACCGCCGACTAAAACAACTTCATCGATATCAGATTTAGAAATACCTGCATCTTTCAAAGCATTTTCAACAGGAGTTTTACATCTGTTTAACAAATCTCTGCATAAATCTTCAAACTTAGCTCTTGTTAAGTTCATATCCAAGTGTTGAGGACCTTCTGCATCAGCTGTAATAAACGGTAAGTTGATGTTTGTTTCCATAACTGATGACAATTCGCATTTAGCTTTTTCAGCAGCTTCTTTAACACGCTGCATAGCTCTGTTATCAGCTCTTAAATCAATACCTTTTTCTTTCTTGAATTCATCACAAATCCAATCCATAATTTTTTGGTCGAAGTCATCACCGCCTAAGTGAGTATCACCTGATGTTGAAAGAACTTCGTGAACACCATCACCGATTTCAAGAATAGATACATCGAAAGTACCGCCGCCTAAGTCGAATACAAGAACTTTTTCTGATTTTTCTTTTTCAAGACCATAAGCCAAAGCTGCTGCAGTAGGTTCGTTAACGATACGAAGAACGTCTAAACCTGCAATTTTACCTGCATCTTTTGTAGCTTGTCTTTGAGCATCGTTAAAATATGCAGGAACTGTGATTACTGCAGAAGTAACTTTTTCACCCAAATAAGAACTTGCATCATCAGCTAATTTTCTTAAAATCATAGCTGAAATTTCTTGCGGCGTATAATCTTTGCCGTCGATATTTACTTTATAATCTTCGCCCATATGTCTTTTAATAGAAGCGATAGTTTTGTCAGGGTTAAGAATAGCTTGACG
Source organism: Candidatus Gastranaerophilales bacterium (assembly GCA_900548405.1). Taxonomy (GTDB): domain Bacteria; phylum Cyanobacteriota; class Vampirovibrionia; order Gastranaerophilales; family Gastranaerophilaceae; genus Stercorousia. The sequence goes on along the minus strand of UNSJ01000001.1, from coordinate 66,029 downwards.
TTTAGCAAGCTGACCTACTAATTTTTCACCTGTTTTTGAAAAACCAACTACGGAAGGTGTTGTTCTTGAGCCTTCAGCGTTGGCAATAACGGTTGGCTTACCGCCTTCCATGACTGCTACAACTGAGTTTGTTGTACCTAAGTCAATACCAATTGTCTTTGCCATAACTTTTTATCTCCTTTACTGATAATTACATACATTTTTAATATATTTATGTTATAACATCGATTTTTAAAAATCTTAAAAAAATAAACAAAAAATTAATATTTCCAGAACAGATGCAATAGCGGAGTAAGCACAAAAAAAGCGGGTGACCGGCCCGCTTTTTTATTTTTATTCGACAATATCGCCCATGCCCGGTTCCACACCTGGAAGACAGACCCCGAATTGACAGTTTGAATTGTACTCTTGGATAGGAGTAGGATTTTCTTTTGTGTTTATAAGTTCATTATGATACGGCTTAAAATAGTTAGGCTGAAACGCATTTGTTTTGCCCATTTCTTTCAAGTTATTAGGCATAACTTTTTCCTGTAATGTCGGAGATTCCCAGTTGGAAGGCGCTCCAACAGAACAAGCACCGCCTGTAATACTACAAACAGCCAAGACAGGAGCGGCAAGCATGAACCAGCTTAAAAGCATTATTATTTTTTTCATATTTACCAACCTTTCATTATATTCTACATAATAAGCTTAAACGACAATGTTAAATTTTTCATTGCCGGAAAGTAGCAAATTTTTTCTTGTCCGTATTTTTAACAAGAAAAAGGAGTAAAATTTATATGAACAATGTAAGTTTTCAAGGCAGAACAAATATTTTATTTTCACCTGATGCGTACGATAAAGTTTCAAGAGTGACAAATGCGACATACAGACATTTAACTCCCGGAAATAAATGTAATCTGACAAACGGAAAAGTTTATACATCTTCTGTGGATGTTGAAAATTTGATGGTAATTGTCAGAAACGAAGAAACAGGATTTCTAAAACATGTTCCCGTAACAGATAAAGTTCAGAAATTTATTGATGATATTGCACTAAGAATAGAAGATTTAAAATCTAATGCAAAAGAAAAACTTACCGCTTGGATTATAGGCGGTAATGATTATGCTTATGATAACGGCAAAACAATTCTTACTGTAAACAAACTTGCAGAAGTTGTATGCGACAAACCTGACATTGATGCATCAATTCTTTCAGGTATGCAAAAAGCAAGAGAAGACATAGTTATTCATACAAGAAAAGGAATTACAGAACTTACTTTCACTAAAAAACCATCAACAGATTTAGAAAATCATTTTAATATTGTTGAACTTAATAATATTGAATATGTGAACCCCAAATCTGCACAAACAGCTAATGGAGTAAAAGAAAAGGTTATAAATCAAGAAGTCTAAATACTATCTCAATCGTTTGATTTCTTTTTCCAAAACTTCACTGAACGATATAATAGGTTCCATTTTATAACCGCAGTCATCAGATAATGCTCCTCCCATAGAGAATAATTCTTCCTGAGGATAACGCCTGCAAATTCCGGGACGGTTTTTGTGAATCTTACATTTATGGGTTTCAGAATCTAAATTTTGGCATTCAAAGACCAAACCAATTTCATCCTTACCAATAATCTTTAAGTAAGTGTAAAACCTATGAAGGTACTGCAGCTTTTTAAATTCTTCTTCATCCTGAATAACATGCTTGTAGTGTTTTACATAAATTTGGGTGCAGCATTTTCCGCAAGCATTGCATTTACCAGTCCTGTAATACTTTCTCTTCAAGATTTTAGACAAAAAGAATTTTCTAAACTTTTCAAGCATATAAACATATTAACATAAAGTTTTGTAAACTTTTAATACGGTTATGGCAAATATAAATCTTGAGGGTAATTATAAAAAATGTACAAAACGAATAACCAATCATAATTACTATAACATAACCAAAATAACCAACCTTGACCTCTAGAATATAGGAGGTCTTTTTCTTATAAATAACACTTTTTCAGAAAAAATAATAATAATTACTACTTTACAAATTAAAATTAATATTGTATCATTAGTCATGTAGAAAATATTAAAATCACATTTGAGTTAAGAAAGGTGGTCAAAAATGGCAAAATTTGTATGTACAGTATGCGGTTGGTCAACAGAAGCAGATAAAGCTCCAGAAAGATGTCCTTTATGCGGAGCAACTACATTTAACGAAATCGGCGGCGGTGAAAAAGTTTACGCTTGTGAACACAAAGTAGGCGACGGTGTTGTAGAAGATAAAGAAATTATGGAAGGCTTAAGAGCTCACTTTAACGGAGAATGCACAGAAGTAGGTATGTATTTGGCAATGGCTAGAGTAGCTGAAAGAGAAGGCTATCCTGAAGTTGCAGAAGCTTACAAAAGATATGCATTTGAAGAAGCTGAACACGCTGCAAAATTCGCTGAATTACTTGGTGAAGTTGTTACAGATTCAACTAAGAAAAACCTTGAAATGCGTGCAGAAGCTGAACATGGCGCTTGCGACGGTAAATTAGCTATTGCAAGACGTGCTAAAGAACTTGGATATGATGCAATTCATGATACAGTTCACGAAATGGCTAAAGACGAAGCTCGTCACGGTAAAGGATTTGACGGATTATTAAAAAGATACTTTGCTTAATTGATTGTCATAGTCAATATATAAAAGACCTCATAATTGAGGTCTTTTTTTATAACTAATGGCTGTTTAATCTAATGTTACTCTCATAAAGAAGCTCTTTACGCTTTTGTGAATATAAGTCATTATTATTCTTTTCTTCACTTCTTAATTCTGTATAACATACTGATTTATCAGGCTCATCCAGTGATGTACAATATTTCAATCTCTTTTCAAAGCTTTCACGCCTTTCAGCCCAGTAAGTTTGTTTTATTCTCTCAGATTTAACAAAACTGAAAACATTTAAAAAATCTCTGTTTCTGTTAATTTTCGCATTTTCGTAACCTGCTTCACAAAAATCAGTCCATTTTGGCGCATCAACGATTGATTTTGCCTCTGCATAAAGCAGATTATCAGCCACAACTTGAGCCCCTGAGACTGTTAGTAAAAGAAAAGTAACCAATAAAGATAAATTAATTTTATTCATTTTTATTCCTTATATACGGTTTTTCCATACACCGCCGCGTCTGTCAATTATTGCGTCATAAAATGACCAAAATCTGAAAACACCTGTCAAACCGAGAACAGCGTGTGTAACATTTTTCTCTGCCGGGTTTTTGTTAATTGCCTGACCTATACCGGGCCATACAAGAAGTGAACATACCGCTGCACCGACACTTCTTCCGCTGATTTCGCCGTCGCGCCCGTGAGTTGTTTTTGCAAATGACTGAACGTTAAATCCTGATACTGCAAGAATTAAAGTTAAAATTAAAATTTTCTTTTTCATTTAATCATCCTTTCTATGCATTAACAAGCTGTTTTACTTCTTTACGTTTAACCTTTCTTGTTGACGTTCTAGGTAAAGGTTCTTTTGTAACAACAATATTTACAGGACGTTTATATGCTGTAAGATGTGTAGACAATTGTTTCACCTCAGCTCTGATAACTTTATCAAGTTCTTCATCGCTATATTTTTCAATCATTTCTTTTTTAGGAACAATTACAGCAGCAATTTCTTCTGTACCGTCTTTTACTCCAAATGTTCTGGAGATACCCAACACGCAGACTTCTGCAAACAACGGGCTTTTTTCCAATACAGCTTCAACTTCTTCAGGGAAAACTTTTTTACCGCCTGATAAAACAATCATATTTTTAATTCTTCCTGTAATGTATATATGTCCTCCGTTTTTAATTTCTGCGATATCACCCGTGTGAAGCCATCCATCAGAATCAATTACTTCTGCAGTCATTTCAGGCTGATTATGATAACCTCTCATTACAGCAGGACCTCTCAAAAGAAGCTCGCCTGTTTCAGAATCAACTTTAGCTTCAAAACTTTTTAATGGTCTTCCGACAGAAGCAATGTCACCGCGTCTGTCAACATTAACTGATGCAACAGGGCTTACTTCCGATAATCCGTATCCTTGATAAACTTTTATACCAATTCTTTCAAAAAACTCACCAACCGAAACATCTAACGGAGCACCGCCTGAAATACAACCTATAAATCTTCCGCCGAATTTGTTATGAATTTTTCTGAACATAAGTTTTTTAATTCTATATGACGGAATAAATTTAGCAGCAGCAAACATCAAATTAAACAAAATTTGAACATATTTCGGAGAATTGTTTAACTCTGTTTCAATACCTGTTTTTAGAAGTTTTAAAAACGCAGGTACAACAATCATGAATTGAATACGTTTTTCGCGCATAATACTCAAAACATCTTTAGGTTTTAAGCTTGGAGTGTAATATACAGAGCATCCGAAATTCAAAAATGTAGAAAATCCTACTGTCATTTCAAATAAATGGTTCATCGGCAGGATTGAAAGCACATTAATGTTTTTGAAAGGCAAAATCATATCAAGCGCGTACTTTAAGTCATCCAGCTGTGAAAACATATTTACAAATGAGATTTCAACACCCTTAGCAATTCCTGTTGTTCCTGAAGTATAAATAATGAACGCAGTAGATTTAGAGCTTCTTACTTTCCATTTGTCATCATAATTATCAGGAAGCTGATAAATACTTTTTTCTTTAATATTGCAGCAAGGCTCATCCATTAAAATAACTTCTTTAATTGAAGGAATTTCTTGTTTTAAAAACTCAGCCATTTCAATATGCGAGCGTGAAACCATAATAACCGTAGGTTCGCAATCGGAAAGAATAGATTTTAGTTCATATTTAGTGAGTTTAACATCCAAAGGAACTGTTATCATTCCGGAGATAACAGATGCAAATACACAAGCACCGTATTCGGGCTTTGATTCGGAAAGGATTGCAAGCCTGTCGCCTTTTTGGACATTTAATTCATTCATTAAATAATGCGCGAGCTTTCTTGACATTAAACCTATTCCGCGATATGTGAATTCTCTCCAACCATATTGGTTTTTCATACCTAATGCAACTTTGTCAGCATATTTTTCAGTTCTTTCCTGAAGTAACATTAAAACATTTTTTCTACTTAATCCCATTTAATACACACCTTTCAGCCATTATATAAAAGAATATTATCATTAACCTTAAAAGTCAAGTATATGAAGTATTTTTGTATTATAATTTATACAGTGAAATACAAATAGCAGGAATTTATAAAATGAAAAAAGTCTATATTGAAACTATGGGATGCCAGATGAACAAATCTGATACGGAAAGAATGCTTGGAATGCTTTCCCATTTTGGTTATGAAGAAACAAAAGAGCCAAAACAGGCTGACCTTTTAATGATTAACACATGTTCCATACGCCAGCTTTCGGAAGACAAAGCTTTCAGCGCAATAGGCACATGGGGCAAGTGGAAAAAAGACGCCTTGGCAGCAGGTGAAAATTTAAAAAACAGGACTAACATTAAAATAGGTTTTTGCGGATGCGTTGCACAGCAAAAAGCAAATGAAATTTTTAAACGCGCCCCTTATGTAGACTTTGTTCTTGGCACTCACAAAATCTATGCACTGCCTGAAATTATCAAAAAAATAAATAATGATGAGAGAGTATGCGAATGCACCGAAACAAATGCAACAGAAGATAATCTTGCAAAAGAATACAATATTGAAAGAGTTAAGGGTGTTAATGCATGGATACCTATTACTGAAGGCTGTAATAATTTCTGCACATACTGTATTGTACCCTACACAAGAGGCAGGGAACGCTCAAGACTTCCTGAAATAATTATCAAAGAAGCTCAGGATGCATTGAATGCTGGATTTAAAGAAATTACTCTTTTGGGGCAGAATGTCGACAGCTACGGCAAAGACCTAGAGGATGGAACTTATCGTCTTGCACAGCTTTTAAAAGACTTGAACAAGCTTGAAGGCAAGTTCAGAATACGTTTTGTAACCTCATATCCGACAGATATTACGGATGAACTTATTCAAACAGCTGTTGAACTCGATAAGGTTTGTGAATATTTCCATATTCCTATGCAATCAGGAAGTTCTGCAGTATTAAAAGCGATGAACAGAAGATATGACAGAGAAACTTATGCAAAAATCGTTGAAAAAGTCCGCAAAATGGTTCCTGATGTAACTATTACCAGTGACTTTATTGCAGGATTTCCGGGTGAAACGGAAGAACAATTTACGGAGACACTAACAGCAATTGATGAGTTTGAACTGGATTACTCAAATGTTGCAGCATATTCACCGCGTGAAAAAACCGTTGCGGCAAAATGGGTTGATAAATATATTCCTGAAGACATTAAAGATATAAGATTTCAACGTCTAAATGATAAAGTAAAAGAGAATTGCCTTAAATCAAATCTTAAGTACGTAGGCAGAGATATGGAAGTTCTTGTAGAAAGTTTTTACGAGCATAAAGGTAAAATGATAAATTCAGGCAAAACAAGAAACTTCAAAACAGTCCATATACCATGCGAAAAAGATTTGACAGGAGAATTTGTAAACGTAAAGATTAGCGGAGCAAAAACCTGGTACCTTAAAGGCGAAATAATATAGACTTAACCAAGTGGAAAAGCACACTTAGTCGCAAAAAAAAGGTACGAGAATTGGAGAACTTCTAAAAGATTTACTCGCGTGGAGAGCGACTTCGTCGCAAAAAAATGGCTGAATTAAAAAAATTCAGCCTATATTTTTTTTGGTGAAAAAAATATAAATATTAAGCGTTAACGTCAGTTTTCATAACGTTATGCGCAAAACCTGCAAGGAAACCGACTCCTGCTCCGGCAACAATAAACGGAGCCAGCGGTCTTTTATTTTTTAACATGAAATGATATGCATTTGCAAACTTTCTTGTCATATTTTTAGAAGTAATATCTACGTTTCTGATAATACCTCTGAACTCTTTACCGGCAACTGATTCTTCACCGCCGAGAGCTGCAATTCTTTTTGCGATGTTTTTGTATGAAAAAGCATCTTTTTCTTTGGATTCAATCATTTTGACAAAAACATCCTGAGCTTTAGTTTTAACACCATTTTCCACAAATTCTGCAACTTTAGATTTGTTAGTAACTTTTCTGCAATAATTAATCATTGTGCGGCGGCTGATGTTATCTTCCTGTTTGGTTACAGGCCATAAATACTTTAAAGAGTAACCCGCTGCTGTACCAACTGCAGTTGATTTAATAATGGTGTTTAAATTTGAATTTTCGTTTTGTCCTACTGCTCTTACTGTCATAGCTAATAAACCTTTACTTAACTAATCCACACGTAACATACATCTTACAGGTTGAGTTCATAAGTTAATCTCAACTTTGAAAAAACATATATAGCAGATTTACACTTAAATATTCTGAACGCTCATCCCGTGAAAACGACATCGGCTCAAAACTGAGTAATTAAATCCACATGGGATAATAGCACATAATTATTTTTTTGTCAATACTTTTATAAAGTTTAATAACAACATGATAATTACTATCGCTAAAATATATATAAAATAATGTTTAATTGTTTGGCTTCCCATAAACAAAGATGCAAGTGCACCTGCTATAATAGCCACAGATGTTAATATAACAACAGTCTTCTTTTGAGAAAAACCTGCGTGAAGCAATTTATGGTGAATATGTTCCGCATCAGCAACAAATGGAGATTTGCCCTTTGAAATTCTTCTTAATGATGAAAAGGTAATATCCATTATAGGCACAGCAAGTACCAAAAACGGTAAGAGTATTGCAATTGTTGCCGCTTTCATAACTCCTGTTATAGAAATTGTTGCAAGCAAAAAACCTGAGAACAAAGCACCGCTGTCACCCATAAATATTTTCGCAGGATTAAAGTTATAAGTTAAGAACGCTAGCATTGAACCTGCAAGTATAAAACCTATTAAAGCACTTATGGGGCTTGAGGGTGTCATGGCAACCGCAATAATAGCAAGTGTAACAGCATTAATAGTTACAACAGAACCCGCAAGTCCGTCAACACCGTCAATAAAGTTTAAAGCATTACTGATACCCACAATCCATAACAGAGTTATCGGATAAGAAAATATTCCGATATCGCCTATGAAAGGAATTGTGTTGATTTGTACACCCAAAAGATAAACAAGTGTAGCTATTGAAACCTGTATAAATAACTTAAATTTTGCATCAAGATTATAAATATCATCAACAAGTCCGAGCAAAAACATTAAAGAACCGCCGAGAAGAATTCCTGATAAAAGACTTCCATACGGATAATAACTCATAAACACAAGGCACAAAAATGTAAGCATTGTACTTGTCCAAATAGCAACTCCGCCTATACGTGATATTGGTTTGGTATGAATTTTTCTTTCGTTCGGCACATCGACCAAACCTTCTTTTTTTGAAAAACTTATTACGAGAGGTACAAGACATACCCCGAGCAAGTACGCTATAACTGTTCCTAATATATGTGCATGTGTAAGTTTTATTAACATCTATTTATCCTTATATATCGGGTATTTTTGGCATAGTTTAAGAGATCTTTCCCTTAAATTTTTTAATCCCATTTCATTATCTGATGAAAATATCGCAGATGCAATAATTTTTGCAACTTCTGTCATATCTTCTTCTTTGAATCCTCTTGTAGTGACAGCAGGTGTTCCAAGTCTAATTCCGCTTGTTACAAAGGGGCTTTGCGGATCATTAGGAACTGTATTTTTATTTGCTGTAATTCCTACACGCTCTAATACATTAGCCATGTCTTTTCCTGTTTTGCCTGTCCTTCTCAAATCTAAAGTCATCAAATGGTTTTCCGTCATACCGCCGACTATGTCCATTCCCTCATCCATTAAACCTTGAGCAAGAGCTTTTGCATTTTTAATAATTTGAGCGGCATATTCTTTAAATTCAGGTTTTGAAGCTTCTAATAAAGCAACTGCTTTTCCTGCAATAATATGTTCAAGAGGTCCGCCCTGCATTCCCGGGAAAATTGCCTTATCAATACCTTGAGCGTGTTCAGCATCACACATTGTAATACCGCCTCTGGGTCCTCTCAAAGATTTGTGAGTTGTAGTAGTAACAAATTGCGCATAACCTGAAGGTGACGGATGCAGACCTGCTGCAACAAGTCCTGCAATGTGGGCTATATCAGCAAGCAAATAAGCACCGACTTCATCAGCTATTTCTCTGAATTTTTTGAAATCAATAATTTTTGAATAGTTGCTTGCTCCGCAGATTATTAATTTAGGTTTATGTTCATGCGCCATTTTGCGGACATCATCGTAATCAATATTTCCGTTTTCATCTATGCCGTAACTTTTAACATCAAAATATAAACCTGAAAAATTAACCGGTGAACCATGAGAGAGGTGACCGCCGTTAGACAAATCCATTCCTAAAACTTTATCACCCGGTTTTAGAAGATACATAAACACAGCCATATTTGCCTGAGCTCCGCTGTGCGGCTGAACATTAGCATGATCCATATTGAAAAGTTCGCACGCACGTTTTTGCGCCAAAGCCTCGATTACATCAACGTGTTCACACCCGTTATAAAATCTTTTTGACGGTTTTCCTTCTGCATATTTATTTGTTAAAACACTTCCGCAAGCTTCCATAACAGCTTTTGACGTAATATTTTCACTTGCAATAAGCTCAATAGTATTTTGCTGTCTTTCAAATTCAAGTTCAATCTGCTTTGCAACTTCAGAATCAACTTCTTTTATATATTCTAAATGCATCCTCTACTCCTTATTTTTCCCTTTAAATTATATGCAAAAATCAATTCTATGACAACTTGTTAAGCATATCCTTAATGTAATTAAAGTAGTCGTTGTTATTGTATTTTTCTATTGTTTTTTGCAAATCTTCTTTTGTAACATACCCCATTCTGTATGCAACTTCTTCAAGGCAGGCAATTTTTATCCCCTGATTTTCTTCAATTGTCTGAACATACTGGCTTGCTTGTAAAAGTGAATGGTGAGTTCCCGTATCAAGCCATGCAAAACCGCGTCCCAAAAGTTCCGCACTTAACCCGCCTTTTTGTAGATATATATTATTTAAATCAGTAATCTCTAATTCGCCGCGTGATGATGGTTTTAAACTTTTTGCGTATTCTACGACCTTATTATCATAGAAATATAATCCGGTAACAGCATAATTTGATTTAGGATTTTCAGGCTTTTCTTCAATAGAAAGGACTTTGCCATCTGCATCAAACTCGGCAACACCAAACCTTTGCGGGTCTTTTACATAATATCCGAAAACAGCTGCACCGCCATTTTCTTGAATATTTTTAACTACGGATTTTAATTTTCCTGAGAAACCGTCACCGTAAAAGATATTATCGCCTAAAACAAGAGCAACAGCATCATCACCTATAAAATCTTCTGCAAGAATAAATGCTTGCGCAAGCCCGTCAGGACTCGGCTGTTCCTTATACGAAAATTTAACCCCGAATTTGCTTCCGTCACCGAGAAGTCTTTCAAAATGGTGCAAATCAACAGGTGTAGAGATTATAAGAATATCTCTGATTCCTGCAAGCATAAGAACAGAAATCGGATGATAAATCATTGGTTTATCATAAATAGGCAAAAGCTGCTTTGAAACGGCAATTGTGCTCGGGTGTAACCTTAAACCTGCTCCGCCTGCTAATACAATACCTTTCATAATCTATACTCCTCTCAATTCCAAATAATCTTTCAGTGCGGCCTGCCAGTTTCTGCAAATTTTATCATTCTGCATAATACTGTATTTAGGGCGTTTTGCAGGACGAGGAAATTCATCCGTAGAACAAGGTTTCAAATTAACATCCAAACCTGACTGTGAAAAAATTTCTTTTGCGAATTCATACCAAGTTGCATGACCTGAACCGCAAACATGATAAGTTCCGTATGGTTTTGATAAAAGCTTAATTATACCGTTTGCAAGTTCAACAGTCCAAGTCGGGCATCCTATTTGGTCATCAACAACTTTTATTTTTTCTTTATCCGCCATACTTAACATAGTTTCAACAAAATTCTTTCCGTGATGACCATATAGCCAGGATGTACGTGCAATGTAATATTTTTCACACAAACTTCTTACAACTTCTTCACCTTCATATTTTGTCATTCCATAGTTGTTAATAGGATTTGCTCTGTCATCGGGTGTATAAGGTTCGGTTTTAGTACCGTCAAATACGTAATCAGTAGAAATATATACAAGTGTTATACCAAGTTTTGCACAAGCCTCTGCAATATTTTCCGTACCTGTGACATTAATCAATTCTGCTGTTTTTAAATCTTCTTCCGCTTTATCAACATTAGTATATGCGGCACAATGAACAACCATATCGGGGTGAATATCAGTTAAAACTTTTTCAACCATATCTGCGTTTGTAATATCTAATGTATCGACATCCGTTTCTATTACAAATGCTCCGACATCTTCCAATATAGGACATAAATCTTGTCCTAACATTCCGTTTGCTCCTGTTACCAATACTTTCATTATGCTGATTCCTTTTCTGTTTTTCCAAACATTATATTTTTTAATTGCGGGACAAATTTTTGAATTTCATAATCATGCTTCCACTCGGAAATATTTATTGTTCTTTCATCAAAAACTCTTTTTTTCTTTATGTCAGCACGCCATTTATCAATTTTAAGCATATATTCCGCTTTAGACTTGCAATGATAATGATTAATTTTTATTTTAGACGAATTATGAGTTTTTGTAAACGGACCTTCAACCCGTTGAAAATTTTCATCAACAGGATAAGCTTGATTTTTATAATAACAAAAATGAGGATTAACAATGGACATAACTTTTTTAGGATTAACAATAGATTTCACATGTTTGTTAATCGGAGAATTGTTATCCGCGTAAGTCCTGGTATAATTCACTGAAACGAGCCCCCCCCCCGACTTAGGCGATTCAAGAAATCCGTTAGAGTCAAAAACCTGCCAATTTATAACAACACCGGGATATTTTTCGTAGTCTTTTAAAAATTCAGGAATAGATTGTTTTTCAACAGGAACAATAAATTCATCCAAATCAATAATTGCCATCCACCTGGTTTGATTTTTGTATTTATACAGAGCATCACGATAAACCTTATTTTGCATGGCAATTCCCGGAACATAATGGTAACAGACAATTCCTAAATCAATGTATGGTTTTAAAATCTCTTTTACATTATCGGTAGATTCGTTATCGTATATATAAAACCTTTCCACTCCGACAAGCCTGTGATATTCAATCCACTCTTTTATATAAGGTGCTTCATTTTGGAGTACGGCAGTAATTGAAAGATAAACTTTATTGTTTTTATAAAAAGTTTCACAAACCTTTTCGCATTTTGGCAGGAGAGTATAATCAAACTTGTAACCGAAAATATTCCATTGTTTCTCAATACCTTCACCGCCTAAATAATTTTGGTATCTGAGTTTATGAATTCTGCTACGGAGTTTATTCAGATAGAACACTTTTCCTCCTCAATATGTTTTATCCATTCCTGATTATTCAAATACCAGTCAATGGTCAATTTTATGCCTTCTTCAAATGTTAATGAAGGCTGCCAGCCTAATTCCGATTGAATTTTGTCATTACTGATTGCATATCGTTTGTCATGCCCGAGCCTGTCATCAACGTATTTTATTGAGCTTTCATCTTTACCCATAGCATCAAGGATTATACGTGTAATCTCCATATTTGTTTTTTCATTGTGCCCGCCTATGTTATAAACTTCGCCTGCTCTGCCCTTATGAAGAACAGTATCAATTGCAGCACAATGGTCATATACATAAAGCCAGTCGCGAACATTTAACCCGTCTCCGTATACAGGAACTTTTTCACCTTTCAGAAGCTGAGAAATAAAGAAAGGTATAAGCTTTTCAGGATACTGGTAAGGTCCGTAGTTATTGGAACATCTGGTTGTAAGAACAGGCATTTTATATGTTTCGTGATAAGCTCTCACAAGCATATCCGCACTTGCTTTAGATGCAGAATACGGACTGTTTGGCGCAAGAGGTGTTGTTTCGGTAAAATATCCTGTTTTGCCTAAACTTCCGTAAACTTCATCAGTAGAAACCTGCAAATATCTTTGTGTTTTAAATTGTCTTGCAGCCTGCAGCAAGTTCAAAGTACCTTTTACATTTGTTTCAATAAAAATTTCAGGACCTGTAATAGAACGGTCAACGTGAGATTCTGCGGCAAAATTTACCACAGCATCAACTTGTTCAACAAGCTGAGGAACGAGTTTTTTATCGCAAATATCACCATGAACAAATGTATAATTCGGGTTTTCTTTTACATCATCAAGGTTTTCAATATTTCCTGCGTAAGTTAACGCATCAAGATTTATAACTTTATAATCAGCATATTTTTTTAAAATATGTCTTACAAAACAGCTTCCAATAAATCCCGCACCGCCTGTTACAAGTATTCTCATCTTAATTCCTCTTTATTTATGTTTTTTAATTCAGGTTGAACCTTGTCTTTTTCAGACAAAATCGGTTCAAAGTTAATTTCCCAGTCAATATTTATATCTTTGTCACACCACAAAACCCCTCTGTCATGGGCTTGTGAATATTCACCGCTTGCCTTGTAAAGAAGTTCGGCCTCATCAGATAATACGACAAATCCGTGTGCAAAACCTTCAGGAATAAAAAGCATATGTTTATTTTCTTCTGAAAGTTCAACTTTGACATACTGAGCGAAAGTTTCAGAATCGGGTCTAATGTCAACAGCAACATCATAAATTTTTCCGCGTACGCATCTCACAAGCTTTGCCTGCCCGTATGGCTTTGCCTGATAATGAAGACCTCTGAGAACATGAGCGGTTGATTTTGAGTGGTTATCCTGATTAAATTCAACATCAATACCGTTTGCAAAAAAATCAGATTTTTTATAACTTTCCATAAAAAATCCCCGATTATCGCCAAATACTTTAGGCTTAACGAGAATTACATCTTTAATCTTTTGTCTTTCAAACTCAAACGGCATCTTCTCTCCTTAATTCATTATAACCATTATACATATTAACCTTATTTTTTACAATCGGGTAATAGTATTTATATCATAAAAATTTAATAATTTTATGAAGAAGAGGAGTTATTATGAGAAACATCACAGCTATTTTAGGAATTTTATTAACAATGTTTGTATTTACACAATCGCTTGCTGTCGCGCAGACAGATAAGGTTAAGTTTGACAAGCAGACATATAATCTTGAAAGCGCCGACAAAAAGAATAACGAATACAATTACTATCTAAAAGGTGAAACTCCCGAAAACTGGCATTCAAAAATAACTCTTACAAATTTTCCCGACCTGACAAATGCCACAGAAGCAGCTGCAGAACTGGCACATAAAATTCAGGAAGAAAATCACGGCGCATCAGTGCTTGTTTATCCTGATGCAGCAATGATAGGCTTAATTTCATTCCCTGCTTCCAAAGATTATTATGAATACAATACAATACTTTTCCAGCCCGCAAAAACAAAAGGCCTGGATAAATTTAAATATGCAAAACGCTTTTACTCATCAGAAAATAACGGACAGGAAGGCGCAAGAAAAGCCGCAATAGAATTTGCAGAAAAAAATAACACAAAATATATGGAAATGGTCAACAAAGAAGCTCCAAAATATAAAGTTGATTAATATAAATCAATGTAAAAAATATTTACAATCAAATAAACTCCCGATTTATAGTTTATTATATAAGTCGGGAAATTTTTTATAAAAAAGGGATAAGTATTATGGAACCGAAAGATTTTTTATTTGATGATAATGAAAAAAATACAAATAAACCTGCATTGCAGAATATCAATCAGAATTACAAAAATTTTGCAAGAAAAATATAGAATCAACCGTCTTCCATAATATCGGCATTTTACTTTACTTTGTACCCGTTTTTTTATTCGTTCTCATAAACGCAATATATTCTTGTCCGCTATTTAAGCAATATTAGTATTGTAAAGATTAGTTTAAAATTCCACAAATCAATGTGTTTATGATACAATATTATCAAGGAATTATCAGACACTGGAGGATAAAATATTGGGTCAGCAAAATATATTTGATCATGGGAAAATCGTTCCCGTAAACATAAGAGAAGAAATGAAGCGTTCATATATTGATTATGCTATGAGTGTAATCGTAGGACGTGCATTACCTGACGTTCGTGACGGCTTAAAGCCTGTTCACAGACGTATTTTATACGCAATGAACGAACTTGGAATGACACCTGACAAACCGTTTAAAAAATGTGCACGTATCGTTGGTGAAGTTCTCGGTAAATATCACCCTCACGGTGATACAGCTGTATATGATGCTTTAGTTCGTATGGCTCAAGATTTCTCTACAAGATATTTAACTGTTGACGGTCACGGAAACTTCGGTTCAGTTGACGGTGACGGAGCAGCTGCGATGCGTTATACGGAAGCAAGAATGCATAAAATTACAACTTCTATGCTTGCTGATATAGACTGTGAAACTGTTGAGTTTGAACCAAACTTCGACGGTTCGCTTCAAGAACCTTCAGTTCTTCCTGTAAGACTTCCTATGTTATTATTAAACGGTGTTTCAGGTATTGCTGTTGGTATGGCGACAAATATTCCTCCGCATAACGTTTGTGAAGTTGTTGACGGAACAATTGCTTTAATTGACAATCCTAATATTACTATTTCCGAATTAATGGAATATATTAAAGGTCCTGACTTCCCGACAGCCGCTACAATTATCGGATTAAGCGATATTAAACAGGCTTACGAAACAGGCAGGGGTTCTATCAAAATGCAAGCCGTTGCAGGTTTTGAAGAAATCGCAGGCGGTGGCGGCAGACAGGCTCGTACAGCTATTGTTATTACAGAAATTCCTTATCAGGTTAACAAAGCAATGCTTATTGAAAAAATTGCAGAACTTGTTAAAGACCAGAGAATTAACGGAATATCAGACATCCGCGATGAATCAGACAGAGACGGTATGCGTATCGTTATTGAACTTAAACGTGATGCAAAACCTGATGTTGTAAAAAATAATTTATTTAAATTCACTCAACTCGCAACCACATTCGGTGTTAATATGCTTGCTCTATGCGGTAAGCAGCCAAGATTGATGAATTTATACGAAGTTTTATCTGAATTCGTTGAACACAGAGTTGAAATCGTTACAAGACGTACAATTTTCTTCCTTAAAAAAGCAAAAATTAGAGCGCACATTTTAGCAGGTTTAATTATTGCACTGGGTTCAATTGATGAAGTTATCGAATTAATTAAAAAATCAAAAACAACTGATGATGCAAGAACAGGCTTGATGAGCCGTTTCGGACTTGACGTTGACCAGTCAAACGCAATTCTTGAAATGCAATTGAGAAGATTGACAGGTTTGGAACAAGATAAAGTTAAGGCTGAATATGATGAACTTATCAAGAAAATCGCCGAATACGAATCTATCCTTGCAAGCCGCCAAAAAATTCTTGACATTATTAAAGAAGAACTTCTTGAAGATAAAGAAAAATACGGAGATGACAGAAAAACTCAAATTTTACCTGAACAAGGCGAAGTTACAATTGAGGACTTAACTCCAAATACTCCTATGGCTGTATTTATTACGCATCAGGGATATTTAAAACGTATTTCTCTTGACACATTTGAAAGACAAAACCGTGCAACACGCGGAAAATCAGGAATTAAAACAAAAGAAGACGATGATATTCAACACTTCTTTACTGCAATGATGCATGATAAAGTACTGTTCTTCTCATCTAAAGGTACAGTATACAGTCTGAACGTATACGACTTCCCTGAAGGCGGACGTCAGGCAAAAGGATTGCCTATAATTAATGTTCTTCCGATAGATCAGGATGAAAGAATTACGGCTGTTGTTCCTGTAAGCAGTTTCTCTCACGATTTGAACCTGATTATGCTTACTAAAAAAGGCTATATCAAACGTATCGAACTTGACAACTTCTCAAATATAAGAAGAAACGGTATTATTGCTATCGGTCTTGAAGAAAGCGATGAATTAAACTGGGTTAAACTTGCAACTGCAAGGGATGAAATTATCATCGGTACATCTTGTGGTATGGCAATAAGATTCCCGATTGAAGACTTAAGACCGCTGGGTAGAAGCGCAAGAGGCGTTACTTCAATGAAATTACGCTCAGGCGATGAAATCGTCGGATGCGATATTGTTCCTCGTGACCATGATGCTGACTTACTTGTAGTAACTTCTGACGGTTTTGGCAAACGTACTAAACTTTCAGAATTCAGAAGTCAAAACAGAGGCGGTATCGGTCTTATTGCAACTAAATTCAAATCATCTGCATCAAGACTTGTAGCATTAACAATTGTACAGGATTCGGATGACATTATGATGGTAACTGCAAACGGTGTTGTAACAAGATTGAATGCAGGTTCAATCTCACGTCAGGGACGTCCTGCAACAGGTGTAAGAGCTCAAAATCTTATGGATAATGATGCTGTAATGTCTGTAAACAAAATCCTAAACCCTGATGAGGATGAAGCAATTAAAAAAGATGTTGCTGCTTTAGATGAACAGGAAAACCAATCAAACATTTCGCAGACAAGTCTTTTAGATGAAAATAATTCAGAAGAATAAACACAAAAAAACTCCGCTATCAGCGGAGTTTTTTTTTACTTAGTAATCCAATCAACGTTTTCTTTACCGTCAGGCGTATAATTAAAAGCCTTCATTCCATAAAGTCCGTTCATAAGATAAAGAGAATAACCTTTTTCGGGTTTGCCTGCATTGTTATAATAAACTACTTTTTCTTTTTTGCCGTCAAATGAGGTAGTCTTTTCATATATAACATTCCCGTCAACATCATAAAATGTTGTAATTTTATTACCATCCATCCTCTTTTCAAGGTCTACTGTCTGATGATCAACAACTCTGCCGTTAACCCCTTGATTATGTATTTCTTTAATTGCAGCTTTATTAGTGATTTTTGCCTGATGCAACGGATCATCATCAACTTTAAGCCTGCTTAATAATGCTGAAACATCTATCTTTTTCCCGCCTGCACTGCTTGCATTAGTATTCGGCGGGATTTCTTGATTACCTCCTATACCGCTTATGCCTAATAGTCCCATGCGCAAATCTCCTTTCTTAATATCTCGTAAATTGCACATTTATATAAACGGAATTTCTCAAAAATTATTGACACGTCGGCATCGCATCCTATCCTATCCTATCCTATGAAGGATTATGACAGGGTTTCGGGCTTTTTTAAATTCATATTTACATTTCGTTACATTTAACGCGATACATAAAATTCCGCAGTTGTTAAAACTTTTTGCGGGTTGTCTTTTGAATACACTTTCATTATATAAAAACCTTTTTCGTTTAAAACCAGATAATCATAATAAAAACGTTCTTCTTCATCTTTCAATCTGACATCACGCGACCAAACAAGATTGTAGCCCAAACGGCCGTAATCATTATCCTTTTTTATAACTTGTATAAACAAATATCTTGATTCAACCTTTTTAGGAATTAATATAAGATAATATATTCTTGAATTAAGCGGAAAGACTTTAGAATGGTCGTAAACATTATCTTTCGTTATAGGATTTTTATTAAACAGAATTGCTGCTTTGTCACGTGTACAAGCAGTTGTTAATGTTAGAAGTAAAAGACAAAAAAGAATTAATTTCTTCATTTTTCCAGACTTTTAATTTTTTCCTGAACAGTTTTTGCCGTAACTTCATCTTTGTTATGAGTAAGGAAAATTTTATAGTTATTTAAAGCTTCTTTGTTGTTTCCTTCCTGTTCGTAAGCAATGGCAAGAGCGTAATATGCATAACCGTAATCAGGATCAAGAGAAATTACTCTGTGAAAAGCTTCCTTAGCACCTGAAGCATTTTTGCTGTTTGCATAAACAAGACCTAAATTAAACCAGCCGTCAGCATAATTAGGATTTACAAAAATTGCTTTTTTGTAGAAATTCGCTGCATTCTTGCTGTCATTTTTCATCTTATAAATATTGCCGAGTTTCAGCAATGTAACCTCATCTGAAGGATTAATTTTCAAAGCATCCTGATAATTGCGTATAGATACATCGTAATTTTTCTTTTTGTAGTTTTCATCACCAATAGCAATCAGGTCCTTATTTTTTTGTAAGTCTGCTTCTTCTTCAGCTTTAAGACTTTCCATAGAAATAGTTACATCTTCAATTTTGCCTGATGTGTCGGAAACTTTCACATTACCTGCCATGTTTGTAGCCGAAATAAAATCAGCGAACTCATTGCTGTATTGTGATTTTTCAGGGTCCAATGAAATTGCCTTTTCATAAAATTCTGTTGCTTTATCATTTGCACCGCAAGCTCTGTATGCTTGAGCAAGACCAAAGTAAGCATAACTGTCTTGTGTACCTCTTTGAATTGCGCGTTCATAAGTTTCTGTTGCAAGTGAATAATTTTGGGCTTTCAAATATTCGTTAGCTTGCGCTACAAGAGCTGCCGTAAGGTTATTTTGCAAAGCAGGACTTTCTTTTTCATTCAAAAGTTCTGTATACATTGTAATTGCATCATTGTAATCTTTCATTGCATGAAGCACAAGAGCTTTATTCATTCTTACATCGTAATCATCTTTTTTCACAAGAAGCACTTCATCATAGTATTTTAAAGCGTTAGCATAATCTTTTTTAATGTGATAACATTCTGCCAAATCTTCCTGTAATTCAACATCTTTTTTATCATTTTGAAGTTCTAAAGCTTTTTCAAAATTTGCAATTGTATCATCAAGTCTGTTCAAGCGCTTGTATACAATACCAATATTCTGGTAACCTCTGGCATCTTCAGGGTAATTAGCAATATAAATCTTATAGCTTTCAACAGCTGCCTCGTCTTTTCCCATTTCAGCAAGAAGGTTTGCATAATCAAATCTTATAGAATGCAAAGAAGGATGTTGTCTGAATACAACGTCATACTGCGCCAGTGCAAGTTCATTTTTGCCAAGCTCCTGATAAGATAAAGCCAGTGATATATGCGCTGATGAATTATCAGGATCAATTTCAATAGCTTTTTCAAGCATATCGGCT
Source organism: Candidatus Gastranaerophilales bacterium (assembly GCA_900548405.1). Lineage (GTDB taxonomy): Bacteria > Cyanobacteriota > Vampirovibrionia > Gastranaerophilales > Gastranaerophilaceae > Stercorousia. Next base: position 46,010 of record UNSJ01000001.1, on the reverse strand, counting down.
GCTTTTTCATAATTTTTAATTTTAAATAAAGCAATTCCGTAATTTGCGTAATCCTTAAATCCTGATACATTTCTTGAATACAAATTTTCGTATTCGTTAACGGCCTGCTGAGCTTCACCGTCGCTCAGGTATGAATTTGCAAGAGCTTCACGGGCTTCCCAGTGCTGAGTATAAGTTGATAAAAATTTGTTGTAATTTTCAATAGAAGATTTATAATCTCTCAACTGATATTGAACATTAGCGATATTTAAGTAATTATATTTATATTCGGGAAATATTTCCAAAGCTTTGTTGTAAGATTCAAGTGCTTCTAAATATTTACCTTGATTTTCATAAATACTTCCTACACTTATATAAATAAAAGCATCAGAAGGACGCATTTCAGCAACTTTTGCATAAATCACAAGCGCTTTTTCATACTCACCCATTTCACTGTATACACCTGCGAGTTTAGTATACAAAAGTGCATCATCCCCTGCTATCTGGATAGCCTGTGTAAGTTTTGCAACTGCAGTATCATAGTCCTGCTGATATTCAGCTGAACAAGCCTGCTGGTATAAAGAATTTGCCTCAGGCGTCATTGCTGCCTGAACAGAAATACCTGAAAGTGCTAAAGATACTAATGCCGAAATTATTAAATGCTTTTTAATTGCCCTATCTCCTAATCTTTTTACAATAACATTATAGCAAAAATTATATTTGTGTAAAGCTGTGAGAATATATTTCATTATTCATTAAAATTCCCGCTGTTTTAATAATTTTTGTCTGTTCCTCAGAACTTTTATCGTAAATTATATCACTCAAATCCGAAAAATCCGCTATCATACTCGCAAGCGATATGTAAAGTTCGTCAATACCATTTTGCGGACTTTGTTTTTCAAGCATACGAAAAATCCTTACAAGTTCTGTGTCCTTTGCATCAATAATAGCGGCATCCAAACCTGCGCCATAAGCCAAAACTGCAAATACTCTGTTAATTAACCCTCTCATTTCCTTAGGCGAGCCGTTAGAAATATTTGAAAGACCTATAACTGTTTTAACAGGCGGTTCAAAACTTTCTTTAATCATTTTAATAGTATTTAAAGCTTCTAAAGCCTGAGATTGATCAACAGACACAGGAAGAATTAAAGGATCAAAAAATATTTTTGAACTGTCAATTCCTTTTTCCATGCACTTTTCATAAATCTCAAAAGCAATCTCTAATCTGCCGTCTGAAGTTTTCGGAATGCCTGTTTCTTTGCTTAATGTCAAAGCGATTAGATTACTGCCAAATTCTAAGGCCAGGTCAGTCATTTTTTCTAAACGCGGTTCATCTTTGGAAGTGCTGTTTATAAAACTTTTTCCGCTAAATGCTTCAAGTCCTCTTTTCATTTCATCAAAATTAGTTGTGTCAAAAGAAATATTCAAATCGGATTCTTTTTTAACAATACTGCTTAGCCAAGCAAAAACCCCTTCCATATCACCTTTTGCAGGTCCGACATTCAAATCAATATAATCCATGTTCTTTTGTAGTTTTACCAGTTCGCCGATAAATTTTTCATCTCGTAAAACAAGAGCTTCGCGAACAGATTTTGATATAACATGTATATTTTCACCTATTAAAATCATACAGAAATTTTATCACAAAAATCATCACTTATATTACCTGCCATGACAATTGAAAATATAACAAAACATGATTATCATATAGATGTCAAATCTGTATATCCAAGACTTAATAAAAATTTACATCAATTTTTTGCCACAGAGAGCAAATTTTGATATGTTGCGGTTTTCATGCCACTAGAAAAGTTTGTCAATATATGTTATAATTTATACAAGAATTATATATGGTCGCTTTAAAACAAAAAGGAGAAGGTCTATGACAGTGTTAGTTTCAAAAACCACTAAAATTAAACAACCGAAGTCAAAATTTAATGACGAATTCGAAAATTATTTAAAAAATCAATGCTTAAAAACTACTTTTAACGGAATTGAACTGGAGACATTTTCCTGGTACAAAAAAGTTTTAGGTTTGATTTAGGGATTTGTAAAAAAGATTAAAAAAATAAAAAACCGACCGTCATCGAAGGCCGGTTTTTTGAATTGTGTATTTTTGTATTAAAATAATTCTATGAAAAGTATTAATCCTATTATTGATGAATTTAAAAAATTAAATGATGTAAAAGCAATAGTTCTGTCAGGCTCAAGAACAACAGAAAGCTCTGATGAAATATCGGATTATGATATATATATCTACTCAGATAAAGAAATTGATATTGGCAAGCGAACAGATATTGCAAAACTTTTTTCCGATAAATTTGAAATTAATAATTGTTTCTTTGGTCCGGGAGATGAATGGATTTTACGCGGCTCTGATATTCAGATAGATGTAATGTACAGGTCAAGAGAGTGGATTGAGAACTGTGTTGAAAATACATGGATAAAACATTATCCGAATGTAGGTTATTCTACCTGCTTTATTTTCAATATAAAATTCTCACAAATACTTTACGACACCGAAAACTGGTACAAGTCGTTACAGGACAAAGTAAGCGGAGAATATCCCGATGAGCTTCAAAAAAATATAATCAACAATAATCTTCCGCTATTAAAAAATAAAATTTCAGCATCTTTTTACGAACAGATTGACAAAGCTTTAAAGAGAAAAGACTATGTAAGTCTTAATCATAGGATTTCAGCATTTATCGCAAGCTATTTTGATGTACTTTTCGCGGTTAACAAAGTTCTTCATCCGGGAGAAAAAAGGCTTGTGCAATATGCAAAACTGCACTGCAAAAAATTGCCCGAAAATTTTGAAGAGGATATTAACAACATCACAAGATACCCGCTTGAAAATACTTTAGAAATTCTAACAAGACTTAATGCCAATCTTATGAAAATTATTTAGCATCTTTGATTGTTGAAAATTTGATTGTTTTAATCAAGTCTTCAACCTTAACACCAAGTCCTTTTTCATAAGCTTCTGCATTTTCAGTGATTTCCTGAATAAGTGCTTCTGCACGTTTAGGCTCTACGCCCATTGACATATCATAAGCAAAGTTTGCATATTTATATTTCGGCAAGTTTTTATCACTGTAAAAGCCCAGCCATCTGCCTGCAGGGAAATGCGTATCCGTGCAGCCCCAATCCGTTTCAACCAGACCGCGCCCCTCAATAACACCTTTTGGTTTCAGACCTCTTTCAAACAGCATTCTTCTGATAAGTGTCATTTCTTCAACATCACAACCGCAATTAGAATCAAGCAAGCCGCGTATAATTTTTTGCTCGAATTCAGGATTAATTTGTGCAAAACCTATGAGTTCTTTAGCTAACGCTGCATTCCTGCCTTTTTCAAACTCAAGATTAAATACAAAATCACAGTCTTCAGGTTTTGCATATTTTTTAATGTTTTCAAGCAATGTTACAAGAGATTTTGTTTTTTGCTCAGGATTTTCCAGAAGTTTGATTTCTTCTTTTGTAGCAAGTATCAAATCGCGCATTTCTTTTCCTGATTTACCTTCCATTGCATTAAGGTTTGCATTGATTAAATCAATACCTTTTAAAATCGGTTCATCAGTTTTTCTTAAAACAACACCTATTTCTTTAAGTTTAGCTCTTACAATATTTTTTTCTTCCGTACTCATACTCATTGAATTTGTGGTATAAGTACCGTCTTTATTAAATACAAGCCTCATTGATTTTTCTTTGCCATCTGCTGTTTTTTCTTTATAGAACCAGGCTTTTTTAGGCGTACGTTCAGAACCTGCTGTCGGAATGTACTCACCTTTTTCCAATAATGTTATTTTTCCGTCAGCAAACTTTTCTTCTATCTTTATGACGTTTCCGCTGTCATCCAGAGATTTCATTGTTGTAGATAAAAGGTTACCGTCTTTAAAAGCTTTTATTTCAATTCCTGTTTTCTTACCTTGTTTTATTATATCAACAGCTTCCGAACCATTTTTCAAAGTGCCGTCAGCATTTTTAAATAACGACGGCTCAGGGTGAGTGTCTTTTGGTTTTGGAGTAATAACTTCTTCCACTTTAGGTTTTACTGTTGAAGCAGCTTCATCTAAAACTTCACTTGCTTTATTTTCGATTTTTTCACCCGCATCATTACTTACTTTACGCCACCAGTTATTTTTATGTCCGATAATGCCCAATGCAATAGTACCTGCCAAAATACCTGCTCCAATCATATATTTTGCAGCATTTGATTTTTCCTTGTCTTCTGTTACAGTTTCTTTTTGCGGTTCTTCTTTTTTTATTTCAGGCTGGTTTTGAACTGTTTCAACACCTCTAAATGTAATTTTATCTATGGACATGATAATTCCTTATTTTTTCCTACAGTATTATAAAAACATGGAAACAAAAAAAATTAACACGCCCGCACCGCATCCTATACTATCCTATGAAGGATTATAAGCAGGTTTCAGCCAATTTAAAATTCATTTATACAATACTTAACATTTTTATGAAATAGCTCTAATCATTTCCTGCGCTTCTTCACATTCGGGGAAAGATTCAACAACTTTATTTAAAAGTTCAAGCGCGGAATTTTTATCATTAAGCTTTTCATAACATCTTGCGCTGTTCAAAAGAAGATTTACGTTCATCGGATTTTCTTTCAGCATACTTTTAAAAATTTCGTTTGCCTGATTGTAATTACCCAATTCGTAATAGCAAAGAGCCAGCAAATTTTCGGCATCATGAGTCTTTTCTAACTCATAAGATTTAACAAGATACATTTTTGCATCTTCATATTCATTTTGAAGAAATTTGATTTTACCTGCAATATAATACATAAACCCGTTATCAGGCTGTTTTGTAATCGCTTTTTCAATGTGTTTTAAAGCGTTATCAAAATCTTTCAAATGAATTTTGTTTAAAGCAGAGAAACCGAGTGCATCGGGATCATCAGAATTGATTATAAGCGCTTTTTCATAATACTCATCTGCTTTTTGAAAATCAGTTGTTGAATGCAGATAATTCGCGTATTCAAAAAGTATTGAAAAATCATTTGGAGCAGCCTGCAAAGCCAAATTGAATTCATCTTTAGCATAATCAAAAAGACGTTTGCTAAGATATAGTACGCCTAAATCTTTATGAGCCGGTGCAAATTCAGGATTAAGCTCAACAACTTTTTTTAAAATCTTTTCTGCTCTGTCCATATCGTTAGTTTTTACGCAGATATGAGCAAATTCATAATAAATTTCAAAGGAAACATTTCCCTGTAAAAGTATTTTTTCATAAAGCTCTTTTGCGTTAAACAGCTTTCCTACTTTTACATAAATATTAGCCAATTTTCTTGACATCGAAACAGACTTCGGATTTAAAAGCACAAGCTGTGCAAGAATTACAATAGCGTTTCCGTATTCACCCGCAGCCTCGTAACAGCAAGCAAGATTATACTGGAAGTTAGGCTTTTCGGGATGGTGTGCCGCAAGAGTTTTATAATGGGTAATAGCTTCTTCCAGCTGATTTGATTTAACCTCAGATAATGCAAGTGCAACAAGATAATTATCTGAAGGTTCAATAATATAAGCTTTTCTAAAAAATTCACAAGCTTCTTTATGCTTGTTTTGAAGCTGAAGAATAGAAGCTATATTAAAATATGTGATTGAATTTTCAGGATCATACTCACTTGCTTTAGTAAAGTTTTCATAAGCTTTTTCGAGATTTCCAATAGTGACATAACAGGTTCCCAAATTATTGTATAACTGAGAATGCGAAGGATTTAGCTCAAGCGCTTTTTCAAGGAATTCAAGTGCTTCTTTGAATTTTTTCAAAGACATACAAGCAGTTCCTGCAATATAATATACAGTGTAATCATCCTGCACAAATTCAAGTGCCTGTCTGCATAATTCAACTGCTTTTTCAGGCTCTTTACTTTTCACATATACAACGGCAAGATTTTTATATGCATCTATATATCCGCTTCTCATTCTCAAAACTTCAGTGTAAGCTGAAATTGCATGAAGAAAATCGTCCTGATTATCGTAGCAGTTAGCCAGATAAAACCAGCTTGATGCATCATCTTTATATTTTACAACCGTTTCAAAAACGCTTTGACCTTCTTTAAACTCATTCAAATTAATGTGGCACAAACCTAATAATTTTAAAGCTTCCACATCTTTTTCATCGCCATGAATTAAACCTGTTAATTCCTGTTTAGCTTCCTCAAACTTTTTATCAGCAATAAGCTGATTAATCTTTTCCAAATTTTCCATAATTAAATTATATATCAAAAAAAAGTTACTTTACAGATTTTTAGGACACGTGGTATAATTGTTATACAAACGCTCTTTAAAATTCATCAAATTTTTATCCTTGAGAAAGGATAAATTAATATGGGAAAATCATCTAAATACCCTTCATATTCAACAGGAACTGTTACAGTAAACGGTAACACCGTAGCTTCAACAAGCAAAAAAGGTAATACTGTTACTTCAAATTATAATATGACCGATGCAGAGAAAAAAATTTATGACTATGCTCAAAATTCTTTAGCATCATCTTTACCTTATGTAAACGTTTTTGATGAAAATACTCAAAAGAATATAAATTCACAGCTTAATGCTTACACTGCAAACGGGCAGAAACTGTTAAATAATATTTATACACCTATGTTAAAAGAACTAAAAACAGATATCGCATCAAGATTCGGCAATTTTGATAACTCTGTATTTATGGATAACTTAAACTCTATTGAAAGCAATCGTGCAGAAGCAATGAGCAACCTTGCACAGGATATCACGGCAAAACGCGATGAGCTGGTTAATAACGAACTGGCACAAAGATATACTTATTTAAATTTCTTGCAAGACCTTCAAAACCAAACTAATTCGAATATATTGAACTATATCTCAGGCTCACAGAATAACAGTTCATCAGGAAACAGCTATAACGCAAATGCATATGCTGCAAATCAATCTTCAAGCAGCGGATTTGGCAGCTATGCAAACCTTGCATCAGGTGTACTGAGTGCAATGGGACCATACGGAATGGCAGCCTCTGCAGCTTTGCAGATTGCAAAACAATATGTATAGAATCTGAGAAATAAAAAAAGAAACGCAGCGACTGGCAGAACATCAAAAGTTACACCAAAAAACGGGTTTTATAAAACCCGTTTTTTGGTGTATAATTTTCTTATGAATATATTACAGGAATTTGATACAATAGCTGCAATTGCAACCCCTATCGGAACAGGAGGGGTTGGAGTAATAAGAATTTCAGGCGACAAAAGTTTTGAAATTATTGATAAAATTTATTCAAAGAAAAATCTTGAAGCAGGAAGAATTTCTCATGGCTGGATTGTTGACGGTGAGAAAAAAATTGATGAAGTGCTTCTGTTGCCTTTTAAAAACCCTCACAGCTATACAGGGGAGGATGTAATTGAAATTCACTGTCACGGCGGGATTAACGTTATAAGAAATATCCTTGATGTTGTGCTTAAAAACGGAGCACGAATGGCTGAACGCGGAGAGTTTACAAAACGTGCTTTTATGAACAAAAAAATGGATTTATCTCAAGCCGAAGCCGTTGCGGATTTAATTCATGCAAAAACAAGAGATTTTGCAAAACATTCAGCTAAAAATCTTTCAGGTGCACTAAGCCAAAAAATTAAAGAAATAAGAACAGAAATTTTTAACGTGCTTTCTAAAATCGTTGCGGGAATTGATTTTCCGGAAGACGTTGCGGAACCGGAATACGATTATATAATAACCGAGTTTGAAAAAACACTTGAAAAAATTGATAAAATTTTAGCCTGTGCAAAATCCTCAAATATAATGCGTCAAGGAATAAAAATTGCAATTGTTGGGAAACCTAATGTAGGTAAATCCTCTTTATTCAACACACTTTTGAATGTTGAACGCGCTATCGTAACCGATATTGCAGGCACAACCCGTGATGTGATAAAAGAAACCCTTGACTGGGATGTTGCAATTACCTTAATTGACACCGCAGGAATCCGTGATAACGATGAAGTAGGGAAAGTTGAAGAAATAGGTATTGAATATTCAAAACAATCAGCTGATGAGGCTGATTTGGTATTATTTCTCTATGATGCTTCAAAAGGTATGACTGATGATGATAAAGCTATTTTGGATTTGATAAAAGACAAAAATCATATAATCATCGCAAACAAATCCGACCTTGCACAAAACAAAGAAAAAGACATATTTTACTTATCAACCGTAACAAAAGAAGGTCTTGAAAATTTAAAAGAAAAAATCAAGCAAACAGCTTACAACTTCTCATTGGAAGATACAGAATTTGTGACAAACAACCGCCAGCAAGATTGTCTTGAAAAATGCCGCGAAAGTCTAACCCAAGCACTTCAAGCAGCAAAAATTCATGAACTTCAGGATTTAATTTCAATTGATTTAAAATCAGCTTTATTATTTTTGGATGAGATTACAGGGGAAGTAATTACTGACGATATTTTAAACAATATCTTTGACCATTTTTGCATCGGAAAATGAAGCGTAGCCGCTTCACCCGACACAGCTTACGACTGTGCATAAGGCGCTTTTTATGATTTTAGGATATTACAACGGTATTATTATTACCGCTATATAAGGCTAACGCACTCGGGGACATCACCCTGAGCTTATCTCAAAACCTTTAAGCTTATCCCTCGCATCTGTTTTGCTTAAATTATTTGTTATAGTGTTTAAACAAGCGTAGCCGCTTCACCCGCCATAGCTAACCGGCAAAACTTTATGAGGGCAATGCACCCGGGTAAATTATAAAATAAAATCTTCTATAAATAATCGGACTTTTTCCAGTTTTTCGTTACTTAATTTAGTTAATTCAAAATTTATATTATCAATGATTTCAGAATTTGTTCGTGTTCTGCTGTATCTGAATAAAATATTCAGCTCAATATCAAGAGCTCTGGCAATTTTCTCAAGAGAATTTAATGTAGGAAAATTTCTGCCTGATTCAATAATACTTATAGAATTAGGCTCCATGCCGACAAGTTCCGCAAGCTGTTCCTGAGTAAGTTTTTTAGCTTTACGAAAATACTTAATTCTCTGACCTAAAAGTTTTTTGTTATCCATAATAATAATTTTACAATTTTTCGTATCAGTATCAACTAAAATCGATTAATGATTTTTATTAAAATTTATTAAATTATTTCAATATATATGAATTTATTTTATAATTATCGGGTAGAATTATAATATAAATTCACTGAAAGGATTATTATGGAGAAAACTTACATTACATACAATACGTATAAGCAGGCATTTACCCTTGCGGAAGTTTTGATTACTTTAGGAATTATCGGAGTTGTGGCAGCGTTAACCATGCCTGCACTTATTGCAAATCACAGAAAAACAGTTGTAGAAACCCGTCTGGCAAAATTCTACAGTACGATGAATCAGGCTGTTATACGTGCAGAAGTGGATTTTGGAGATAAAAAAGATTGGGGGACCATAGGAGAAGGATTTGCGGAAGATGAAGAAGGAAATGAGGATAAGTCTAAATCAATACCCCTTATCTGGTTTAACACCTATATGCGTCCGTACTTAAATCTTCTTGATGTAAAAACATCATCAGACGGACGCGTGCTTGCATATTTTCCCGATGGCAGCCTTGCAGCCATAAGCTCCTCGGCAATTATTTTTTATGTTGATGCAAAATATTACAGTGAATATGAAACAGACAGCGGTTCCTCTGCTCCGGATGAAATGCAGTCAGGCACAAAATGTTTTTTATTTGCTTTCTGGCCTTCAAACGAAGAGGAACAATCTCAATATCATTACAATAAAGGTGTTGAGCCATATACACACATGTGGAACGGCACAAGAGAAAGCTTATTTAAAGGTGAATACGGATGTAAAAAAGAAACAAGCCGTACAAGACCTTATTGTACTAAACTTATCCAAATGAACGGCTGGAAAATTCCGAAAGATTATCCGCTGAGAATTTAATATGCAAAATATCTGTCAAAATCAACATCATCAAAACTGCAAAGGAGTTTGTAGACATCATCGTCTTCATCCATTCTTTGAAAACTGTAATCATCAAACTTCCAATATTTAGGGTTAATCCCCTTAACACGTACTATTCCCTTATCTTTTAAAATAACCAGTTTCTTCTTAACCGTATCAACAGGCAGGTCGACCATCTTAGCAAGTTCAACCGCCGTAACCCAATTTTCGACAGAACCCTTCTCGGGCGTCATAAACATTAATTCAAGTCCTACTTTTTTTAATTCTTTGTCTTCGGTTTCGAGCTCGTAATCGTACATAATTGTATATTAAAACCAAATACAGTTTTTTTTATCATATCTTTAGAGTAAATAACAATACTACTTGTGTAACATTTTATTAATATTTCAGGTAATTTATTTTACAATATTCCGAATTAGTATATTATAGTTAAATGGTGTTATAGGGGTATTGTGTATGAGAGTTAATTTAAATTTACAGAATGAGAACAGTTATAATCAGAATTTCAAAATGAGATTTGTAGAACAGGCAAGTATAGGAAAATATGTTGACAGTTTTCATTTTAAAGACCAGAAAAACAATGTTCGTAAAGCTGTTGATTTAATTAAAACTTACGTAGAAAGAAATCCTGAATACGGAACATTATCGGTAGGCACACTTCATCCGTCAAAAGCTAACTATGTAAAAAACGGAACATTTGATGAATATTTTAAAAACGGCAGAAGCAGTTTCAAAAAAACGTCGGACAAATACGGCAGAGAAAATATTTACATGCAGTTCAATGATTCTGACAAAATACAAGGGTTTTATTTAAACCCTGATGAAAATCCTCATAACCTTGCCAAATGGTTTATGGAAACATTTAATTATTATAAAAATGTAATTTTAAAAAATAAAAAACTGACTGCAATATTTTAATTCATATTGTCAAAAATTTTAACGGCTCTCGGCAAAATTCCAAGACAATATGAAATTACAATTCCGTAATTTGTAATCGGTACGCCCGCCTTATCAGAAAGCAAAATACGGGATAAAACTTCACGTCTGTTTGTCATACAAGCTCCGCAGTGTATTATAAGTTTATAATCCTTTATATCAGGAAAATCATGACCCGCATAATTGTGAATAACTAAATTTTTGCCTGTTTTTTTACGGAGGAGATTAGGTATTTTAACTCTGCCGATATCATCTTCTATTGCATGGTGAGTACAGCTTTCAAGAATTAAAACCAAATCGCCGTCTTTCAAATTCTCAATAGCCTTTGCTCCTTTCACGAATTCGTCTAAATCACCCTTTAATCTTGCAAAAAGAATAGAAAAAGAAGTTAATGGAATGTTTTCAGGCACAATCGAAGAAACTTGTTTGAATGCCTGACTGTCAGTAATTACTAAAGCAGGCGGAGTTTTTAAATTTTCAAGTGCTTCTTTAAGTTCAGATTCTTTTACAACGTAAGTCAGACAATCGCTGTCCAGCAAATCTCTCAATGTCTGAACCTGCGGCAGAATAATTCTTCCCTTAGGAGCCTCCTTATCAATCGGAATAACAAGAATGACAGTACTTTTAGGCGGAATTAAATCTCCTGCGATTTTCGGTGAATTAACAAAGTCTTCAGGCAGAAGTTTAACAAGAGCTTCCTTAAATTTGAAAACAATATTTTCGTCATCTTTCACTGATGTATACAAAACATTTTCAAATCCTTCAAGAGTAATTTTCTTTACATCAGACTTGTTAACGACAATCAGATAAGGAATTTTCAGCTCATCGAATTTTTCAGTAAGTTCTTTTTCGTAATCATCAACACCATTAAAATCACAAACAATTATTGCAACATCAATACGGTTAATAATTTTCATGGTTTTCTCAATACGCTGCATTGCAAGCTGCGTTTTATCATCCAGTCCTGCCGTATCAAGAAAGGTTACAGGTCCTACGGGTAAAAGTTCCATAGATTTTTCAACTACATCAGTTGTAGTCCCCGCAATTTCAGAGACAATAGAAATTTCTTGATTAGTAATTCTGTTTAAAAGAGAAGATTTTCCTACATTAGTTTTGCCGAAAACACCTATTTGCAGCCGCATTGATTTTAAAGTTTTCATTTTTTGCCCTCTTTAACGACATTGAACAGATTTATAATATATTTGTCTGCCGCTTTGCTCCCTCACTCCTAATTGAAAAAGGCCGTCTTTAGACAGCCTTTTAAAAATTTTCATCAGCTTAAAACTAGCCTCTGATACCCAATTTCTTAATCAATTCTCTGTATTCATCAAGATTTTGAGATTTCAGGTAAGAAAGTAATCTTTTTCTTTTACCTACCATCATTAAAAGACCTCTTTTTGTAGCAAAGTCTTTTTTATTAGATTTAAGATGTTCTGTAAGTTCAGAAATTTTCTTACTCATCATAGCAACTTGAACAGCAGTAGAACCTGTATCTTTTTCGTCTTTGCCGTAAGCTTTAATGATTTCTTCTTTGTTTTTTAAGTTCATTGTAATTTCCTTTTCTTGTTGAGTGATTATTGGCGTAAGCACTCTACAAAATGCATGATAATATATAAAAGAAAAAAATCAAGCGAAATGTATACTTAGGTTAAGCGTGAAGACAGATACGCTTTAAATGCAGAGTTATTTGCAAAGTTAAAATGAGCTCTCGCAATACTCAAGTTCACATCTGAATTAAACAATGACTTATCTGACAAATTATACCTCTTCAATGCATCAGAATATTGTGTTGAATTTTCGCCAAAAATATTTGTTGCATAATTTAACTCTCTGATTGCTGTCTTCTGATCGGATTTCATAGCCTGATATTGAGCCAGAGCAGCATAATATTCATCTTCGGCTTCGGCTTTTTTAGCTTCTTTTTCCATATAGTAGCCTTTTACTGAACTGTTAATATTTTCGGTCGCATCCTCAGCATTTTTCAAAGCAAATGCATGAGCAAAAGTAAAAGCCGAACCAAGTTTCAATGCCTTATCCAAATAATCTTTATAAGACATAACACTTTTAAACGGACTGGCATTAAACTGCTGTTCGGTTAAAATTCCTTGTGTTTGATTTACTTTACTCATAATTATCCTCTCTATTATATATAAAGTATTTATCTTTTCAATAATTGCCTTTTTTGTAAAGTTTTTTAAATTTTATGTTATAATCGTTGTATGATTGACAGATATGCTCGTGAAGAAATGAAAAAAATTTGGGATATGAATTCCAAATTCCAATATTACCTTGATGTTGAAATAGCTGTTGCACAAGCTTATGCAGAGCTTGGAGAATTTCCTCAAAAGGATATTGACGAGTTAAAGAAAAAAGCAAAATTTGACCTAAAACGTATCGATGAAATTGAAGCGGAAGTACGTCATGATGTTATAGCGTTTTTAACCTGTGTAAACGAAAGTCTGGGTGAGCTTGCAAAATATATGCATGTCGGTATGACAAGTTCTGATGTAATTGATACTGCTTTTGCTCTTCAAATTCAAGACAGCGGAAAAATTATCATAAAGGATTTGGATGAAACAATTCAAGCTTTAAAAGATTTAGCAGAAAAGCATAAAACCACTGTTTGTATCGGACGTTCACATGGTATCCATGCCGAGGTTATGACATTCGGCGTGAAAATTTGTAACTGGATTGATATTTTAGAACGTCAGAGAGCAAACTTTATTCATGCACTTGAACAAATAAAGGTTGGTCAAATATCAGGACCTGTCGGAACTTACAGCAACATATCGCCTGATGTTGAAAAAATTACCTGCAAAAATTTGGGGCTTACACCTGCTAGAATTTCGACCCAAATTATATCAAGAGATTACCATGCATATTTTATGCAGTCGTTAGCATTAATAGCAAGCGTAATTGAACAGTTCGCAACTGAAATTAGACATCTTCAAAGAACAGAAGTTTTGGAAGTGGAAGAAGGCTTCGGTAAAAATCAAAAAGGTTCCTCTGCAATGCCGCACAAGAAAAACCCTGTATTATCAGAGAATTTATGCGGACTTGCTCGCGTTGTCAGAGCGAATTCCATTGTAGCTCTTGAAAATATTCCGCTGTGGCATGAACGTGATATTTCACACAGTTCTGCTGAACGTATAATCTTTCCTGACAGCTTAACTCTTGTAGACTTTATGCTTTACCGTTTTAAAAGCGTTGTTCAAAATCTTGTAGTACATGAAAAAAATATGCTTAAAAATACTGATAAATTCGGAGGTATTGTTTTCTCACAAAAAGTTCTTCTAAAACTGATTGAAAAGGGTTTGACAAGAGAAGAAGCATATCGTTTTGTTCAAAGAAATGCTTTAGAAGCCTTCAACAATGACGGCGATTTTCGCATTAATCTTTTAAATGACGAGGATGTCACAAAACTTCTTACTCCTGTCGAAATTGATGAAATTTTCAATAAAGAAGAATTTCTGAAAAACATTAACGAAATTTATTCAAGAATATTGAATTAACCTTTGCAGCTTTTAGCTTTATCCCACCCCAGCTTACTCGGGCAGCGCAGGTAATCAGTGTTTTCATTATATATAACCCACGCAGCATAACCTTCGTTTTTCCCGAAAGAAACAATATCGCCTTGATAACCGAATGGCATCACTCTGTTTTTTTCCAAACGAAAAGAAAACATATCTTTGCCATCCTGATTAGGTCCCTTAAATCCGTTTATATCAACAAAAACTTTTCCGTAAGTTTTTCCGCTTTCAATAGCAATTAGTGTTCCGTCAGACAAAATCATCTTGTATGCTCTGCTTGCATCATCAATTCTGTACCAGCTCGTACCGTTTAAATATTTGTAAACAACACCGTTAGGAAAACACCCTTTTCCAAAACCGCAATTTTTATTGAGTTTTAAATATGGCATCATTTTTTGTGCAATAGCCTCTGCCCCTTCCGAAGAAAAGGTTTCTCCCAATCCCCATTCGGTAATATCTATATTTTCGGCTGATGAAGACATATAAGCTTGTGATAATACGGAATAAACTTTTTTCAAACGGGTAACCGTTACCTTTTCCTGATGATTTTGAATTAAAACAGGCATAGTCATTGCAGCAACAACACCAATAATGCCGAGTGTGACTAAGACCTCAGCTAATGTGAAACCTCTGTTATAGGAGCTTAAACGGTTGCCCCCCCCCCGCAAGCATAGCTGCTTGACCCGTCAAATTGGAGCTCTGTCAAGACTTTTCCAATAGACGCAACAGCTTCTTTACTAAATTTTCTCATAAATTGCTTCCTTTCTTTTATAGACCAGTATGGAAAGCAGCTTCGCTGCCTCCTTTCGTTATTAACATTATAATTATAAACTATTTTTGAATTTTTGCAATATTGCAAAGTAATTCTTACTTGCTTTATAGGATATTATAAAGTAAAATATCATTAGCAAAAGAGTAGTCTGAACGAGGTAGTTATGCCAAAATTAAATATAACAGTATGTATGGGTAGTTCTTGTTTTGCGCGCGGAAACCAACAAAATTTGGAATTTTTGGAAGCTTATATACAGGAACACGAAGTTGATGCCGATATCGAATTATCAGGAGCAAGATGCGAAAACAAATGTGCTTTTGGTCCGAATATTCTGATAAACGGTAAAGAATATCATAGTGTTGATGAAAACAAATTAAAAGATATTTTAGAAAAACTATTAAACGAATAACCGACAAATTTCTGCTAACCTGAAGGAGTACAAATGAATAATCAATATCCTGTATACACTTTAACAAATGAATGCCACGACTGTTACAAATGTATCAGAGAATGTCCCGTAAAAGCTATTAAAATCGAAAACGGACACGCCTCCGTAATTCCCGAAAAATGCATAGCCTGCGGCAATTGCGTGAAAGCTTGCCCTTCCAATGCAAAAAGGGTTAGAAGCGATATTGATAAGGCAAAAAACTTAATCCTTGCACAAAAGGATGTTTATGTTTCTCTTGCTCCGTCGTGGAGAGCCTCCTTTGAAAATTCCGCAGAAAAAATGATTGCTTTATTAAAGCAGCTCGGGTTTAAAGATGTATCAGAAACCGCACTTGGCGCACAGGAAGTTTCTATCAAAACAGCTCAAATGTTAAACAATTCAGAAAAAGGATTGTTTATCTCAAGTGCATGCCCTGTAATAGTTGATTATATAAGGCTTTACAAACCGGAATACACAAAATATATTACGCCTGTGGGTTCTCCGCTGATGACCCATGCAAAGATGCTTAAAGAAACTTACGGGAATGACATCTCTATTGTATTTATAGGTCCTTGTATCGGAAAGAAAAATGAAGTTACTTATTCAGGTCTTTTTGATGTTGCTTTGACTTTTGAAGAATTAAGAATGTGGTTTAATGACGAGATTATTGATATTTCAAAGGTTGCCAAAGACAAAACATATCAATTTATTCCCGAATCAGCTTATGAAGGAACTCTTTATCCTATTGACGGCGGAATGAATGAAACTATTAAAAAGTCAGGTGTAAATGACAATGTTCAACTTTTGGAAGTTTGCGGACTGCATTCGCTTCAAAGAGCATTAAAAAATTTGGATGTTGAAAAGCTCGATAAAACAATATTTATTGAAGCTCTTGCCTGTGAAGGCGGATGTGTGGGAGGTCCTTGTATTTCTTCCGAAAAAGCAGGAATTACTATGGTATCTGACATTTTGACAAAAGAAAAGAAACGTGAAAAAATTCCTGAACAGCCAAAAGTGGTTGTTGATTATAAAATTGAACCGAGAAAAGTTGTAAACTCTGATTACCCGATTGAAGATATTCTTCAAACGTTGAAAAAAATCGGTAAACACAGCGTAGATGATGAACTAAATTGCGGAGGATGCGGTTATGCAACGTGCCGTGATTTGGCAAAGGCACTTCTTGACGGTGAAGCTGAAACATCAATGTGCGTTTCTTATATGAGAAAAATTGCAATGCGTAAAGCAGCAGCAATGATTAGATGCATGCCTGCCGCAGTTGTTATGGTTGATAATAATATGAATATTATTGAAGCAAATGACAGCTTTATGCGTATGTTTACAGGTGATATGTATGACGTTTTCAAAACACGTCCCGATGGTCTTACAGGTGCAGCTATCGACAGAATTGTAGATTTTTCCGATATATTTAAAACAATTTTAAAAACAGGAAAAGATTTACATAAGGAACGTTATCATACTAAAAACCGTCTATATGATATATCAGCATTTACCATTGAAGAAAATGAAATTGTAGGTGCTGTTATAACCGACGTAACTTCGACTGAAACTAACAGGGAAAAGATTTCTCAAAAAGCTCATGAAGTTATCTCTAAAAATATCTCAATTGTACAGGAAATCGCATGTCTTCTTGGAGAACACATGGTAGAAACTGAAACGCTTTTGAGCTCTATTGCGGAAGATTATGAGGAAAGGAGTGAATAGCTGAATACTCGTGTTCATAGATATTGATTGCAGCCAAATGAAAAAATATAATCAGAATGCTTTCGGGGATTACTTTATCTCAAAGAGATATCCTGATGAAGCAAAATTGATTGCCGTACTTTCTGACGGGCTTGGAAGCGGTATAAAAGCCAATATACTTTCCTGTATGACTGCAACTATGCTGTTGAAATTCATTGAAGGTGATCAAATTCCAATAAGCAAAGCAGCAGAAATTATAATGAACTCCTTACCCGTATGTCAGGTAAGAAGAATAAGCTATTCAACTTTCTCTGCAATTGAAGTTGATGATGAGGGAAACGCTAAAATCGTTGAAGAAGGCAACCCTACATTTATTTGGATAAGAGATAACGAGGTTATGAAACCCGAGTACAAATCTATCCAATCTAAAACATTTAAAAACAGATGTTTAAAAGTTTATAAAATAAAATTAAAACTTGGCGACAGGCTTGTATTTTGTTCAGACGGAGTAACCCAGTCAGGTCTTGGAGGAGGAAGATTAAAACTCGGATTAAGACGCGACGGACTGATTGTACTTTTAAAAGATAAAATTAACGAACATCCTGATATTTCAAGCACAGAGCTTTCTCAATATATAGTTAATCAGGCAAGAAATATTGAAACCGACAGGCTGCCCAAAGACGACATATCCGCATGCGTATTATATTTTAGAGAACCCCGTCAAGCTTTGGTCTTTACAGGACCGCCTTATCACCAAAACAAAGACAGCGAATATGCAAAAATGTTCGCAAACTTTAAAGGTAAAAAAGCAATCTGCGGCGGAACAACAGCAAACCTGATTTCACGTGAATTAGGACTCCCCATAACAATGGATACAACAATCAGTATCGGCAAACTTCCATCTTGCTCTTATATGGAAGGCGTTGATTTGGTAACCGAAGGTATCCTGACTTTAACCAAAACTTTAGAGTATTTGGAAGCAGGAACAACCGATATTGACAACGCGGCAGGAAAGCTGGTAAAATTTTTATTAGATAGCGATTGCATTAATTTTATGGTAGGTGCAAAGCTGAATCAGGCACATTATGATCCTGCTTTACCGGTAGAAATTGAAATAAGAAAAAACATAATCAAAAAAATGGCAAATGTGCTTCAAGATAAATACTTTAAGAAGGTTAATATACAGTATATGTGAGGACATCCTCAAAGATAAGGAAGGTAAAAAATGGACAAAAAAATTAGTGTTAAAGTATGTTTAGGAACAACTTGTTTTGTAATGGGCTCATCAAATTTACAGGAATTAATCGAAACAGTGCCTGCTAAATATGGTGACAAAGTAGAAGTTTCAGGCGTTCCTTGTCTGGGATTATGTTCAATCGATTGGGAATTTTCAAAAGCTCCTTACGTTAAAGTTAATGATGATGTTATCAAAGAAGCAACAGTTGAAAAAGTTTTAAAAGCAATTGATGAAAAATTAAAAGCTTAACAAAATTTATGTACACTAAAAATTAGAAATGGAAAAAGAAAAAGATGAGTATGAATACCCCTAAACAAACATCACATCTAAAAAGAGAAATCTTGGTAAGACTTATAAAATCTTACTTAAGTGATAATTTTGAAGAAAAAACAAGGCTCATTCCTTACGATATGCGTCCGAAAGGACACGAAGTGCCTTACAGATGCTGTATCCACAGTGAAAGAGCAATCCTTCGCGACAGAGCTATTGCAGGATTAGGTTTTTCTATTGAAGAAACAGAAGACAGCACTCTGCTTTCAGAACTGGCTTCTAAAGCTGAACAAAGAGAAGTTCCCGAAGAAAATCCTTTGACAGTTTTAACAACAGCTTGTAAAGGCTGCGTACCTTCAAGAATTTACGTAACCGATTTATGTCAGGGCTGTGTTGCAAGACCTTGTGAAAATACTTGTAAGTTCGGTGCAATCTCCGTTAAAAACGGAAAATCAGTCATCGACCCTGCTAAATGTAAAAACTGCGGAATGTGTGCTCAGGTTTGCCCTTATCAGGCAATCCAAAAAATTATCGTTCCTTGCGAAAATGCCTGCCCGGTAGGTGCGATTGCAAAAGATGAAAACGGACACGCAAAAATAGATTTTGAAAAATGTATTTCTTGCGGAAAATGTGTTTCAGCATGCCCGTTCGGCGCTGTTCACGAAAAAAGCCAGATTATTGATGTTCTTAAAAACATAAAAGCAGGAAAAAAAGTAATTGCAATGGTTGCACCTGCAATTATGGGACAACTTCCTTGTACTCCTGCTCAATTAAAAGAAGCAATCATGAAACTCGGCTTTAGCGATGTTTATGAAGTTGCACAAGGTGCTGATGTTACAACAAAAAATGAGGCTTCGGAATTTGTTGAAAGACTTGAACACGGTGCTGAATTTATGACAACATCTTGCTGTGCGGGATATAACGAACTGGTTGATAAACATATTCCTGAATTGAAACCTTTCCGTTCAGACACTAAAACTCCTATGTATTACACTGCAGAAATCGTAAAACGAGAAAATCCTGATGCAGTAACTGTTTTCTTCTCACCTTGCGTTGCAAAAAGACGTGAAGCTTTACAAAATCCTAACGTTGATTTTGTATTGAATTACGAAGAAATCGGTGCCTGGATGATTGCATTAAACATTCAGGTTGCAGAATGCGGCGAAAGCAAATTTAAAACAGAAAGCTCAGCTGAAGGAAGAAACTTCTGTGTAACAGGCGGAGTTGCAAAAGCAGTTCAGACATTGCTACCTGAAGAAATTCCAGCACATCCTGTTGTAATTGACGGTTTGAACAAGCAATCCATCAGAGATTTGAAAAAATATGCCAAAAACGGTGTATGTGAACTCGGAAACTTAATCGAAGTAATGGCTTGTCAAGGCGGCTGCTTAGGCGGTAATGCAACAGTTAACGCTTACAGACCTGCATTAAAACAGGTTACAAACTACGTTAATGAAAGCGGCTCTATTAAAGAACAGGTAAACGAAACAGAAACAGCAAAATAACATAAACTTTATAAAAAAAACAAGAGCCCTGAATAAATATTCAGGGCTTTATTCTTCTAGTATGGGGTTAGAAGAATTTTACCGGTTTTAGTATTTTCAATTGACAATTCGACTTTACGAGGCTGCAAACTGAATTATATTCAACCCCCGAACAATATGGAGTAGTTTCATAAACTATACCAGCCTGACAGGCTCCTACCTGAAACGGAACACTTTTTGAAAGCCATGCAAAAATTCTATGACCGTCATTACTAATTATTTCATTTTTAACGCTAACTTCAAGATGTTTATTACTATCGCCGCCTGAACCATCAGGGTTTAGAGTTTTGTCATAAGCAGGAATTACACGTCCTGAAAGGGTTACGTAAAACGGATAAACATCTTCCCACAATGTAGAATCTCCTTTTTGACCGTCTATATCTGCATATATTATGTAACCTTGCTGCTTCATATCTTTTCGAGCAGTAGCATCATCAATACCTGAAGTTCTTAATTCAGGTATCAAATCAGGGTTTTTATGCAAGTTATATAAACGCACACCGTTACGCAAAATCAAGTCAGGCGTCAAAGATGCAAAATCTGTTGTTCCTTCTGCAATAGTATCTCCTTGACATACATTTCCAATTGGGGCAATATTTGCAAGCTGTTCAAAAAGTTTGCAAAAATTCATCCCTTTTTTAGGAATTGTTGGAGGCATAGGAGTACATTTGCATTCATCTACATTCCATTCTTGTCCGCTTTCACATACAGGAGGCCATGGATGCTTATCTACCCAGGTACATACCCCCGGTGTGTTATTAAACTCTTTTCCCTTACAATACTGTTCCTGCACTTCATTTGCACTTGGAGAAACATTGCAAGGCGGCGGTACCGGCTCTGGCTCTGGCTCCGGCTCAGGAGTTGGTTCCGGATCAGGTTCCGGTTCGGGAAGTTCACAACTTTCATATGGTCCTACAACTCTTCCATCAGGACAGCTTGTCTGATATTTTTCACATTTTCCTGTTGAAAATCCGTCTATAGAGCCTGTATCTTTCCAACGGTAATCCCTGTCACACTGTATTTCATATTTACATACCCCATTATCCAACAATGTAGAGGATTTAAGGGTATAGTTAAAATGAGATGTTGCCTTAATATACTTTTGTTCCTCTTCTGGACTGAACGCGTGTTTGTAATTATATTCAGGTTCAAAATCCCGCAAATCATATGTGTATTTTTCACAACCCAAATGGTAAAAATCTGACATATTGCCACAATTTCCTTGCACGTTACCGCTACCATCACACGAATAAAAACATTTTAATTCTTCTAACGGTATATTGGTCCAGTTAATTTCATAAGTTGACAGGTTTTTAATTTGAGAAAACGGGTACATATAAGACGCATCATTTATTTTACCGGGACAATTTATATAATTTCCTTTTTTAAACTGCTCATAAATTAACGGATATCCATAAGGCATACATTTTTTATAATGGGGGAAATAGTATGGTACACCTGCTACGGAATCTCCAAACTCATAGTAAAAAACATCTTCACAGGCGTATATTACATGAGTACCCGTATCAGCACTTGCCGGAGGAATATTAATTAAAACAGCAAGATATTGTTTAAATTTATTAAACAAATTATTATTTTTAGCCTGATACATTTCATCATCGGGGTTGTAGTCAACAAGCATACTTGTTGTTACAGATTGCAAGGTAGAATATGTAGAATAATAAGTATACGATATAATATTGTTTAACTTTGCTTTTGTAACCTTAATACATACCCCTGTAATAGCTGCAATAATAAGCATTACAATAACAATTTCAGCCAGTGTGTAAGCTTTGCGTTTAAAAATTAAAAGACGCGAAAACCATTGCAGAGAAACTAAAAAATCGCCCCCCCCCCGATGTGACTAAATTTTTTCATAATTGCTCCTTTCAATAATCTTATACATTTATGCATAACCCAATGTCACGGGTCCAGCGGCTACGCTGGTGCTCCTTTCAATAGTTTTTCATATTAATTATATCAAATTTTCACCTATTTATCAATAAAAAATCTTTTTGTCATATAATTAATTTATGGAAAATAAGAAGAGAAAAATAAGCATTATAGGTTCCACAGGCTCTATCGGAACTCAGGCTTTGGAAGTAATCGAAAAACTTCAGGATAAATTTGAGATTATCGCCCTTGCAGGCGGTCATAATAAAGAACTTTTACAAAAACAGGCTGAAAAGTTTAAACCTAAATATACATGTCTCGGACAAGACGGTTTAGAAAAAATCTGTTCTGACAAAGAAAACGATATTATTCTAATGGCTTGTTCAGGCAGAATAGGTTTAAAGCCAACGCTTACAGCCATAAGAAACGGTATAGACATTGCACTTGCCAATAAAGAAACACTTGTTATGGCAGGTGATATAGTAATGAAGGAAGCTAAAAAACACGGGGTTAAAATAATTCCCGTAGACAGTGAGCACTGCGCAATTCATCAGTGTATAAAAGATATTAATCAGGTTGATAAATTAATCATAACAGCATCTGGCGGCCCGTTTCTTCACAAATCTGTTGAAGATATGAAAAATGCAACGGTTGAACAGGCTTTAGCACATCCAAGATGGAATATGGGTAAAAAAATTACCGTAGACAGTGCAACGTTAATGAATAAAGGTTTGGAAATCATTGAAGCACATCACTTGTTCGGATTTGATTATGATGACATTGATGTTGTAATCCACCCGCAAAGCATTGTGCATTCTGCAATCGAATATGTTGACGGAAGCGTGATAGCGCAACTTGGATTACCGAGTATGCACATTCCTATCCAGTATGCAATAACTTATCCCGAACGCTTTGAAGGGATTAAATCAAAAAGTTTCAAATTCCGTGACATTGCAAGGCTGGATTTTGAAAAACCAGATTATGAAAAATTCCCGACAGTAAAACTTGCATATAAAGCAGGTAAAACAGGCGGGACAGCAACTGTATGTTTAAATGCGGCAAATGAAGAAGCAGTATTTGCATTTTTAGACGGTAAAATAAAACTTTATGATATTTATGAAATTACAAAAAAAATATTTGACGAACATGAGGTTATCCAAAAACCAACAATAGATGAAATATTTAAAGTCGATATTAAAGTTCGTGAATTGACAAAAGAATATATTAAAAATAATTTTTAGTAAAAAAAAGCTGACTGTAAAAAGTCAGCTTTTTAATTTATTAAACTCTTGATTTTCTCTTTGATTTTTTAGCCCTGCCTTCACAAGACTTTACTGCTAAAACCATTTCTTCAATCATTTGTTTTCTTTTGCTTTTAATCTCTTTGATTTTTCTTTCTGATTCGTTTTTTTCAAATTTTTTCGGTTTGTCAGAATTTCTGTCTTTTCTCTGGTTTCTTCCGCGCGAACCGTACGCAGAACCTGAATGTCTTCTGCGGTTTCTCTTTTCTTTTTCTTCATAAACTTCTTCTTCAAAAACAATATTTCTGTTAATTTTCTCAAGCTGTTCATCTAAAGAAAGTCTGTACAAAGCCGCTGCAATATCGAGCAATGAGTTATTTTCATCAACAAGAGAATTAATTACAGTCTTATGTCTTGTCAAATCTTCATTTTTTACAATATCTTTCAAATTTTTAAGATAATTTTCGACTTTTGAAGAATCAACTTCATCGGCTGTCGGGCATTCTTTTTTAGTAATCATCAATCCGTTAGCTTTTTCAATTCGTTTCAAAGAAGAAAACTGTTTTTTGGAAATAAATGTAAAAGCTGCGCCGGATTTACCTGCTCTGCCTGTTCTTCCAATTCTGTGAATATAATCTTCATCATCGCGTGGAAGGTCGTAATTAAAAACACCCTGAACATTCTTCACATCTATTCCTCTGCCTGCAACATCGGTTGCAACAAGAATTTTTACACTGCCGTTTCTGAAACCTCTCATAACTTTTTCTCTTTGAGCCTGATTCATGTCACCGTGAAGCGCATCAGCAAAATATCCGCGAGTTTTTAAAATTTCCACAAGCTTATCCACATTACTTTTTGTATTACAAAAGATAAGTGCAAGCTGCAAACTGTTTGATTCCAAAAGTCTTGTAATAAGTTCGGGTTTATCTCTTTCAGCTACTTCATAGTAAAACTGTTCTATATCAGGAGCATTCAAAAGATTATCCGTAACATCAATTATCAACGGCGATTTTTGGAATTTTTTAGTTAAAGCTATAATGTCTTTTGCCATTGTTGCAGAAAACAAAATAGTCTGTCTGTTTTCGGGAGTTTCGGAAAGAATTGTATAAATATCTTCTCTAAATCCCATATCAAGCATTTCATCAGCCTCATCAAGAACCGCCATTGAAATATTTTTCAAACTGATTGAATTTCTTCTCAAATGATCCATAAGCCTTCCTGGAGTTGCAACTATAATCTGAGGATTACGTTTCAGGGCATCAAGCTGTCTTTCTATTCTTTGACCGCCGTATATAGAAACCACATTAACGTTTTCCATATATTTGGTAAGCTTATCAAATTCTTTATGAACCTGAATTACCAGTTCGCGAGTAGGGCATAAAATCAATGCCTGAATTTGGTCAGATTCTTTATTAATTTTTTCTAAAAGAGGAATACCGTAAGCACAAGTCTTGCCGCTTCCTGTCGGAGCCTGCGCAATAATATCAATTCCTTCTATTATGTGAGCATAGCTTTTGGCTTGAATTTCCGATGGTTTTTCAAAATTCATATCATCAATCGCAGATTGAAGATTTTCGGATAAATGTAAGTCGCTGAAAAATAAAACTTCAGCATCATTTGTTAAAGTTAATGTCATAATGTTTCCTTTTACTGATACTCTTAATAATATACTTATCCACTTTGGGCGGGGTAATCATCCGCTGCCTGTGAAGAAACTTCACGGTCTCGCCTGTGAATTACCTACAATGTAAAAAGAGTAAAAAAAGTTACATCATGGGGTATCTACAAAACTTATCTTAACACAGAAACGTAAATATCCTAATCAAATTATTAACCTTGTAACATTTCGCAACCCATTGGGTTATAAAATATCTAACGGATCAACATCAATTGACAGCTTTATATCACCGGGCATAGTAATCTTGTTTAAAAAACTTGATACAAATTGATGTCCTCGTTCTTCAAGTTTGTTTTTAATCAAAATTTGGAAACGGTATCTGCTGTTAATTCTTTCAATAACGCACGGTGTAGGTCCTAACACTTCAAGTCTTTCAGAAATCCCGTATTTTTCAATCATTGTGCATAGGCGCAATGCTATTTCCTGTGCTGATTTTTCGGCTCTGAAATTGTTCATTGAGCTTAATATTAATCTTATTATCTGGCTGAAAGGCGGATAATCAAATTCCTGCCTTGCAGCAACTTCTGTGTAATAAAATTCGCCGTAGTTTTGGGACTTAGCACTTTCAAGCGCATAAAAATCAGGGTTGTAAGTTTGGAAAAGCACTTTTCCTGAAAACTCACCTCTGCCTGCACGCCCCGCAACCTGTGTTAAGAGTTGAAATCCTCTTTCGCTTGCCCTGAAATCAGGAAGGTTAAAACTTGCATCGGCGGAAATTACTCCGACAAGAGTTACGTTCGGGTTATCCAACCCCTTTGCAATCATTTGAGTTCCTACCAAAATATCAATTTCTTTGCGCTGAAAACGTTCCAAAAGCCTTATGTGTTCGCCCTTTCTGACAAGAATATCGCTGTCAATACGTTCTATATTATTTTCAGGGAACAAATCTTTAATGTATTGCTCAATTTTTTGTGTGCCTGTACCGCTGTTTTTTAAGGCATCAGAACCGCATTCTGGACAGAACTCGGGAAAATATTCAACGTGATTGCAGTAATGACATTTGAGCATCTGGTCTTTGCTGTGCCAAATCATCGGGATTGCACAGTTCGGACACTCAACAACATGCCCGCATGCCTGACACTGCGTAAAGGTTGAAAATCCGCGTCTGTTAATTAATAAAATTACCTGCTGACCTTGAGCGAGAGTTTCTTTTATTTCAGTCTGCATCGGAATTGAAATTACATTTCTGTAAGCGGCACGCCCGTGCTCCTGCATGTTTATTACAGTTACAGGCGGAACTTTTGCATTGTTGTATCTGTTTTTCAGTTCAAACAAGTTTTCTGAATTCACAGCTCTGTAATAAGAGGAAATATCAGGGGTTGCCGAGCCCAAAAGCAGAGGGCAATTATAGAATTCAGAAAGCTTTCTGGCCACAACTCTGGCATCGTAACGCGGAGCCGGAGTGGTTTGTTTGTATGCGCCTTCGTGCTCCTCATCAATAATTATCAGCCCTATATTTTGCAAAGGTGCAAAGACAGCAGAGCGTGCACCTGCAAGAATTTTTATTTCGTTTTTATAAAGTTTTTGCCAAACATCATAACGCTCACCATCAGAAATACTGCTGTGCCAAATTGCAACGTCTTCTGTTCCGAATTTTTTTGCAAGACGTTTTGTCAATTGCGATGCAAGAGCAATTTCAGGCGCAAGGAAAAGAACATTTTTTCCTGCCTTAATTGTGTCGTCAATAAGTTTGAAATAAACTTCCGTTTTTCCTGATGCCGTAACCCCGTGAAGCAAAATTTGCGAAGAAGGATTTTTTTTGATTTTTTCTGAAATTCCGTCATAAACTTTTTTCTGTTCACCTGAAAGCTCATACAAATCTTCTCTTTCGGTAATTTTTAAAATATCAAGCGGATTTCTGTACAATTCCTCTTGAGAAAGTTTAACACATCCGAGTTCTTCGAGTTTTTTTATTGTTGCGCGTGTTGTTTTGGCGTATTTTTCAAACAAAATCAAAGGCATTTTACCTGCTTCTTTAAGTTTTTCCAAAACCTGCATCTGACGTTTTGTTGCACCGTCAAATTTTAAAAACTCGATTGCAAATTCCATTTTGGATGCTTTTTCAATGAGTTTCAGAGGAATTGCAGCGTTCAAAACCGTAACTAAATCGCAGACGTAATAATTTGCCACCCATTCCAAAAGCTTAAGATATTCGATAGAAAAAAGCGGGGTTTCATCTAAGATTTTGTTAATCTTTTTTGCCCTTATTTCTTCGGGCAGATAGTCCGAAAACCCCACACAAAAAGCATTAATGAGCCCCTGCCTCCCGAACGGAACAAGTATAGCCTGTCCGATTTTGATTATATCTTTCATATCATCGGGAATTAAATAACTGAAAGTCTTAACTCCCAGTCCTTTAATATTTACCAGTGCAAGAGCATATTTCACGTCAAAGCCTTTCTATTCGGCTTCAGCCATAAATTCTTTGCGAGCTTCTTCAATAGCTTCAGATAACATATCCAATTGATCAGGCGCAAAAGTAACACCTTTTTTAGTAGGAAGCCATGTAGCTCCGTCATCTGTTGTGTAGAAAATTCTCATATTTAAATAACTTCTGCCTTTGTACTCGCTTACAGAAATTTGTAATTGTTCAGTGTCGCTTCTTTCAATAGTTGCTAAAATTTTTGCATCTGCCATGTTTTCTCTCCTTATAAAAATTTACTTTTTTATGGTATCATAAAAACAATAAGGAGAGAAAAATTATGATAAAAGTAGGAGTATGCGGAGCTTTGGGAAAAATGGGACAGGAAGTTGTTCAGGCAGTTACTGATTGCCCTGAAACAGAACTCGTTGCTAAAATCGATATTGCAAGTCCTGAAATGTACCATACAATTGAAGCAGCTCACAGAGTTGAAGATATAGATGTTATTATTGACTTTACACAGCCAAAATCAATTTTTGAAAACGCAAAATACTGTTTGAATAACGGCATCAAAATTGTTATCGGCACAACAGGTTTGTCAGATGAGCAGATTGCGGAATTAAAAAAACTTTCGCAGGAAAAAAATACAGGCTGTTTGATTGCTCCAAACTTTTCGACAGGCGCGGTTTTGATGATGATGTTTGCAAAACAGGCTGCAAAATATTTTGATAATGCTGAAATTATTGAACTTCACCACAATCAGAAAAAAGATGCCCCGTCAGGCACAGCGATTAAAACAGCTGCAATGATGGCAGAAGTAAAAGAAGATTTTGCTAAAAACAACTGTCCCGAAACTGAAACAATAGAAGGCGCAAGGGGTGGAAATTCATATTCAAATATTCATATCCACTCTGTAAGGATGCCGGGTTACATCGCATCACAGGAAGTAATTTTCGGTTCATCAGGTCAAATTATGACAATCAGACACGATTCAATGGACAGAAAATGTTATATGCAGGGTGTTTTGCTTGCAGTAAAACATGTTGCAGAGAAGAATGATTTTGTATACGGATTAGATAATATAATGTAAAAAAGGGGGATTTTCCCCCTTTATAATTTTTGTATAATTACATTTACCATTGCCATAGTTGAATTAGTTAGTGCAATAGCACAATCCAGATTATCAACTGTTAAATTAATAAGATATTTTTCCTCCTCAGTGCATTTAGAAAACATTCTTTCGTTTTCTAATAGAGATATGCTGAACCTACGCAAAATTTCCAACTCTACCAAAGATGAGCCAAACTTATCGAACCAGTTCTCTAAAATATAATTTACCAAAAATTTGTAATCTTTTTTCCTGGAATAATTTTTGTGGTATTTTCTAACAAATTTTGCTATTAATTTGTTACATTCTTCGCTAAATTCATTTGATGACTTTTCTTGCATAGTTTTTCCCTTTCTTTTACAACTTATAAGTGTTATTATGTAACTTATAACATGATTTAAGTTATAAGTCAATGTTTTTATACTTATAAGTTATGAACAAGCAAACTTTATTAAAAAAATTTGGTAAAAATGTCAAAATTGAAAGAATTAAAAAAGACCTGACAAGAGAAAAGCTTGCAGAGAAAATGGATGTTTCTGTAAATTACATATCAAGTATTGAATCAGGAAAAGCTAATATGTCATTAGGCAAAATTTTAGAATTGTCAAAGTTTTTAGATACAGATATTGAAAATTTGCTTAATTTTTAAATAAACTTTGATTATTATAATAAGGGAGAAGAATATGAGAAAACCAAATATCGCAATTCTCGGAGCAACCGGTGTTGTAGGCAGAGAAATTACTAAAATCGTTGACGAATTGAAAATTGATTTTAACGAAATCAAATTTTTATCAAGCCCGAAATCAGCAGGTACGAAATTGGAATTTCAAGGCAAAACCTACACGGTTGAAGAAGCTAAACCTGAAAGCTTTGACAATGTAAACATTGTTCTTGCATCAGCAGGCGGCGCTACTTCTCAAAAATTCGCACCGGAAATCGTTAAAAGAGGCGGTGTTTTGGTAGATAACTCAAGCGCTTTCAGAATGGACAAAGATGTCCCTCTTGTTATCGCTTACGTTAATGACGAAGATTTAAGAAAACACAAAGGGATTATCGCAAACCCTAACTGCTCAACTTCCCAATTGATGCTTGTTCTTGAACCTTTAAACAAAAAAGCGAAAATTAAAAGATTAATCGTTTCAACATATCAGGCTGTTTCAGGCGCAGGCTTGGCTGCAATCAACGAACTTCGTGACGACACAAAAGCAAACCTTGCAGGGGAAAATTTTGAAAACAAATGCTTTAAAAAACCTATTTCTTTCAACGTAATTCCGCAAATCGACGTATTCTGCGAAAACGGTTACACAAAAGAAGAAATGAAAGTTGCAAACGAAACTAAAAAAATTCTTCACCTTGATGAAGATACACCAATATCTTGTACAGCAGCGCGCGTTCCTGTTTTCAACGGACACTCCGAAGCAGTAGATATCGAGTTTGAAGAAGAAATTTCACCCGATGAAGTAAGAGATATCTTAAAAAATTCTTTCGGAATTAAAGTTATTGACAATCCTGAAAATTTTGAATATCCTACAACCCGCGATGCATCAGGCGTTGACCCTGTATTTGTAGGACGTATAAGAAAAAATCTTGCTTTTAAAAATGGAATTTCTTTATGGTGCGTTGCAGACAACCTTAGAATAGGTGCTGCATTAAACACAGTCAGAATTTGTCAAAAACTTATAGAAATGGAGTTATTTTAAACAATGCAAATAAAAAGACTAATTATTACCCCGCTCGAAAACAACGGCAAAAAACTTGTTGATACGTATTACCCCTCAGTTGAAAGAGCTCAATTATTAATGACTGACAGAATAAAAAGCGGTTTAGCCAACAAATATAACCAATCTGAAAAACCTAAACCAAAAATTCCAAAGTGGCTAAAAAACTTTGTGAACCCTAAATCAAAAGTCGATTAATAAAAGTTCATAAAAATTAACTTTTGGACAATTATTACTTCTCTATTGTTTTTAAATAATTAGGGAAAACTATGGAGAAACTTATTATGAAAAAAATTGCCCTGAAAAAAAGTCAAGAAGCAAAAAGTGAAATTCCAAAAAAAGTCGACAAATCATTGAAAAAAGAAGTTGATGTACCAAGATCATCTTTTGATTATTTGGAACAGACACTGCAAATAGCTTAAAGACAAATAAAAAACCGCTTTTAAAAAGCGGTTTTTTATTGATTTTATAATTTGTCTTTGCTAAAATAAGTTTATTATTTTCAGGAAAAAGGGATATGTTAGTAAAAAGAGAAGATATTAGAGCTTTAATTGACACAATTCATCACGCAGGAAAAACAGTAGTCACAACTAACGGATGCTTTGACATTCTGCACGTCGGGCACGTAAAATATCTGGAAAAAACAAAAAGCTTTGCAGACTATTGCATTGTCTTGCTAAATTCCGACAAATCCGTCAAAAGCATTAAAGGACCTTCCCGTCCGATTAACAACGAAAATGACCGCGCAGAAATATTAAGCGCTTTGAGATGTGTCGATTATGTGGTATTATTTGATGAAGACAGTCCTAAAAATCTCTTGGATGAAATGAAGCCTGATGTTTACACAAAAGGCGCAGATTATAATATGGAAACACTTCCTGAAGCAGACATCATGATAAAAAATAAAACAAGAGTTGAATTTATTGATTTTGTTCAAGGTAAATCTACAACAAATACCATTGAAAAAATGAAAAATGTTTAGCAAGACATAATTAATAAGGAGAAATATATGAGAACTTTTACATTAGAAGAAATTACACATATCACTGGAGGTATGTTAACAAAGGTTCAAGATGCAACTATATCACAGATTGCACCGCCTTTATTATCTGATGAAAATACACTTGCATTAGCTTTGGGAGAAGAAGAAATTGCTAACCTTTCCAAAACAAAAGCTAAAGCAGCACTTGTTCCGTTAGGAGTTCAAATCGATGGCTTCACTACAATCGAAGTCGAAAGACCAAGACTTGCTATGATGAAACTTTTAAATATGTTCTATACAGAACCCGAAGTTAATAAAGGAGTTCACCCGACAGCAACAGTTCACGAAACAGCAAAACTCGGTGAAAATGTTCAAATCGGACCTAATGTTGTAGTTTCCCGCGATGCTGTAATAGGCGACAACACGAAAATTTTGGCAAACTCTTATATCGGCGGCGGTGTTAAAATCGGTAAAAACTGTTTCTTCCACGCAGGTGTTAACGTTGGCGACAGAGTTCAAATAGGAAATGATGTAATTTTACATCATGGAGTTTCATTAGGCGCTGACGGTTTCAGCTTTGTTACCGAAAACCCTGATAACATCGAACAGGCAAGAAAAGACGGAGAAATTAAAGAAACTAATTCTAAACACGTTATATTTAAAATTCCTTCAATCGGTGCGGTTGTAATCGGCAACAATGTTGAAATCGGTGCAAACACTACTATTGACAGAGGTACAATTGAAAACACTACTATCGGTGATAATACAAAAATTGACGACCTTGTTATGATTGGCCACAACTGTAAAATCGGTCAAGGATGCTTCATCGTATCTCAGGTAGGTATTGCAGGAAGCTGCGTTATCGGAGACAGAGTAACCATTGCAGGTCAGGCAGGTCTTGCTGATCACATTGAAATCGGTTCTGACACAATTATTACTGCTAAAGCAGGCGTAACTAAATCTTTCCCTGAAAGATCAATTGTTGTTGGTATTCCTGCAATGCCAAGAAAAGATTTTATTAAACAGTTGAAAACTATGAAAGATGCTCAGGAAATATTTGCTAAATTCAGAAAATATGAACCTTTACTAAAAGAATTTGAGGATAATTTTAACAATGACCACAATTCTTAAAGAAACTTCCATAACCGGAAACGGCTTGATGAAAAACAAGCCCTGTACAGTAAAATTTTTCCCGTCAAAAACAGGAAAAATTCGTTATTTCGTTTCCGGGAATGAGCCGTTTGAAGCTGCTACAAACAATGTTCTTGCTACGGATCATTGTGTTGTTTTGGGCAATAATAAGGCTAAAGCAATGCTGACAGAACACTTATCAGCAGCGCTGGCTTTTTGCGGAATTGACAGCATTGATATTTGTATGGATGAAATGGAAGTTCCCGCACTCGATGGAAGTTCTAAACAATGGGTAGAGCTTTTTGAAAAAGCAGGCATTGAAAAACATCTGTTTGAAAAGCCAAAATATTATACTGTGTCTGAACCTGTATATTACCTGAACGGCAAAACAAGTCTTGTAATTTTACCTGATAAAGATTTATATATATCTTATGCAGTTAACTATGATCACCCTGATTTAACAAAACGCTGGGCAGTTTATAATCCCAAAAACAAAAAAGAAATTATAGAAGCAAGAACTTTCGGCTTTTATAAAGATTTAAGAAAATTCCAAATGCTTGGTTTTGCACAAGGGGTAACGGTTGAAAATACATTGGGTTTAAAAGATGAAGGATACACATCAGAACTTCGTTCTGAAAATGAACCTGTAAAACACAAGATTTTGGATTTAATCGGAGATTTGTATCTTACAGGAGTAAACCCGTTAAACCTGAAATGTCAAATTTTAGTAAAAGAGGCAGGGCACGCTGTTCACATTAAAACAGCAAAAATGCTTAAAGATAAATTGATTGAATGTAAATAAGGAGTAATAAAAATGACAGAAGAAACAAAACAAGAACTTTTGCAATTTGATACAATGCAAATTATGGAAATGATTCCGCATCGTTATCCTTTTTTGCTTGTTGACAGAATTACAGAATGTCTTCCGGGTAAATATGCCAAAGGCTATAAAAACCTGACTATGAATGAACAATTCTTTCAAGGTCACTTTCCCGGAAATCCTATCATGCCAGGAGTTTTACAGTTAGAAGCAATGGCTCAGTGTTCAGCTCCAATCTTGATGACAATGCCTGAATTCGAAGGTAAATTAACACTTTACGCAGGAGTTGACGGTGTAAGATTTAAAAATATCGTAAGACCTGGTGACAGATTTGATATGGAAGTTGAGCTTACAAAAATTAAAGGCCCTATCTGCAAAGCTCACGGCATCGGCAGAGTTGACGGAAAAATCTGTGTAGAAGCAGATATGACATTTGCATTAAAATAAAAAAATTTAAATAAAAATTTATAATAAGACCGTGCGCCCTGATAATATCAGGGCGCAGTTCTTCTGATGTCAATATGATTTATATCGAGTATGGGGTCAGAAGAATTTTAACGGTTTTATCGGCTTCAGTTCGCAATTTGAGTTTACGGAATTACACGCTTGATTATATGCCATTCCAACGCAGTACTGTGTATTTTCTGAAACAAAACCTGATTGGCAGGCTCCTTCTTTAAACGATACGCTCCTTGATAACCATCTGAATATCCGATGTCCTTCAGCGCTGAAAGTTTCATTTTTGATACTTACTGAAAGATGTTCTTTACTATCACCTCCGGAACCATCGGGATTTGCACCTCTGTCATAGGCAGGAATTACACGACCTGACAGAGTTATGTAAAACGGGTAAACATCTTCCCATAACACTGAGTTTCCCTTGCTTCCGTCTACATCTGCATATATTATGTAACCTTTTTGATTTGTATCTTTTTCTGCTGTTTCAGTATCTATACCTATTATTTGCAATTGAGATATTATTGCAGGATCCTGATGAAGGTTATACAAACGGATACCGTTGCGTAAAATTATATCAGGAGTTAAGTCTGAAAACTCGGTTGTAGATGTATCAACACTGCTTCCGTTACAGGTACTGTCAGAAGGGTTTATATTAACATAGCGCTCAAACAATTCACAGAAATTTGCACCTTTCTTAGGAATGGTTGCAGGGATTGCTACACATTGACAATGTTCTGCACTCCATTCTTTACCTGTTTCACAAGCAGGAGGCCAGGGGGTAATATCTACCCAGCCGCATACGTCAGGGCTGCTGTCAAATTCTTTGCCTAGACAGTATTGATTTTTAACTTCTACATCGCTCGGTGTGATATTACAAGTCGGTACAACAGGCGGATCAACTTCGCCGCCGCCGCTGTTTTCGGGACAGCTTTCCTCCTGTTTTACCTGACTGCCGTCAAGACATGTTTTATATTCAACACAACTGTATTTTACCATTCTGTACGGGGAAGATTCATAGCTGTCATAACTGTATGTTGCGTATGTATTTTCAGGACATTCATACTCATGAACACAATAATTTCCCTTTAGTTCAAATGAATAATAAATTAATTCATTACAAGTAAGATTATTTGTTATTATTGACATTGGTCCACAGCTGCCTCTGTTATATTGGGGAGAAGTATCAGTGCAACTGAATGTACAGTTTTTTGAAGTGTCACTGGATGTGTAACCCGGACCGACACCAAACGTTATATTTCCGTCACGTTTGCCAGAACATAACATATAATGGTTTTCATTGGTTACATTATCCTTTGCATTTCTTAGATAATCAAGTACAGAATTTAAACCGCAATTCAATTTTGATGCATCCGTTTCAGTTCTGTTATCACCTCTATAACTTCCATAAACCCCAATATCCTTTGACCATATATCCCAAACATGATAAGTCGGACAACCATATATTTTAACTGTTTCCGCTTTTGCAGCATTATCAGAAAATAAGTTTAAAAACGGAAAACGAATAATATTATTTTTAGCCTGATAAATTTCCTCATCAGGATCGTAATCAGCAAGCATATTAGCAGTAACAGAACGTAATGTTGAATACGTTGAATAATATGTATAAGACAAGATATTATCCAAACGTGATTTGGTTACCTTTATGCTTACGCCGACTATAACAGCAATAATTAGCATTACGACAACTATCTCTGCTAAAGTGTATGCTTTAGCAAGCCGCAAAAACCCTGTTACAGGAGCTAAAAGTCTGCCCCCCCCCCGCTTTGCGAGTGTATTCTAAATCTATTCATAATACCTGCTCCTTGACTATTTTTTGACTAAGATTATTATAAACTATTTTATAACATATTTCAATAAGTAATCTATGAATGATCTAATTCGTATAACAAAGCAGTATCTTCATCATTAAAAATTTGTTTGACTGTTGTTCCATCTTTTTCATAAACAGTCATTTTTAAAAATTCGTTGTTAGAATACTCTTTTACTGAATGAATTGTTCTGTCAGGTCTGTATTGAACATCATGTAACCTAAAACCGTTTTCACTATCAAATTGAGAGAACAATGTCAGATTTTTATTATCTTCACTGTAAAACTCTCGCAACAGTTTTCCGTTTTCAAATTGACGGACAATATTATCCTCTCTTTCGCCTTTCAAATTAGCAAAATCAAAATATTCTTCCGGCATATCAAACGGTTTTTTATTAACGGCATTTGTTTCTTTTTCAGCTTTATTTATATTAGAATTATTATCTGTTTTTTCCTGTTTCTCAACTGTTTCATTTTTCTTAACAGTTTCGGGATTTTTATTTTGTTCTATATTTTCTTTTGGATTTTTAGTATTAACTTCATTTGGTTTGGTTTGCGGGGGTTCATTCGGTGTTTTTCCTGTCAGGACAGGTTCTTTTTTAAAATTAATATCAGGAGTTTCTTTAATCTTTTTTCCGCGTCTTACATAATAAATTCCGCCGATAACAACCGCAGCCACAGCCGCTGCTGCAACAGCATATTTTATTACCTTTTTCTTATTGTCCTTTTTAGCTGTCGGAAAATCCGATAAGATTTCTTCCTCTTCAAGACTAATTTCAGGCTTTTTAGCTTGGTTAAAAGATGCAAAATTAATATATGGATTATAACTTGCGATTTTCATATACAGTATAAATACAAACAAAAAAAAATTTGCTATATCATAGCAAAAAATATTTTTACTGATTTTAGTATAATTCAGGAGAAAAACATGAAAATATACAATATTACCCCATATAACATTCAGCAAAAAAACGACCAACGCAAAACAGCCGTGACACAAAGCTATAACAGTGCCCCCCCCCCGAATTATTCAGAACTTCCGTCTACTCAAAACTACTTAAGTTTTACAGGCGGATACAGTTTGGATTTGGCAAAAACTATTGAAAGACTTGATATTCTTGCAAAGAAAAAATCAAATTTATACCCGCTAAACATTCGTGAATGGGCAGGAATGATTCTTAAGGAAGGAAACAAAGCAAACGAAACTTTAATAGATATCCACAAAAATTTCTATTCAAGTTTAAAAGATATTTTTTCCTTAGAAACAATCAAAAAAAATTTTCCGGAATTTAAAGGTGTATTGCCATCTGATAATGTAAAAGCAGCAAAAGGTTCTTTCATTGACAAATTCCAAAAAGGAGAACTTGAATTTTTTGATAACGATGAAGATTTATCGGTTCAGTTAATAAAATTATACTGGGGTGAAGGATTTTCACTTAACGACTTAAAACGATATGCTGACGGTCAGGATTTATACTATACAATGACAAAATTACATATTCCGATAGCAGACAGAGATTACGGACACATACTCAAACTCTCCGATGCGCAGTACAACGAACGTCTTACACGTGAAATGACAGAAAAACGTCTTGCAGCACTTGACAGAAAAGCACAACTGAATGACGGTGAACCCGTTTACATTAAACGCGGTCCGATGTCAAAGGAACATAAAGAAAGAATTTCAGAAGGCTTAAAAAAATATTATCAGGAAAATCCTGAACGCCTTTATGAAATGTCTGAAAGACAAAAAGAATTTTACAGAGAAAACCCTGAACGAGCTAAAATATTATCACGAGTAGCAAACAAAGCCTGGAATATTTTTGGAGCAGACAGGATTAAAACTGCTTTAAGTAAATTCATGAAGGGTAAAGGTTTTAAAGATTTTAATCCGGATGAGCTTGAAAATCCGATATCATTATCAAAACAAAAATCAATAACATTAAGACAATTCTGGGGCGCAAATGAATGGGCAAGAAAATCTTTCTCTAAAAACATGGAATATGCTTGGAAAAAAGTTAAAGAAGAAGAAAATACAATATATAATATCACCCACGTTCCAAAAAGTTTTATCCAAAAAGTTATAAACTGGAGCGAAAAAAACTTGGGCGTAGAACTGGCAGAAAATGATTTCAAAGCATTTATTCATCCAAATAATCATGAAAAAGATTATTTTGAAAACCCTCAAATAAATAAGTTTACAAGAATGTATGCGGATTCTCATTCGGGAGAAAGCACAATAATGGCAAACTCATATTTTCTTGCACTGCTCAATACAAACAGAATGCTTTCAAAAATTGATTTATCGAAAACAGATAAAGAAAGCAGAATATTGATAAAAACAATACGGGATATATTTAAAAAATCATTGTTTAAAAATCCTGATTTGCCGCCTGAAAAAACAGACTTCAGAAATTTAGACACAGGCGACATTCAAGCAATATACGGCATCTTAAAAAATATGTGCTATGATACCTACAACCCTAAATATGCAAACATAATGGACACCCAGTTAAATAAAGCATATGATTATGTAAGCCGAAAATGGGCACCCGGAAATCCTATAAAATTAACCCCTTACGGTTTAGAATTATAAAAACGCATATTAAAATAATATAAAATTATTGTTACCCCTCTTAATTTGTACTATAATTGGTTTTATAGTATTGAGAGAAAAAGAGGGTAAGAGCGGGAGCGAACCTATGTGAGCGACTGACAAAGACTTAGAAAATTTAACAAAAGTAAACAGAGAGGGCAAAAAAGATGATAGACAAAACCGCAATTATACACCCGTCAGCAAAAATCGCTGATGATGCAATTATCGGACCATACGTAGTTATAGGTGAAAATGTTACAATAGGAAGCAGAACAAGAGTAATCGCAAATGCTTACATTGAATTTGCCGAAATTGGCGAAGATTGTACAATCTCTCCTTTTGCAACAATCGGTTCTGAACCTCAGGATTTGGGTTACAAAGGCGAAGCAACAAAAGTTGTAATCGGCGACGGTACAATTATCAAAGAAAACGTAACAATTCACAGAGCTGCTGCCTGCGGTGATTTTACCACAAGAATAGGTAAAAAATGTCTTTTAATGGTTGGTTCTCACGTTGCACACAACTGCGTGCTTGATGATCAGGTAATCTTAGCTAACCTTGTAACTTTAGGCGGACACGTTCACGTAGGTTTCGGCGCATTTGTCGGCGGTATGAGCGTATTCCACCAAAATATCAGAATTGGCGATATGGCTATCATAAGCGGTTTCTCTGCTTCCCGTCAGGATATTCTTCCTTACTCTAAAGGCGAAGGTCGTCCTCCTGTTCCGCGCGGACTTAACGTAATCGCAATGAAAAGACGCGGTGTGCCTCTTGATGTTAGAACACATACTAACGAAGCTTTCAAATTGTTGATTTCTGATGAATACAATACAACTCAAGCAATTGAAAAAATTAAAGCAGAAATTCCAATGAACGAATACATTGAAAAAATGATTGAATTTATCCAAAGCTCTAAACGAGGAGTGCTTTTAAAAACTCATAAATCAGGACATGAATCACTTCAAGACGAATAATTTCAAAACCCACAGGAGAAAATCATGAAAACAATTTGGGATAAATACGCAGAAGTTCTGGTTGATTATTCAACAAACGTTCAAAAGGGCGATCTTGTTCAAATCAGAGCAACAAGCATTTATGCAAAAGACCTTGTAAAAGCTGTTTATAAAAGAGTTATCGAAAAAGGAGCACATCCGATTTTGAGAACATCTTTTGAAGATATGTCTGATATTTTCATCAAATACGCATCTGACGAACAGCTTGACTACATTGATCCGATTGTTAAGCTTGAATATGAAACTGTTGATAAATTTATCTCAATCGGCGCTCCAATGAATACTAAAAACATGGCTCGTGCAGATTTAACCAAACTTGCAAGACGTTCAAAAGCTTCACAGGGTTTGTCAAAAATGCTTATGGAGCGTTCTGCAAAAGGTCATGCTGCTTGGGTTGTGGCAGATGTTCCGACACACGCTCTAGCACAGGAAGCTAAAATGTCAATTGATGAGTATTCTGAATTTTTGTTTAAATCCTGCTATCTGAATTTAGACAATCCTGTTGAAAAGCTTCGTGAACTTGATGAAAAACAAACCAAATGGGCAAATTACTTGAACGGTGTAAAAAAAGTCCGAATTACGGGTGAAAAAACAGATATAACTTTCGGGGTTGAAGGCAGAAAATGGATTAGCTGTTCAGGTCTGAACAACTACCCTGACGGTGAAGTTTTCACATCACCCGTAGAAAATGATATTAACGGCGAAATCTACTTTGACTTCCCGCAAAATTACAGAGGAAACTCTGCAACAGGCGTTCATCTATGGATTGAAAACGGTCAAATCGTAAAATTTGACGCCGAAACAGGAAAAGATTATCTGGAAGCAATGTTCAACATGGACGAGGGTTCTAAAGGCATCGGCGAAATTGCAATCGGAACGAATGATGAAATTCAGGAAGTTACAGGAAATATTCTTTTTGATGAAAAAATCGGCGGCTCAATTCACATGGCAGTCGGCGCATCTTACCCTGAAACAGGCGGTAAAAACGTGTCAGGACTTCACTGGGACATGATTAAGAAT
Source organism: Candidatus Gastranaerophilales bacterium (assembly GCA_900548405.1). Classification (GTDB taxonomy): domain Bacteria; phylum Cyanobacteriota; class Vampirovibrionia; order Gastranaerophilales; family Gastranaerophilaceae; genus Stercorousia. The sequence goes on along the minus strand of UNSJ01000001.1, from coordinate 5,800 downwards.
ATGAAAAATAACTCTAAGATATATGCCGATGACAAACTCATTTATGAAAACGGAAAATTCTTAATATGATAGTAGAAAATTTTGCGGATAAAGACGTTGAAGCAGCCTCAAAAATTGCACACCTTGTTTGGGGTGACTTATATATACATGAATCAAAGAAACTTCAAAAACTGATTTACGATTTTATGGTTAAGTACTATGATTTAAACCGTAAATATTCTTTTGCCTTGCATAACTACGATTTTAAAGGGTTTATTCTCACAAATACAAAATTCGATAGAAACGACAGCATAAATTCGTTTAAAGAAGAAGCAAAATCGCTGGATGAAAAAGAACAAAAAACAGCAGTCGAACTTGCCGATTATTTGGAAGCCTGCGGCAAAGAAGTTAAAGCGGTTATGCAGGAAAACGATATAATGATAGGTCTTTTCATAAGCCTTCAAAAAGGCGGGGGTAAAATGCTTCTTTCAAAACTCATCGAAACCTGCCGTTCAAATAATATTAAAAACATATATCTTTGGACAGACACCACCTGTGATTATGACTACTATCAAAAAAATAAATTTACGCTTGTTAAAGAAATTAAAAGCAATATTAACAGCAAAAATATTGATACATTGATTTTTAAAAAAGAAGTTTAACTCTTGAAAGGGATACAGATATGGCAAAAGTTTCATTTGATCCGGCGATAAAACCAATTGCAAGAAAAATTGCACAATTAAAATCAGATATTGTATATTCTGCGGCGCTTGGCAATTATAAAGGATTTAAAGCAGCCTCAAAAGAGCACGCAAAATTAGCAGTAGAAAATTTTGACGTAGCAAGACAAATACCTGCACCCTCATTTAAAGCTCCACTTTTTTCCAAAGCAGGTTTAAGAATGGCAAAAGTATGGTTTTTGAATAAATTCAGGATAAAAACTCCTGAAGAAAAGCTTTTGAAACAAATGGGCAAACAAGAAAGATTAAAGCGGCAAGCTAAAAAATACATAACCTACTAATATTTTAATTATATCTCCGCTAAACAAGTTAATGGTTGAAAACTTTTTATGTAATAATCTTTTTCTGCATGGAAATATCTTGTTTTTATTGTAAAATATCTATTGTAAAAGTATTACTTAACAAAAAGGAAAGAGATTATGGAAAAACTTTCACCATTACAAATCGAAAGATTAAAGTATCAGCCTAAACTTCCTTCAAGCCTTTCTTCAGGCATCAACAGCCTTGAAATGGTTGAAGGGGAAGCTACACAATCAGTTAGAGATCAAGAACAAATTCAAAATTTATTCAAAAACACTTACGGCAAACCAGTTGTAACTTTTAAAACAACTTCTTCTTCTCACTCATCAGAAGTTAGAAATGTGGGCGTTATCCTTTCAGGCGGACAGGCTCCCGGCGGACACAACGTTATTGCAGGTTTATACGATGCTTTAAAACAAGCTAATCCTTCTAATAAATTATATGGTTTCTTAGGCGGACCTTCAGGTATTATCGACGGAAAATACATGGAATTTTCTGACGAATTTATGAACGCATACAGAAACACAGGCGGTTTCGATATCATCGGTTCAGGCAGAACAAAATTGGAAACCGAAGAACAATTCCAAAAATCATTGGAAGTTTGTAAAAAATTAAACATCTCTGCTGTTGTAATTATCGGCGGCGACGACTCAAACACAAACGCAGCGCTTTTAGCTGAATGGTTTGTTAAAAACGACACAGGAATTCAGGTTATCGGCTGCCCTAAAACAATTGACGGCGACTTGAAAAATGAACAAATCGAAATTTCTTTCGGTTTTGACACAGCTACAAAAACTTACGGCGAATTAATCGGAAACATTCAACGTGACGCTAATTCTGCTAAAAAATACTGGCACTTTGTAAAAATTATGGGAAGAAGCGCTTCTCACGTAGCTTTGGAAGCAGCTTTGCAAACACAGCCAAACATTACAATGATTTCAGAAGAAGTTGAAGCTAAGAAAATGTCATTGGAACAAGTTGTAAACTACATGACAGACATCATCGTAAAACGTTCTGACATGGGCAAAAACTTTGGTATCGCAATCATTCCTGAAGGCTTAATTGAATTTATTCCTGAAATGAAATCAATGATAGCAAACTTGAACGACATTATGGCTTCATTGGAATCTGATTCATCATTTGTTAACGCAACAACAATCAGAGAAAAATTTGAAATCGTAGAAAACAGATTAGACCCTGCTAATGCAAAAGTTTACGCATCATTACCTGTTCTAATCAAAGGTCAATTGTTAGCAGACCGCGACCCTCACGGAAACGTTCAGGTTTCAAAAATCGAAACTGAAAAACTTTTAATCGAAATGATTTCAACAAGATTAGACGAACTAAAATCACAAGGGGAATACATTGGTAAATTCTCAGCACAATCACACTTCTTCGGTTACGAAGGCAGATGTGCATTCCCGTCAAACTTCGATGCTGATTACTGCTACTCACTAGGCTTCAACGCTTTTGCATTAATCAACTTCGGTTTAACAGGCTACTTATCATCAGTAAGAAACTTAACAGCACCTGCTGACCAATGGATTGCAGGCGGTGTTCCTCTAACAATGATGATGAACATGGAAAAACGTCACGGCGAAATGAAACCTGTTATTCAAAAAGCACTTGTAGAGCTTGACGGACCTGTATTCAAGGCATTGGAAAGCTGCCGAGAAGACTGGGCAATGAACGACAGATATTTATTCCCGGGTGCAATCCAATACTTCGGACCATCTTGCGTTTGCGACGTAACAACTTGCACACTTCAATTAGAAAGAGCTAAATCATTGGCATCTGTATAATTGGTAAAATAAAAAAACAAAAAACCGCTTCTACATTGGGGCGGTTTTTTATTGGGAGAAAACATTTTAATGTTAATTCCATTTTTATTGACATCTTTAAGCTTTTTTACTAGAATAAGTACAAGGGTAAGCCCTTATTACCTTTTTCGCTCAGCACGACATTACTGCAGGATGAGAACTGAGAAAGGGGGTGATAGAGTGGTTGTTGATAAAATAGAACTAGCACTCATATTAATGATGATGCTAGTTCTAAAAAACACTCAATAGGGGCTTTTAATGGGGCAAGCTGGAACTTGCTCCGCCCTTTTAATATATTATAAACCATTTTAAAATTTTTTCAAGTGGGGGGCACAAATCAAAACTCAAAAAAATCTTTTGGACTAACATCAAGAGCTTTTGCAAAATCAAAAATAACTGATACAGGAATATTTACTTCTGCTCTTTCCGCCAATCCGATATAATTTCTGCTCTTACCTATCAACTCGGCAAGCTTCTCCTGCGACAACCCTTTAGATTTTCTAATATGTTTAATATTCTTGCCAAGCCTTTTAAAATTGTAATTAGATTTCATAATTTCTTATTTTCAACAAATTCAATATGGTAATCCAAAACGTCAAGTATATCTTGAACTTCTTCAAACTTTATTGTTTTTCGTCTCAATTTATTTGTAATATTATTTGGTGAAACTTGTTCATTTTTTCTATGTCCCAAAATTTCACAAACCTTTTTTAAAGAGCTTGCCTTCTTAGCTATTAAACTTTTTAATTCGTACTTAACGTTAATTTTCATATTCATTTAAGATTTGTATTTGCCTATAAACAACTCTTTTTTTATTTAATGGCAACTTCTTGTATTCTTGAGCAACCATCTCATCCAATTCATTTTCAGATGCCAGATGTTCACAATCAAAAAATGTATCAGGAGTTACCTCTAAAGCGTTCATTATCTTTATTAGCCTTGTGGCTGATGTTGAATATTTGCCTGTTTCAATTTTACTTAAATAATGGGAGTCAAAATCAAGAATTTTATCACACAATTCATCTTGTGATAAAGACTTTGATATTCGGAGTTCTTTTATTCTTTTTCCTAGCTTCTTTTGGTCATAATCAAATTTCATATCTTTATAATAGATTTTATAAATGAGCAAAGTAATGTAGTATTCAGCTAATTTCTATACATATTCACCAAATATTACAACTACTTAAGTTCTTCTAACAAATCGACAACTTTCCTTTTAACACCATCAGGACATTTCTTTAAATATTCTAGAATTAACAGGTCTAGTGCATCCTCTTCCGTCTTGTCATATTTTATAAAATCAAGTAACTTGTTTGGCTCAAGCTTGTAGGCATTTATTATAGAGCATACTGTTTCAAAAGACGGAAAAGACCTGCAATTTTCTATATTGCTCATAGTTCTGACATCTATTTCTGCCTTTTCACAAAACTTTTCTTGAGAAAGTTTAGTACTTTCTCTAAAATTTTTAATTCGTAAGCATAATAATTTCTTTATTTCTGCATTCATAGATAAAACTCTATAACTATTGCGCTAAAAAGTTAACGCATAGATATGCATAATTTGACTATATAAGTATATTAATGTAATATTTATTTGCAATATTTTGCAAATATTCAGGTTTAATAGAGATATTTTACACAATATAAGATAAAAATGTATTACCTTTTCAAACTAAAAAAACTGATTATAAAAATATTGATATTTTGGATATGTTCAAAAAAGCTCAGAAAAAATGTCAGAAACTTTTTGTTTTATTTTTCTGTCATTGACTACTTCAGTTTCAAAAAACAAAACTTCCATATCGTTTCACTCGGCAGCAACTGCCTGCCAAGAGTGCTCACTACCGCTGTCAAACTCAAACCAAGAAAAATTTACGGCGAAAAAACACTACCCTTTGACCTCAAATACAGCCTTGATTTGAACCAGACCGCAAACCTCATTAAAAATGACTTCGCAAACTTCTTCGACAACCTCAAAATCACAAAAGAAACATACCCGCACGACTTTCACCTGAAAAGAGAACAGTTCGAAAAAAGATACCAAAAACGAATTGAAAACTTTTTTGAAATTATTAATTCGCCCAAAAACATTTTTTTCATCTACTCAAACTTCGACCAAACTCCCAACAAAAACACTGTCAATAATCTCTACAAAATCCTTAAACAAAAACGAAAAGGCAAACCATTCAAAATTATCCTCCTGACAGCAAAACCCATAAAAAACATAAACAATCCGAACATAAAAATTATTACGGAAAACTTCAAAATCAAAGACGGAACATGGGTTGAAAGTTTCATAAACGATTACGGCACCATAAACAACGAATACTCAAAGTTTTGCCGCAAAGTCGGCAGACAACTCACAGATTTTATTTCGTAGCCAAATATTACAAAAATTCCATGTTTGTCATATCATATTGTTATAGACATATGGGGGATATAAAATGGCTAAAAACAGAATTGGTATTGATGTTGGCGGAACAAACGTTAAAATTGCGCTGGTAGACGATAAAGGAAACATTCTTTATTCAAATTCCGTTCCCACACGTGCCGAAATGGGTTACGAATACACAGTAACCAATATTAAACAAGCTATATACGAGCTTATGAAAGAAACTAAACTTTCAACAAAAGATATAGAAGGAATTGGCTTCGGCTTTCCCGGACAAGTTGACTACAAAGCAGGCGTTGTAAGAAACGCGCCAAATATTCCGGGCTGGGTGGAAGTTCCGATTGCAAAACTTATTGAAGACGAATTCCATATTCCGACACGCGTTGACAACGACGTAAGATGCGCGGCTTTAGGCGAACTTAATTACGGAGCAGGCAAAGGATGCGAAAACCTAATCTGTATCACTGTCGGCACAGGTATCGGTTCAGGCTTAATCGTTAACGGCAAACTCGTAAGAGGTGCTTCTAACGCGGCAGGAGAAATCGGACACATCAAACTTCAAATGCACGA